>JBBFLY010000020.1:0-42997 GCA_037478855.1 Acidimicrobiales bacterium | reverse complement strand
CGTCGAACATCAGCAGCGCACCGACCTCATCGGCGATATCCCGCAGCGGTGCCGGCTCGATGATCCGCGGGTAGGCGGTGGCGCCGGCGATGATGAGCTTGGGTCGCTCAGCCCTGGCCAGCTCGCGCACCCGGTCGTAGTCGATCCGTTCGTCGCTCGCCGTGACCCCGTAGGAGACGAAGTCGAAGTACCGCCCGCTGATGTTCACCGGTGATCCGTGGGTGAGGTGGCCACCGTGGTCGAGGCTCATCCCCATGACCTTGTCGCCCGGCTCGAGCACGGCCAGGTAGACGGCGAGGTTCGCGTTGGCGCCCGAGTGCGGCTGCACGTTGGCGTGCTCGGCGCCGAACAGCTCCATGGCCCGCCGACGCGCCAGATCCTCGACCTCGTCGATGAGCTGGTTGCCGCCGTAGTAGCGCCTGCCCGGATAGCCCTCGGAGTACTTGTTCGTGAGGACGGATCCCGTGGCTTCCATCACCGCCGGCGAGGCGAAGTTCTCCGACGCGATCAGCTGCAGGGTGGTGTTCTGGCGTTCGAGCTCACGGTCGATCAGCGCGAACAGCTCCGTGTCTCGTTCGGCGGGCCATGGCATGTCTGGGTCTCCTGAGTTCAGAGGGGTGTGAGGCGGGAGGTGTCCGGCTCCGGGGCGTTCCGCCACACGAGCTCGACGAGCGCGTCGGTGAGCTCCACCAGCTCGTCCGCGGTGCGCTCGTAGACAGCCATCCGCTGACCGATGGGGTCGGCGACGTCATCATCGGGAGACGATCCGAGATGTGCCAGGGGCGTTCGCCCTTCGTGCATGCGAGCGAGCCAGCTGCTGAGGCTCTCCGACGCAGCCCGGGGGCCACGCTCGCGGCCGAGGCGCACCAGCTCCTTCAGGGTGAAGGTGCGCCCGAAGGCGTCGGGCACCAGCACCACGGCCTCGCGGACGTGCTCGCGGGCCATGGCGAGGATCAGGTCGGCACTGGCAACCCGCTCAGCGGTGAGGAGACTGCTGCGGTGCCCACGGATGTCGAGGCCGAACTCGGCCATGACCTCGATCGCTGACGCCGAAGCTGGTCGGCCTTCGGCCGCGATGCCGGCCGAGCTGACCCGCGCCGTGACACCACGCTCAGTGAGACGGTGCCGCAGAAGCGCCTCTGCCATCGGGGAGCGACAGATGTTGCCGGTGCAGACCACGAGGACGTCGATGCTCCGATTGTAGTGACGCCTTCCACCGCCAATACTCTTGACCGGTCGGTCAAGACGCGCCTGCGGACGAGGAGGAGAGGTGGATCCACGGTTGCCGATTCTGATCGGGGTCGGACAGATCACCCAGCGGGTCGACCGCGGCGAGCCCGCGCTGGAGCCGGTGGATCTGATGTCCGAAGCCCTGCGCCGCGCGGAGCAGGACGCCGGCCGCAGCAACATCCTGAGCGGCGCGGACTCGATCCGGGTGATCAACCAGCTGTCGTGGCGCTACCTCGATCCTGGAGCGCTCGTGGCCGAGCGGGTGGGTGCCCGTCCCCGCACGACCGAGTACACGGTGATGGGCGGCAACTACGTGCAGACGCTCGTGAACCGCACCGCCCTCGACATCCAGGCCGGTCGCAACGACCTGGTGCTGCTCACCGGCGGCGAGGCGTGGCGCACCCGCACCCAGGCCAAGAAGGTCGGGGGCGACCTGGGGTGGACCGTCCAACCGGCGGAGACCCCGCGACCGATCCAGGTCGGAGAGGACCGGGATCTGAGCCATCCCGCAGAGGTGGCCCGCGGGATCTTCCTGCCCATCCAGATCTACCCCATGTTCGACATCGCGCTCCGAGCGGAGCAGGGCCTCAGCGTCGGCGAGCACCGCCGGAGGATCGCCGAGCTGTGGGCACGCTTCTCCGAGGTGGCGGCGACGAACCCCTACGCCTGGATCCAGCGTGCGTACACCGCGGACGAGATCGCCACGCCATCAGCGGAGAACCGGATGATCGGCTTCCCCTACACGAAGCTGATGAACTCCAACAACAACGTCGAGCAGGGCGCCGGTCTGATCCTCTGCTCGGTAGAGCGGGCGGAGGCCCTCGGCGTCCCACGTGATCGCTGGATCTTCCTCCACTCCGGAGCCGACGCCCACGACCACTGGTTCCTGTCAAGCCGCAACGACCTGCGCTCCTCGCCCGCCATCCGGCTCGGCGGCCGGGCGGCGCTCGACCTGGCCGGCGTCACGATCGACGACGTGGCTCACGTCGACCTCTACAGCTGCTTCCCGGCTGCCGTGCAGCTCGCCGCCCGGGAGCTGGGGCTCGGTCTCGATCGCCAGCTGACGGTCACGGGAGGGATGAGCTTCGCCGGCGGTCCGTGGAACAACTACGTCATGCACGCCATCGCCACCATGGCCGGAGTGCTGCGCGACGACCCCGGCTCGCTCGGGCTGTGCACCGCCAACGGTGGCTACGTCACCAAGCACGCCTTCGGCGTGTACTCCACCGAACCGCCACCTGCCGGACGCTTCCGCCACGCAGAGCCGCAGGAGGAGGTGGACGCGCTCCCGAGCCGGGAGCTTGCTGAGGACCATGAGGGCAGCGTCGAGATCGAGACCTACACGGTCATGCACGACCGGGAGGGACAGCCAGAGCGTGGCCTGCTGGCCTGCCTCACCGGCGACGGACGACGGGCGTGGGGCGTCACGACCGACCCTTCGGCGATGCGGACGCTGATCGACGAGGAGATGGTCGGCGCCAGAGCCCGGCTGACCTCGTCGGGGGAGGTGGAGCTGACCTGATCAGCGGGAGTGATCACCCTTGCTGAGCGGAGGTGCCGGACGACGGCCATGGCCGGTGGTGCCGCTCAGCCGGGACAGAGGGCCTGGCTCACTGCTGGCTCTGCCGAGCCCGAAGGCGCGCAGCGAGCATCTCCATCACCCGATCGTGAGCCTTCGGCATCTCCTCGAGCAGCTGCTTGAAGTGTTTCGTGTCGAACACGAGCAGCTTCATCGGGGTGTCGGCGATGACAGTGGCGTTGCGCGGTCGGTGCTCGATGAGCGCCATCTCCCCCACCATCGAACCAGGCCCGACGGTGGCCACGTGCTCATCGCCGTAGTACACGCTGGCGTTGCCCTCCAGGATCACGTAGCACTCGAGGCCCACCCGACCCTGGTCGACCAGCACCGCACCGGGTTCCGCCTCGACCTCATCCGCGAGCTCGGCGACCCGATGCAGCTCCTCGTCCGTGAAGCCGTCGAAGAACGAGACGCCCTTCAGCTTCGCAACGCCGTCGACCGCCTTCTTCCTGCTCCCGAACATGGTGCGACTCTAGAGCACCCGACGCCGTGGCGCGCCGGTCGACGCTACGGTTGCTACGACACGAGGGGGACACGATGCGAGCAGTGGTGATGCGCCGAGGTCAGCTGGTCGTCGACGAGATCGCCGACCCGTCGCCCGGTCCGGCACAGGTGCTCGTACGAACGCTGGCCTGTGGGATCTGCGGCTCGGACCTGCACGCGCTCGACCACGCCGAGGAGATGGTCGAGATGGCCTTGGAGGCATCCGACGCTACCCCGGGCGGCATGCCCGCACCGAGGGTGATGGATCCCGCCCGCGATGTCGTGATGGGCCATGAATTCTGTGGTGAGGTGGTCGAGCTAGGTGAGAGCACCGCTAACTGCGCGGTCGGCGACATCGTGGTGTCGATCCCCGTCACCTTCGACGCCACCGGCCTGCACGCCATCGGCTACTCGAACCGGTACCCAGGCGGCTACGGAGAGCTAATGGTGCTGTCGGACCCCCTCGCCCTCAAGGTCCCCAACGGCCTCGATCCCCGCTCGGCCGCCCTCACCGAGCCGTTCGCGGTCGGCCTGCACGCCGTGAACCGCTCCAACGCCGGTGCGCGGACGGCCGCTTTGGTCCTCGGCTGCGGCCCTGTCGGCCTGGCCACGATCGCTGCGCTCGCACTCAGAGGCGTCGAGCCCATCGTGGCCGCGGACCTCTCACCGCGACGGCGGGAGCTGGCCGCGACCATGGGGGCGCACGCTACGGTCGATCCGCAGGTCGACGAGCCCATCGAGGTGTGGCGCGGCCTCGACGGTCGCAAGCCGCTCGTGCTGTTCGAGGCCGTCGGCGCCCCCGGTCTGCTCGACACCGCGATGCGAGCCGCGCCGCGTGGCAGCCAGATCGTGGTGGTCGGCGTCTGCATGCAACCCGACACCGTCCGGCCGATGCGGGCCGTGGTGAAAGAGCTCGAGATCCGCTTCGCGTTCGGCTACGACCCGGTCGAGTTCGCCGACACCCTCCGGTCGATCGCCGAGGGGGAGATCGATGTCGCTCCCCTCATCACCGGCCAGGTGAGCCTCGAGCAGGTGCCCGGCGCCTTTCATGACCTGGCCCACCCGGACGGGCACGCCAAGATCCTCGTCGAGCCCGCCCGGTAGCCGCCGGGCGCTAGGCGACACGACCGCGGGCTGCCCGTCGACCAATCGCCGAGCCCGGAGGAGGGCTAGTTTTCAACCATGGCCAAGTACCGCTGTCCCTCGTGCGGAGCGGCCCACAAGGAGCAGGAGACCCACTGCCGGTTGTGCGGCACCCGGATGACCGACCCGACATCCATCCCGGCGAGCGTCAGCGCCCGACCGGCACCGGCCAAGAAGCGGGGGCTCGGCACCCTGGCACTCATCGGCCTCGGGGGGGTGCTGCTCATCGGCGTGCTCGCCGTGCTGCTCGGGGTGACGGGCGACGACACCGCGGTGGTCGACGCCGTGCGCGACCAGGTACCCGGCCTGAAGGGACCGGAGTACGACGGCTGGAAGCCCTACGACGATGCCGACGGTGGCTTCACCGCGATGTTCCCCGGTGACGTCCTCGACGGCTTCCAGCCCTACCCACCGGCCGACGACGGTCGCATGGATCGGATCCACACCGACGTCGGAGCCGAGACGACGCTCAGCGTCTCCTACAGCGAGGTACCGGTCAGCGATGCCACCCCGAAGCAGGAGCAGCTCCGGACGTTCGCTCAGAGCTGGGCCGAGGCGCTCGGGGGCACCCTGTCGAAGGACGTGACGGAGAAGACCTTCCGCGGACAACCCGCACTGTTGGTCACGGTCAAGGGCCTCAAGCAAGGCGGTCAGCCGGCGACCGCCCGGGCACTGCTCGTGCTCAGAGGGAAGATGCTCTACGTCATCCAGTCACAGTCCGCCTATCAGGACCACCCCTCGTTCGACCGCTTGGTGAACAGCATCACCTTCACGACCTGAGCCGGGCGACGAGGACCCGCGGCCTGCCGGTGAGATCCGGCTCCACACGAGCCTCGTCGTAGCCCAGCATCTCGGCGAGCCGGCGCATCCTCTCGGCCTGCGATGGGGCGAGCTCGAGGACGACCGCTCCGGGGCGGCTCAGCCACTGCGGCGCTTCACGGAGCAGGTGCTCGAGCGCCTCGGTTCCCACCGGTCCGGCGATGAGAGCCCG
The DNA here is from genome assembly GCA_037478855.1 of Acidimicrobiales bacterium. GTDB lineage: Bacteria > Actinomycetota > Acidimicrobiia > Acidimicrobiales > Acidimicrobilacustridaceae > Rhabdothermincola. The sequence continues at coordinate 37,571 of JBBFLY010000020.1, read as the reverse complement.
GCCCGGCTCCCAGTCGATCACCTCTCCCGGCAGCTCCTCGCTCGCACCGACATACGGCGGGTTGCTCACCACCAGGTCGAGCGCGCCCCGGAGCTCGCCGGGCAGCGCACCGAACCAGTCCCCCTCAGCCAGTCGGACCCGTGACGCCCGCTGCCCCAGCCCGGCCAGGTTCGCGCCCGCCACCTCCAGGGCTTCTGGCGAGACGTCGACGGCCCACACCTCGACCCGCGATCGCTCTGCGACCAGCGAGAGCGCGATCGCGCCCGATCCGGTCCCGAGATCAGCGGCCACCAGCGGGCGCTCAGTCGCCTGCGCCAAGCGGTCGAGCTCGGCGACCGCGTGCTCGACCACCACCTCGGTCTCCGGGCGCGGGATCAGCACTCTCCGGTCGACCAGCAGGTCGAGCGTCCGAAACCCCCATCGACCGAGCACGTACTGGAGGGGCTCACCGGCCAGTCGCCGCTCGAGCATGCGATCGAAGAACGCCACGCCTCTCCGGGTGGCGTGCTCGTCGAGGCCGCGGTACCACTCCGCGGGCTCGAACCCCCCAGCTCGTTCCACGATGCGCCGGGCATCGACCTGTGGCGACGGGAACCCGGCCTCCGTCAGCCGACGGACGGCCTCGTCGAAGAAGGCGCGCCAGGTGACGGCTTCCGACCCGCTCACGCTGCCGAGCCGGCTGCCTGCAGCTGACGGCTGCGCTCATCGGCGACCAGCGCGTCGACGATCTCGTCGAGCTCGCCACCGAGCACCTTGTCGAGCTTGTAGAGCGTCAAGCCGATGCGATGGTCGGTGACCCGGTTCTCCTTGAAGTTGTAGGTGCGGATCTTCTCTGATCGACCACCGCCTCCGACCTGCCCCTTGCGAGCTGACGACAGCTCCGCCTGCTGGCGCTCCTGCTCGCGCTGGAGCAGACGGGCCCGCAGCACCTTCATGGCCTTGGCCCGGTTCTGGATCTGGCTCTTCTCGTCCTGCATCGACACGACGATGCCGGTCGGCTTGTGGGTGATCCGCACCGCAGAGTCCGTCGTGTTGACCGACTGACCACCCGGACCCGACGAGCGGTAGACGTCGATCTGGAGGTCGTTCGGGTCGATCTCGATCTCGATCTCATCGGCCTCGGGCAGCACAGTCACGGTCGCGGAGGACGTGTGGATGCGACCCTGTGACTCGGTGACCGGGACCCGCTGCACCCGATGCGGGCCACCCTCGTGCTTCATGCGACTCCACACCCCGGGGCCACGCAGCAGGAACGACACCTCGGCGAAGCCTCCGAGATCAGAGGGGTTCGAGCCGAGCAGCTCGAACGTCCAGCCCATGCGAGACGCGTACGCGCGGTACATCTCGAACAGGTCCCGAGCGAACAGGTTCGCCTCCTCACCGCCCTCGGCGCCGCGGATCTCGACGATGACGTTCTTGTCGTCGTTCGGATCGCGGGGCAGCAGCAGCAACTTGATCGCCTCCTCGAGCTCGGCGATCTGGCGCTCCACGTCGTCGATCTCCGCGCGCAGCAACGCCCGATCGCCGGCGTCGGCCTCCGCGTAGAGCTCGCGTGCCGTGTCCAGGTCGCTGCGCAGATCCCGCAGCCGCCGGTAGCGCACCACGATCTCCTCGAGCTCCCGGTAGCGACGTGCGGTCTCGGCATAGCGGGACTGGTCGGCCAGCACGGTTGGATCCGCCAGGCGCGCCTCGACCTCGACGTACTCCTTCTCGAGCTCGGCAAGCCGGTCGTGCATGCTTCCCAGGGTAGAGGGGCGGTCAGGCGCGCCAGTCGCCGGCGATCTCGACGATCTCCGCGGGCTCGTCGAGCGCGGCGGCCAAGCGCTTGGTCACGGGGTGCGCGTCACGGGGTGGCACGGCGAGCAGCAGTCGGGCCCCGGGGGCGTGGGCGGCGCGGGCGTCAGCGGCGGAGGGTACGAGGTCCAAGTCGATGCCGACCGAGCAGGCGACCACGACCGGTCGGTCATCGCGGTCGACTCCGACAGCGACCGCCGCCACCACGTCCTTCACGCTGTCACGGGGGACGGTCGGCTCGACCGGCTCGAGCGATCGGGCACCGATGCGCTCCGGCTCGGCCATGAGCACCGACCGCATCCACCGCTCAGGAGCCAACCGGGCGAGGGGATGTCGAAGATCACCGGGCTGACGCTGGCGACGCACGCTGTCGATGACGCTGCGCAGCGCGTCCCGGGTCGGCAGGTCGCCGTGGACCAGCGCGAACGCCTCACGATCGTGGCGACCCACTCCGACCTCGATCCGTGCTCCCGCTTCGTCGACCACGATGCGGGCGATCTCCAAGCCGAGGATCTCGCCCCGGACCTCACCGTGCTCGATGACGATGTCAACGCCCTCCTCCGCGAGCAGACCGACGAGATCAAGGGCCTCCTCAGGCGGTGACAGCGGCGGCTGGAGCGGCTCGGGTGCTGCCGGCACCAGAGAACGACCGCTCACCTGCCAGACGGTTGGCGCCCGGCGGAAGTAGCGGGCCTGACGGGCGAAGATGCCGGCGCTCTCCTCTACCAGGAGGTGCACCTCACCCGCGTCGTGCTGGATCGCCCAGGCGATCGCTCTGCCGAGACCGCGTCCCCGGGGCTCATCGAGGAGCACGAACGCGCGCCCAGCCTGGCGGAGCGCGGCGCCCGCGGGGAAGCCGACCGGCTCGAGCGCGGGATCGCCGGTGTCAACCAGACCCGCTTCGCCGACCAGGGCACGCAGCTTGGCCTGGAGGAGGCGGGCTCTCTGCTCGGGGTCGAGTGGGACGGTCGCCTCCCTGTCGGCCCGGTCAGCGCTTGCGGCGCTTGCCGTAGCGCCTCTCGAACTTCTCGATCCGCCCGCCGGTGTCCACCAGCTTCTGGGTGCCCGTGTAGAAGGGGTGGCACTCGTTGCACAGCTCCACGTGCAGCTCGGCCTTCGTCGACCGGGTGGTGAAGGTGTTGCCGCACGAGCACCGGACGGTCGCAGGGACGTACTCGGGGTGGATGTCTGCCTTCATCGCACGGACTCCAGTCAGTGGGGTGGGACGGGCCAGTGTGCCGGGAATCACTGCGGGCGGGCAACTCCCGCCACCGCCCACCGGATCGGTCTAGACGCCAACCGACGGGGCCTTGGCCACCTCGGCCAGGAACTCGTCGTTGGTCCTGAAGCTCGACAGACGGTCGATGAGCATCTCGAGACCGGCTCCGCTCCCACCTTCGCTGAGACCGCTGAGCACCCGACGCAGCTTCCAGACCATCTGCAGCTGCTTGCGGTCGAACAGCAGCTCCTCGTGGCGGGTCGACGACCCGTCCACGTCGATGGCCGGGTAGATCCGTCGCTCTGCGAGCTTGCGGTCGAGGCGAAGCTCCATGTTGCCGGTGCCCTTGAACTCCTCGAAGATCACCTCGTCCATCTTCGAGCCGGTCTCGACCAGCGCGGTGGCGAGGATGGTGAGCGAACCGCCCTCCTCGATGTTGCGGGCAGCACCGAAGAACTTCTTCGGCGGGTACAACGCACCGGTGTCGATGCCACCTGACATGATCCGACCGGTCGCGGGCGCAGCGAGGTTGTACGCCCGGGCGAGCCGCGTGATGCCGTCGAGGATGATCACGACGTCCTTGCCCTCCTCGACCATCCGCTTGGCCCGCTCGATCGTCAGCTCGGCGACCATGGTGTGCTCGTCGCTGGGGCGGTCGAAGGTGGAGGCCGCCACCTCGCCACGCACCCATCGACGCATGTCGGTGACCTCTTCAGGCCGCTCGTCGACGAGCAGCACGATGAGGTGCACCTCGGGGTTGTTGGTCTCGATCGAGCGGGCGATCTGCTTCATGATCGTCGTCTTGCCGGCCTTCGGGGGCGAGACGATGAGGCCACGCTGGCCCTTGCCGATCGGAGCGATCAGGTCGATGATCCTCGCCGTCATGTTGGTGGGATCGTCCGGGGTCTCGAGGCGGAGCTTCTCGTCGGGGAAGAGCGGGGTGAGGTCCTCGAAGCGGGGGCGCTGACGTGCCAGCTCGGGGTCGAGACCGTTGACCTGGTCGATCCGCAGCAGGGCCGGGTTCTTCTCGTTGCGGCCCGCCGGGCGGGCAGCGCCCTTGACCCGGTCGCCCTTGCGCAGCCCGAACTGCCGGACCTGCTTCACCGAGACGTACACGTCGTCCTTGCTCGGCAGGTAGCCCTTCAGTCGCAGGAAGCCGTAGCCCTCATCGCGCAGGTCGAGGTAGCCCTCGACCTCCACCGGCTCACCCTGCCACTGCTCCTCCGGACGCTCACCCCGGTCGCGATCGCGGTCGCGATCCCGGCCACGGCGACGTCGACGCCGGTTGCCCGGCTCCGGCTCGTCGCGCTGGCCTTCGCCCCGGTTGCCGGGCGCTTGGCCCTGTCCAGCCCGCTGGCTGCGGTCGCCCTCGGCGCTGCCGGCACCAGCGCCGCCGTCCGCGGCACGGTCCTGCTCGTTGCGGTCTCCGGATGGGGCCGTCTCGGCCGACGCTCCCGAGGAGGATGGCTCTCCCGATGTCGTCTCGCGCTCGGCGACGGTCCCGACGGCTGGCTCAGGCGCGGCCGCACTCACGGCCTCCCCGGTGGGCTGATCGCCGGTGGCGTCGGCCTCCACCCGGTTCTCAGCGGCCGACGCGACGTCGTCCCCCGCGGTCCCGGGTGGCTCCTCACCGCTCGAGGAGACGGCTTCGCCGTCGCCCGCCAGCTCGGAGCCGGAGGCCTCCTCGGAGTCGCCGTTCCTGCTCCGACGGGTCCGCTTGGGCTTGGCTTCGGACGAGCCGTTGCCCTCCTCGGCGTTCGTAGGCGTCGTCACGCCTGCCAGCTCGAGGATGAGATCGACGATCTCGGCCTTTCGGGCCCGGGAGCCAGGCTTGCCACCCAACGCGACCGCGATGGCGCTCAGCTCCTCTCGATCCTTGCGTTCCAGTGCCGCGCGCTCGAGCTCGAGCTGCTGGGAGTCCACGCTCATGGGCACCTCTTTCGGTCTCTGATCGGTGAAGTCTCCTCGGGAGGTCCGCCTCGGGTGCTCAGGCGCCACCCACCGTGGGTACGAAGATCAAGGGGCAACGTCGGGATCCCACCGGCTGGAACCGCTCCCCGGTCCGGTGCGGGTGCTCAGAAGAGCTGGAAGACCTCGCCGTGGTTCACAGGCACGCGGTGTGATGCGGTGCTGTCGCAGCTGCTTGCTCGACTCTCGCTCGTCCGAGCGACGCAGCCCCCTTTGCGACGACACCTTCATGCTACCGGCCCCCCAAGACCCGAGGCAACATCCACGCATGCGTCGCCCGCCGCTGCAGACGACGGCGCCGACTCCCGCCCGGAGCGGACCGGGCGGATGGACGCGCCGCCGCCCCCTCCACCCGTCAACCAGCCGCCGAGTCATCCACATCGGGGGTCACCTCCGTATCAAGCAGTGGACACCCGTTCCCCATTCATCAGGAAGTCCCCATGTCCAAGCCGATTCGCAGCGCGAGCCTGGCGGCAGGAGCCGCCCTCGCCATCGGGCTGGCGGCGACCGTTGTCACCCTCCCTGCCTCGCCCTCCGGGACGCAAACCCAGGCCACCGTCTACGTCGTGCACGGCATCCCGAGCGTCGGTTCGGTCGACGTCTGTGCGAACGGGAGCATCGAGCTCCTCTCCGACGTGCCCTTCGGCGGCGTTGCACCCGTCGACGTCGATGCCGGCACCTACGACCTGACGGTGCACGCCGCGTCCAGTGGCACCTGCGACGGAGCCGAACTCATCGCGCTGAACGGGGCGGAGGTACCTGCAGGAGCGAACGTCTCGGTGGTCGCGAACCTCACCGGGGGCAGCCCGAACCTCGCGGTCTACCCGAACACCGTCACCGAAACCGCTACCGGCTCCGGTCACGTCGCGGTCTACCACGCAGCCAACGCCCCCACGGTCGACATCCTGGTGAACGGCGGACCCGGCATCGACGATCTGGCACAGCGACAGGTCCAGAGCGCCGATCTCCCCGCCGGCTCCTACGACTTCACCGTTACCTCCGCCGACGGCTCGGTGACGGTCGCCAACCTCGATGACGTGCAGATCACCGAGGGACAGCTGCTCCAGGTCTTCGCCGTCGGCGCCTTCCCCGACGACAGCGAGTCCAACCCCTTCCAGGTGATCGTCAACTCGGTGGTGGTCGGCACCAGCTCCGGCACCGCTCCCAGCACGACCGCGCAGGGCGCCGGACCGGCTCCCACCGCAGGAGCGGGGGCGCACAGCGCCCAGCCTCGGGTCACCGGCTGACGATCCACTCCGACCGCGGCCTGGGCCGTCGACCTCCGGGTCGGCGGCCCCGTTCGCGTCGGGGCTGCTGCGCGATGTGGCGCGAATCTGACGGAAGTGCGGCGGTGCTGCCCCTGCGCAGACCGCGGCCGGGGCAGGCCGCGCACGACGGATGTCAGCCGGGCGTTCGCGCCCCGGCGCGGCCGACGAGGCGGGGCATCAGCTCGTGGCCGGCCACGGCGGGCAGTCCGGCGACCGCCCGCTCGCTGTAGACGCCACCGGGACCGGGGGCCGTGGAGTCCACCAGGAGGTAGGGAACCGGATCAGCGGTGTGGGTCTTGAGCCTCAGCGGGGTGGCGTGGTCCGGGAGCAGCAGCAGCCGCCACGCGCCGAGCCGATCCAGACCTGCGACCAGCCCGGTGAGCACCAGCGAGTCCCAGCGCTCGAGCGAGCGCACCTTCTCACCGACGTCGCCGGCGTGACCGGCCTCGTCGGTGGCTTCGATGTGGATGATGAACAGATCCGCACCGTCGGCGAGCGCGTCCAGCGCGCACTCCCGCTGAGCCGCGTAGTCGGTGTCGAATCCAGCGGTCATCCCCTCGACATCGAGGACCTCGATTCCCGTGAGCACCCCGAGACCCCGCACCAGGTCGACCGCGCTGCACAGCGCAGCGTCGAGTCCGAAGCGATCGGCGAACGAGGGCATCTGCGGCTGGAACCCCTGCCCCCACAGCCACACCTGGTTGGCCTTCAGCCCGAAGCGACCGACGACGGCGCGCGACGCGTCCATGATCGCCCGCAAGCGGGGAGCGGCCGCGCCAGTCGGCCAGACCACGGGTCTGTCGGTGAGGTCGTGAGGTGGCACGCACGTGGCCTCGGCCCACGCCGCCGGTGCCACCATGATGTGGCGGTACTCCACACCGGCGTGGAACTCCACCCCGTCCCCGCCGAGCTCGTTGTCGAGAGCCTCGATGACCTTGCGGGCCTCTTCGGAGGAGGGATGGCCGCCGGCGAAGTCGACCATCGTGCCGTCCTCACCGATGGTCACCAGGTTGCAGCGGTAGGCGACCCGGTCAGGACCCAGCTTGAGATCCAACGCTGCGGCCTCGATGGGCGCACGACCGGTGTGATAGCGGGCGGGGTCGTAGCCGAAGATCGACATGTTGCCCACGTCGCTGCCCGGCGGTAGCCCCGGAGGGATCACCTCCGCGCGACCGACCTCGCCCCGGGCTGCCAGCTCGCGCAGCGTGGGCATCTCCGCGACCTCGAGGGGGGTACGACCGTCCAGCGCGTCGACCGGCTCGTCAGCGCAGCCGTCGGGCACGCACACCACGTACTTCATCACCTGATCATGCCAGGAAAACCGGCTCCGCGGTTCGGGGAGCAGCCCGCCTCACCGACCGCCGAGCACCTGTTCGAGGTGGGCGCGCACCACCGCCACATCGGCGGGCAGCGTCTCGTAACGCTCGGGTCGCTCGAACAGATCGGTCAGTCGGTCGGGCAGCGCAGGCCGAATCCCGGTGGCCGCCTGCACGGCATCGGGGAACTTGGCCGGGTGGGCGGTGGCGTGCACCACCATCGGCTGCGAGGGATCGCGTCGGCGCAGTCGCGCGGCACCAAGCCCGACGGCGGTGTGGGGGTCGATCAGGACGCCGCGCTGGTCGTAGAGGTCGGCGATGACGCGCAGCGTGGTGTCGTCGTCCACTCGGGCACCGGACCAGTGCTCGCGGAGCACCGCGAGCAAGTCGGGATCGATGGTCACGGTCCCCTCGGACCGGAAGCGCAGCATCAGCTCGGCCACCTGCGCGCCGTCGCGACCGAACAGCTCGAACAGCAGGCGCTCGAGGTTGCTCGAGACCTGGATGTCCATGCTCGGGCTCAGGGTTGGGTGGACGTCGTGGATGGTCATCGTCCCGGTCGACAGGAACCGGGTCAGGATGTCGTTGCGGTTGCTCGCCACGACGAACTGCGAGATCGGCACCCCCATCCGCTGTGCGGCGTATCCGGCGAAGACGTTGCCGAAGTTCCCGGTCGGCACTGCGAACGCGACCGGTCCTGCCCCGCCCGTGAGCCGGGCCACCGCGACGACGTAGTACACGATCTGCGCCATGACCCGGGCCCAGTTGATCGAGTTCACCGCCGCGAGGTGATGCCGATCGCGCAGCTCCTCGTCCGCGAAGAGCGCCTTCACCAGGTCCTGGCAGTCGTCGAAGGTGCCCTCGATGGCGATGTTGTGCACGTTCGGTGACAGCACGGTGGTCATCTGCCGGCGTTGCACCTCACTCACCCGGCCGGCCGGATGGAAGATGAAGATCTCGATCGCTTCCCGGTCACGGCAGGCCTCGATCGCCGCGGAACCGGTGTCACCGGACGTGGCGCCGACGATGGTCACCCGCTCCCCACGGCGCCGGAGCTCATGGTCGAAGAGCCGACCCACGAGCTGGAGGGCAACGTCCTTGAAGGCGAGCGTCGGGCCATGGAACAGCTCGAGGAGCCACACGCCCTCGCCCAGGTCGCGCAAGGGGGTGACCTCGGGGGTGTCGAAGGTCGAGTAGCTGTCGCGCACGAGCGCCTCGAACGTGTCGCGGTCGAGGCTGCCCTCCACGTAGGGCCACATGACCTCCGTGGCGATCTCCGGGTAGGAGGCGGCGGCGAAGCGCTCGAGCGCGCCCGGCTCCAGCGACGGCCAGCTCTCGGGAACGTAAAGCCCGCCGTCGCGTGCCAACCCGGCGAGCAGCACGTCAGCGAACTCCAGCACGGGTGCCGCGCCCCGGGTGCTCACGTACTTCACGCCGATCCGCCCCTCATGACACCTCCTCGTCGACGAGCCTGATCAGGCTGCCGACCCGGCGCACCACGTCGAGATCACTCAGCTCGGTCACCGTCGACTGCACATCGCGCTCCCGCGCGGTGTGCGTGATGAACACGATGCGTGCCTCGTCCCCGCGCCCCTCCTGCTCCATCGACGCGATCGACACGCCGTGCCTCCCGAACACGCCGGCGACCGCGGCGAGCACGCCGGGCTGGTCCACCACGTCGAGCCCGAGGTAGTAGGCGCACTCGAGATCGTCGATCGGCCGGATGCGCGCCGGCGCGAGCGCTCCGATGCCCGCGTGCGTTCCCTTGCGGAGGTTCATCGACGCGTCGATCAGATCACCAAGGACCGCACTCGCCGTCGGGTCACCACCCGCCCCCCGGCCGTAGAACATCAGGTCGCCGACCGCCGACCCTTGGACGAAGACCGCGTTGAAGCTCTCCCGGACCGAGGCCAGCGGGTGGGTCGCGGGGAGCAGCACCGGATGCACCCGCACGCCGACCCGTCGGTCCTCAGCGTCGAACCGCTCAGCGATCGCGAGCAGCTTCACGACGTACCCCTTGCGGGTCGCGTAGGAGATGTCGTCCGCCGTCAACGCGGAGATGCCCTCGTGATAGACGTCGCCCGCCACGACCTTCACGCCGAACGCGATGCTCGCCAGGATGGAGATCTTCGCTCCCGCGTCGAAGCCCTCCACGTCGGCGGTGGGATCAGCCTCCGCGTAACCCAGGCGCTGGGCTTCCGCTAGGGCCTCGGCGTAGGAGGTACCCGCTTCCGTCATGCGGGTGAGGATGTAGTTGGTGGTGCCGTTGACGATCCCGAGAACCCGCTCGACCGGTTCGCCGAGCAGCGACTCGCGCAGCGGTCGGACGAGGGGGATGCCCCCCGCCACCGCGGCCTCGAACAGCACGTCGACGCCGGCGACCTCGGCGGCAGCGAAGATCTCCGCGCCCACGTTGGCGAGCAACTCCTTGTTGGCCGTCACGACCGGCTTGCCGGCCTTCACGGCGTCGAGCAGCAGCGTCCGCGCGGGTTCGATGCCGCCCATGACCTCGACGACGACATCGACGTCGTCCGCGGCGACCACCTGCTGGGGGTCGTTGGTGAACACGTCGGGGGGCAGGTCGACCCCGCGATCCTTCGACGCGTTGCGCACCGCCACCCGCTGGATCGCCAAGAGCAGCCCGGTGCGGGCGTGGATGCTCGGGGCCTGCCGCTGGAGCAGACCGATGAGGGCAGTGCCGACCGTGCCACAACCCAGCAGGCCGACGCGCACGAGTGAGCCGTCCATCGAACCGAGGCTACTGCCGGCCGGGGCTACCGCCTGGCGGCGAGGGCACGGGCGAGGGCTCCGGGGTCGACGTCGTGCGGGTGGTAGACCGCGAGCAGCCAGCGCCACTGGTAGGTCCCCGGGCCGATGCGGTAGCGCGCTGCGGTGTCCGGGCCACAGCTGAGGGTGCCGAGCCCCCGGTGGGCGACGTCGAGGTGGATGACGGTCTCGGCCCGGGCCTGCAGCTCCACGAGATGTCGTGCCCGCCAGAGGTCTTCGGCGCGGTGATGCCCGGCGGAGAACGCGAACGGCTCACCGGTCGCCACCACGAGCAACCCGAGCGGCGGGGTGGGGTCGTCCTCGGGAGTGCGGAGCCGCTCGAGCGCCATCCAACGGGTGTCGAGGTGCAGACCGTGCTCCTGGGGGACCAGGTACGGCACCAGCTGCCCGGTCACCGTCGACTCCCAGCGCGACACCACTGCGCCGGCCCGCCGGTCGGGGTAGGTCTCGTGCGGGCCGAGGCCGAACCACTCCAGCCGCTCGAACCCGGGGGCGACGCTGAAGGTGACCCCGATCCGGGGGAGGTCGTCGAACGGCTCGGGCACCTCCACCCGACCATCGAGCACGATCACCCCGTCATCGCGCAGCACCGTGCGCTGCGTCGCGGCACCGACCACCTGCCCCGCGTCCAGCCCCCAGTCGAGCTACCGAGCGAGCGGCTTGGTCGATTCGTCGGTCCATCCGTCGTCGCGATCACGGAGGAGCTTCAGCCCGTCGTTGTCGGTCGGCGCCCGCCACATGGTGAGCGCCACCGGCGAGTCGAGCAGCTCCCGCCCGTCGACCGCCAGCGAGCAGAGCGCTCCGGACAGCGGATCGATCACCGCGTCGGCTCGCGCCGCTTCAGGCTCCAACGACGGCTTCCGACGGCGGCCGCCCCGGACCGGCAGGGCGAACTGTTCCCAGGCGACGACGTGTCCCTCCCCTGCCCAGGGCTCGTCGTGCCGGGTGACGAACCGCACCGTCAGATGGGCCTCCTCACCCGCGCCCAGCTCGGGTGGCTCGAACGGCACCTCGACCGTGGCGCTCCCCTGGGGTGGGACCTCCGGGAGAGGCAGCTCTCCCCCGGCGACCCGTCGACCATCGACCGTGACCTCCCAGCGTGCCCGCAACCAGGACAGGTCACGGAACCACTGACGGTTCTCGACGATCAGCCGACGGGCGCGCAGGTCGGCTCTGCCCGCCCGGACCCGGGCCGGCGCAGCGAGGTAGGCGAGCTCGGTGAGCGCCGGGTGTGGCGTGCCGTCGGGGCCGACCAACCCGTCGGCCACGAAGTTGGCGTCGTTCGGTTCGTCGCCGAACTGACCGCCGTACGCGAAGAACGGCTCACCCCCTGCATCGCGATGTAGCAGGCCGTGATCCTTCCACTCCCAGATGAACCCGCCCTGAAGACCCTCGTAGCGCTCGAACGCCGCGTAGTACCCCGCGAGACCGCCGTTGGAGTTGCCCATGGCATGGGAGTACTCGCACAGGATCAACGGCCGTCTCCGGTCACGCCTCGACCTCGCCCACGCCACGATCTCCTCGACCGGGGCGTACATCGGGCAGACGATGTCGGTGACCGGCGCCTCGGCGTTCAGGTCGACGAGCAACGCGCCCTCGTAGTGCAACGGCCGGGTCGGATCGGCTCTGCGCACCCAGGCCGCTGCCGCGTCGTGCACCGCGCCGTATCCGCTCTCGTTGCCGAGGGACCAGGCGATCACACAGGGATGGTTCTTGTCCCGCTCGACCATCCGCGCCACCCGCTCGAGGATCGCGCTGCGGTAGCAGGCATCGTCACAGAGGCTGGTGATGAACGCGTGCGACTCGACGTTGGCCTCGTCGATCACGTACAGGCCCAGCTCGTCGCACAGGTCGAGCAGGCGAGGATCGTTCGGGTAGTGCGCACACCGCAGTGCATTGACGTTGTGCCGCTTCATGGTGAGCAGGTCTTCCCGCATGTCCTCGACCGTCACGGCCCGACCACGCTCGGGGTGGTGGTCGTGGCGGTTGACCCCGTGGATCATCACCGGCTGACCGTTGACCAGGAGCTTGCGGTCCCGCACCTCGACCGTGCGGAAGCCCACCCGCTGGGTGACCACCTCACGGGTGACGCCAGCCGGGTCGATCAGCGAGACCAGCAGCCGGTACAGCACCGGGCGTTCCGCTGACCAGGCCTCGATCCCCTCGACCCCGGCTCGCACGTGCACGTGGTGGCCCCAAAACAGGTACGGGGTCAGCACATGGGGCACCTCGCCGCCAAGCGAGCCGGTCGTGAGGCACTCGCCGTCGAGAGTCTCGAGCGCCACCTCGACCCACCAACCCGCCACCTGCTCAGCCCGATCGCCGAACCCGACGGTCGTGCGCACGTCGAGCGTCCCCTCACCCGCCTCACCCAGCCCGGCACGCACCCGCACGTCGTCGATTCGGGTGTGGCCGGTGCTGTAGAGGTAGACCTCACGCTCGAGCCCGGCGTGCCACCAGTGATCCTGGTCCTCCAGGTAGCTGGCGTCGCTCCAGCGCACCACCACACAGGTCACGGTGTTGGCACCGAGCCGCACGTGGGAGGTGATGTCGAACTCGCTGGGCAGTCGGCTGTCCTTGCCCATGCCCACCGGCTCGCCGTTCACGTACACGTACACCACGCTCTCGGCCCCACCGATCTGCAACACGATGCGCCGCCCCTTCCACGAGCGGGGCACGGTGACCACGGTTCGGTAGACCCCGGTGGGGTTCTCGGCCGGCACCTTCGGTGGCAGGCCGCGGAACGGCATGCGCACGTTCGTGTAGATGGGACGGTCCCATCCCTGGGTGGTCCAGCAGCCGGGCACCTCGATGGGTGACCAACCGCTGCCGATGCCATCGTGGATCGACGGGTCGGTCACCTCGATCGGAACCGCCTCGGGTGAGGGGAACAGCTTGAACCGCCACGTGCCGTTCAGGCTCCGAAACCACGGTGACGCGCCACGGTCACCCGCACGGGCGGTGCTGGCGTCCGGGAACGGCACGAGCGGTGACCGCATCGGGAGCCGGTTGACCGAGGTGAGCCCCGGTGCCTGCCAGCTCGGGGTGCCGAAGAAGGAGAGGTCAGTCACCATCGCCCCTACATGTCGAGGCGCAGCAGATCGTCAAGGGTCTCCCGCCGGACGACCAGACGGGCCTCCCCGTCCCGCACGAAGACCACCGCGGGCCGGGTGACCTTGTTGTAGTTCGACCCCATCGAATGACCGTACGCGCCCGTGACCGGCGTGGCGAGCAGGTCACCCACCCGCAGGTCCTCCGGAACCCGGCCGTCGATGACGAGCTTGTCCCCTGACTCGCAGTGCTTGCCGACGACGGTCACCACCTTCGGACGCGGCGCCTCGACGGCGCGCGGCAGAAACGTCTCATACCCGCTGCCGTAGAGCACCGGACGCGGGTTGTCGCTCATCCCGCCGTCGACGGCCACGTACGTGCGGATGCCAGGCAGATCCTTGATGGTTCCAACCGTGTAGAGCGTCACCGCCGCGGCGGCGACGATGGCCCGTCCCGGCTCGGCGGTGACCCGGGCGGTGATGCCGTTGACCTCACAGGCGTGGTGGATGACGGCCGCCCACTCGGTGATGCTGGGCGCACGCTCCCCTTCGACGTAGGCCACCCCCAACCCTCCACCGAGCGAGAACTCCGGCAGGCGGTGCGCGTTCACGAAGCCCGCCAGCGCTTCCACCGCGAGCTCGAAGAACTGCGCCTCGAACACCTGGCTTCCGATGTGCGCGTGGATGCCGACCAGGTCCATCCCCCCTGAGGCCATCGCCCGGTCGAGAGCCCTGTCGGCGTCACCGCTGTAGACGGGGAAGCCGAACTTCGAGTCGTCCTGGCCGGTGCGGATGAACTCGTGGGTGTGAGCCTCGACCCCGGGGGTGATCCGGATCAGCACCCGCGGTGGCCGGCAGCCCTCAGCCACGAGCTGCTCGATGCGGTCCATCTCGTCGAAGGAATCGACCACCACCCTGCCCACGCCCTCCTCGAGCGCGGTGCGCAGCTCGTCGAGCGACTTGTTGTTCCCGTGCAGCACGAGCCGGTCTGCCGGCACCCCGGCTGCGCGCGCGACGTGGTACTCACCCCGGGTCGAGACGTCGAGATGCATGCCCTCCTCGAACGCGAGGCGTGCCATCGCCCGACAGAGGAACGCCTTCGTCGCGTAGCTCACCCCTGGACCGAACGCGGCCACCGCCTCCTGGCAGCGGGCCCGCAGGTGCGCCTCGTCGTAGACGAACAGCGGCGTGCCGAACTGGGCCGCGAGCTCGACCGTGTCGCAGCCAGCGATGAGCAGATGTCCGCGAGCTCCGACGGACGCGTGGTCGGGGAGCAACGACCACGGCAGTGGCGAGGAGGAGCTGGTCATCACATCGATTCCGGGGCTTCCACGCCGAGCAGGTCCAGCCCGATGGCCAGGCCGATCTCCGCCGCTTCCACGAGCCACAGGCGCGCCTGGGTCAGCTCCGCCGCGACCTGATCGCTCAGCACGTAGCAGTCGTGGTAGAAGCCGTGGAAGGCGCCCGCGAGCTCCCGCACCCAGGTGGTGATGCGATGCGGGGCCCGGTCCTGACAGGCCACCAGCAGCGTGTCGGGAAGCTCCGACAGCGACCGCAGCACGTCGAGCTCACGGTCATGGGTGAGCAGCGACAGATCAGCCTGCTCGAGAGGCACCCGCTCGACCCCTCGCTCGCGAGCGACCCGCTTGATGGAGCGGATGCGGGCGTGGGCCATCTGGACGTAGAAGACCGGGTTGTCCATCGCCTGGCTCCTGACCACCTCGAAGTCGAAGGTCTGGGGGCTGTCGATGGACTGGAGGAGGTAGGTGAGACGCGCCGCGTCGGGCCCGACCTCGTCGAGCACGTCGCGCAGCTCGATGATGTCGCCGGCCCGCTTGGAGAGGCGCACCGGCTCGCCGCCCCGCAAGAGGTTGACGAGCTGGGTGATCTGGACATCGAACTCGGACGGGTCGTGGCCGAGCGCCTGCAGGGCGGCACGCATCCGCGGCACGTAGCCGTGGTGGTCGGCGCCCCACACGTCGATCACCAGGTCGAACCCCCGGGCGAACTTGTCGCGGTGGTAGGCGATGTCGGGGAGCAGGTAGGTGTACTCGCCGTCGCTCTTGATGAGCACCCGGTCCTTGTCGTCACCGAAGGCGGTGCTGCGCAGCCAGGTGGCGCCGTCCGCCTCGTAGATGACCCCGCGCTCGGAGAGATCGGCGAGGGTCTGCACGATGGCGCCGGACTCGACGAGCGAGCGCTCGCTGAACCAGGTGTCGAAGTGCACGTGCATGCGGGCCAGGGTCTGGCGGTGGTCCTCGACCGCACGGGCCTCACCCCACTCGAGCACGTCGACCCCGGTGGGCATCTCGGCGGCCCACTCGGCGATGTAGTCGCCCTGATAGCCCCCTTCAGGCACCGGTTCACCCTTGCGCCGGGCTTCGAGCGACGCCGCGAAGAGCTGCATCTGGGTTCCACGGTCGTTGAGGTAGTACTCCCGATGCACCTCGTAGCCGCAGCGGGCCATCACCCGGGCGAGCGAGTCGCCGTAGGCCGCGCCCCGGCCGTGCCCGGCGTGCAGGGGACCGGTGGGGTTGGCGCTCACGAACTCGATGTTGACCCGCGTGCCCGCGCCGATGTCGTGTCGGGCGTAGCCGGTCGGGCCCTGCTCCACCACCTCGACCAGCACGTCGTGCAACCAGGACTCCGCCAAGTGGAAGTTGACGAACCCCGGTCCGGCGATCTCCACCCGCTTCACGTGGGCCGGGCGGGCTGCCTCCAGACGTTCAGCGATCGCCCCGGCGAGCTCCCGTGGGTTCCAGCCCGCCCGCTTCGCCGTGGTGAGGGCCACGTTGCTCGACCAGTCCCCGTGCTCACGCCGGGCTGGACGTTCCAGGTGGATCTCGACCGGCATCGGCTCGACCTCGAGGGTCGCGAGCACGCCGCGGAGGGCATCGGCAAGCTGATCGCGGATCACCGGTCGATCGTAGCGGCGGCCTGACGACCGCCTCGACGCCGTTGCAGCCCCACCGTGCTCCCCCGCTAGCATCCGGGTTCCCGCCCTCGTAGCTCAGGGGATAGAGCATCGGCCTCCGGAGCCGTGTGCGCAGGTTCGAATCCTGCCGAGGGCGCTCGCTGATCCTGGGTGAACCGCCCGTGCACGCGGGCGCGCCGCGCGCTGCAGGAGCTGTCGTGCTCAGATCTGGCGCACCTGCGGGGGCTTGCCCGAGGTGATCTCGAAGGTGGCCACCGTGGTGACCGGGGAGCTGGGATCCTTCACGTCCCCCACGCCGCGGAACCGGGCCACGATGCGCTCACGGCCGACCTCCGCGTCGAGGTAGCCGTGGTGCTGGCCGTCGAACCAGAGCACCTGCGGGTTCTTCGCCCGGTAGTCGTGGACGTACAGCCCCGAGCTGACCGAGGTGGCGAGCAGCTCAGGAGCCGCCACCGGCGAGTCCGGGTCCCACGGGTCCGGCTTGACCAGGTTGACGAACGCCGCGTGGTAGTCGCCCGTGAGCACCACCGGGCTCGGCACGCGCTCGTCAGCGAGGTGCTCCACGAGCGCCCGCCGTTCGACGGGGTAGCCGTCCCAGACCTCGAGGAAGTACTCGGGTGGCTCACCGGGATCGGAGACGTCGAGCCCGGCGAGCAGCACGGGATTGCCCAACAGCGTCCAGGTCGCCGTGCTCGAGGTGAGCCCGTTGAAGAGCCACTCCCGTTGCTCGGCTCCGAGAGCGCTGCGTGCCGGCTCCAGCCGCTCGGGGCAGCCCGGTCCCTGGTCGAAGTTCGACGTCTCACGACACGGTGGTGGGTCCGCGTCCTGGCGGGTCTCGATCACGAAGAGGTGTGCCAGATCGCCCCAGCGGAGGTCGCGGTGGACCCGGACCGAGTCAGTCTCGGGGGGTGGCGTGCGGATGGGCATGTGCTCCCACCACGCTTGATAGGCGGCGGCACGACGGGCCGCGAACGCCGGCCCCTTCCCTCCGAGGGCTCCATCGCGACCGGCGTAGTTGTTGATGACCTCGTGGTCGTCGAAGGTCACGATCCAGGGGCACGCGGCGTGGGCCGCCTGCAGGTCCGGATCCAGACGGGCCCGGGCGTACCTGGCCCGGTAGTCGTCAAGGGTCTCGGGGAAGCGCGAACCGAGGTACCGGCGCTCGGCCAGCGCCTGCTCGGGATCGTCGACACCGGGAACCTCGTAAATGTAGTCACCGAGGAAGAGCACGGCGTCGAAGTCCTGCGCTGCGATGTCGCGGTGTGCGAGGTAGTAGCCGCCCTGGAGATCCTGACAGTTGGCGACCGCGATGCGGAACCGCTCCGGGGATGTGTCATCAGCAGGTGCGGTGCGGGTGCGCCCGACAGGGCTGGTGTGCTCACCGACCCGGAAGCGGTAGGCGTACCAGCGGTCGGGATCGAGCTCGGAGACCTCCACGTGCAGCGCATGGCCGTAGCGGGGCTCCGCGGTCGCCACCCCAGCCGCCACCACGTCGGCGAACGTCTCGTCCTCGGCCACCTCCCACTCGACGTCGACGTCCGTCGACGGCATGCCCCCACCACGCAACGGGTCGGGAGCCAGGCGGGTCCACAGGACGACGCTGTCAGGGAGGGGATCGCCGGACGCGACCCCGAGGCTGAACGGCGAGCGGGGCAGCGGCGGTGGAGGTGCCGCCGTACGGACCGCTGTGCTTGCGCCGACATCCTGGCGCCCCGGCCCAGAGGACTGGCCGCCGCAAGCCACCGCGCCGGCGGCCACCGCACCCACGATGAACGCCCGGCGACTGATCGGATGCATCGGTTGCGCCGTCAACAGCCTCGACCTCCCCTCCCCGGTCGGACGGTCACAGGATCGTAGGGCCTCTTCAGCCGCAGCTCACTCCCTCAGGCGCGTCACCCGGCACCACACCGACCGGGTCAGGCTCGCCGGGCCCGGTACTCCCTTCCGAGGATGCCGCCGCTGACGTGGCTGCCGTGCCCGACGCAGCTGTCGTGGTTCCCGAAGCCTGTCCCTGCGATCCGGTCGTGGTCGCCGTGGTGACGATGGTCGTCGGGATCTTGAAGTCGCTGCCCGTCACGACGACGACCTGGCCGGGAGGCAGCGACGGGTCCTCCCGCAGGGCGGCGCCGTTCGCGAGGAGGCGGGCGATCTGGGTCGCCGCGACCTGCGCGCCCGGTGCGTAGCGGACCGTGGTGTGGCTCAGCCGCGTCGACGCGTCGCCGGTGGAGGTCACCGTGAAGCCCAGTGCCTGCAGCGCCTTGGCCGCCTGGGCCGCCTGACCCGAGACGCCGCTGCCGTTCTCCACGACGAGCGATGCCGCGTCGGTCGACGGGGCGGTCCCGCCCCGGAAGATGTCGAGGATCGGTTCGGCCGCCACTTCATCGAGGCGGAGGACGGAAGCGCCTCCCGCGGTCGTGAACGGCTCCACCGGCAGGGTGTGGGTGCGGAGCTGGTCGCCGCTGAACTGCTTGAACTGCTTGGACAGGTTGAGCAGCTTGCTGATCTGCAGTCCCTTGTCGACCTTGAGGTTCGGCGCGATCGACGAGAGCAGGCTGTTCATCGTCTTCAGGTCGAAGCCGCCGGTCGCCGCCGCGGCACGGTCCACGAGACGTCGCATGAAGACCTGCTGCCGGCTGATGCGGCCGAGATCTCCGGTCGGATCGTCGAGCCAGCGCCCGCGGGCGTCCCGGTACTGCAGGTGGCGGGCTCGGGCGAAGGCCAGAGCCTGCTCGCCGTCGAGCTTCACGCATCCGGGCGTCTCGACGTACAGGCCCGAGCTGGTGTCACGCATCGGGCGGTCGAAGTAGATCGGCACCCCACCGACCGCCTCGACGACCCCCTTGAAGCTGCGGAAGTCGACCTCGATGTAGTGGTTGATCTCGATGCCGAAGTTCTGATGGATCGTGTCGATCAGGCGCTGTGGACCGTCCTCGTAGCCGTACGCGGTGTTGATGCGCTCACGACCGTCGGTCCCTGCGATCGGGAGCCAGAGATCCCGGGGGAACGAGAGCATGTCGATCGTGCCGGCGAGCGGGTCGACCCGCACGATCATGATCGTGTCACTGCGCTTGCCGCCGCCCTCGCCGTGGTCGCCGATGAAGGCAGCAGCGTCAGGGTCACGCTCGTCGATCACCTCACGCGAGTCGGAGCCGACGATCAGGTAGTTCTTCGGCTCCCGGTCGCCCGCATCGGCTACGGCCAGGTCCTCCCGCTGGATCTGGCTGAAGCGCCACCAGACGTAGCCCACGACGGCCACGCCGGCGAGCAGGGCGACGACGACCACAACACCCGAGCCGACCAGCAGGCGCTGCCGCAGACCGCGACGGGGCCGGGAGAGGTGCTCGCCATCCCCCGGGGGGAAGGGGGGGCTGGACATGACCTGCCGAGGCTAACCGCTGCCTCGCACCCCGCCGCGCGCGCCCCTGCCAACCGTGCGTGACGGCGGTCACCTACCGGTGACGTAGCGGTCGACGCCCCGCACGAGACGCTCGAGCAGCTCGGCGAGCGCGAGCCTCTCATCGGGATCGAACTCCTCGAGCACCGACAGCAGCATCACCCGCCGCCGGCGGGAGAGCCTCTCGTGGAGCCGACGGCCCGCGGGGGTCATCTCGACGACCACCACCCGACGATCATCCGGCGCGGAGGTGCGCCGCAGCAGCCCGTTCGCAACCAGCCGGTCGACGGTGCGAGTCGCGGTCGAGGCGTCGACCCGGAGGGCTTCCGCCAGCTCGCTCATCCGCTTCGCGCCGACGTGCACCACATCGAGGGCATCGACCTGGGCCGGGTCGAGCAGGTCGCCGTAGAGCCGATCCCGCATCGCCTGCATCGAGGCGCCTCGGCGCAGCTCCCGCCAGGCCACACCGATGCGCGCTTCGGGGCTGTCCGGTGCGAGCGGTTCAACCGTCTTGGCAGCGTCTCTCGACCGCGTCTGCCCGGTCACCAAAGCGCCAGTTGACCTCACAGCAGCCACTAGTTGTAGACTACAACAAGTTCATTGCAGACTACAAGTGCTTTCAAGCTCACTGACGCGTCTCCTCAGGAGCCACCTTGCCGACCGACCAGCCGTCCGCACCGACCGGCGCCAGCGACAACCGCCTGAGCCACCGCCAGATCCTCCTCGTCTTCCTCGGCCTGGGCACCGGCATGCTCCTCGCCGCGCTCGACGGGACGATCGTGGCCACCGCGCTGCCCACCATCGTCGGCGAGCTCGGCGGACTCGACCACCTCTCCTGGGTGGTGACCGCCTACCTGCTCACCTCCACCACTAGCACGCTCCTGTACGGCAAGATCAGCGACCTCTACGGGCGCCGGATCGTCTTCCAGGCTGCGATCGTCATCTTCCTCGTCGGCTCCGCGCTCGCCGGACTCTCCCAGAACATGACCCAGCTCATCGCCTTCCGGGGGCTGCAGGGCATCGGCGGTGGGGGGCTGATGGCGATGGCGTTCGCCATCGTGGGCGACATCCTCTCCCCCCGCGAGCGCGGCCGGTACACCGGCTACCTCGGCTCGGTGTTCGCGCTGGCCAGCGTCGTGGGGCCACTCATCGGGGGGTTCTTCGTCGACCACCTGAGCTGGCGGTGGATCTTCTACGTCAACCTCCCGCTCGGCCTGATCGCGCTGGCGGTCACCTCGGCGGTGCTCCGGCTCCCCTTCCCGCGACGTGACCACCGCATCGACCTCCTCGGCGCAGTGCTGGTCGTCGCCGGCGTGACCTGTCTCCTGCTGGTGGCGGTCTGGGGAGGCAAGGAGCACCCGTGGGGCTCAGCGACGATCCTCGGTCTCGCCGCCGCCGGCATCGCCATTCTCGCCGTCTTCGTCCTGTGGGAGCGGCGGGTGAGCGAACCGATCCTGCCGATGCGGCTGTTCGGCAACGACATCTTCCGGGTCGCGACCGTGCTCGCCGTGCTCATCGGTGCCGCCATGTACGGCGCTATCGCCTACCTCCCGCTCTTCCTGCAAGCGGTCACCGGCGCGTCGGCGACGATGTCGGGGCTGCTCCTGTTGCCACTCATGACCGGCATCATGGCCACCTCGATCACCTCGGGCCGAGTGATCGCCCGCACGGGCCGGTATCGCGCCTGGCCCATCGCAGGCATGGCAGTGAGCGCCTCCGGCATGTTCCTGCTCAGCCTGATGGACGCCGACACGCCCCGCTGGCAGTCATCGATGTCGATGCTCGTGCTCGGCGTCGGCATCGGCATGGTGATGCAGGTCCTGATCCTCGCGGTGCAGAACGCCGTCGAGTTCCGAGACCTGGGCGTGGCCACGTCTGCATCGACGTTCTTCCGCCAAATGGGTGGCTCGTTCGGCGTGGCGATCTTCGGCGCGATCCTGAGCAGCACCGTCTCCCACGAGCTGCCCGCGCTGCTGCCAGCGGATCTGCCCCGGGGCGACTCCGGCGCGATGGCCGAGCTGCTCAACAGCCCCGAGCGCATCCGTGGCCTGCCCCAACCGATCGCCCACGCCGTCATCGAGGCGCTCTCGCGGGGCGTTCACGCCGTGTTCCTCTGGGCCATACCCGTTCTGCTGGTCGGGTTCGCCGTGTCGTGGCTGCTGCGAGAGGTGCCGCTGCGCGACACGGTCCACGTGGGCAACGCCGCACCGGAGGGGCCGTCGCGCCTCGAACGCGCGGAACACGAGCTCGCCGAGGGGATCGCACAGGTCGAGGACAGCATCGCTCTCGGCATCGACCCCGACCTCGATCCGCGGGACCTGCCCTCACCCCTGCGCGAGCACTGACGGCGACCCCCCGCCCGTTCAGGCGGCCGGCGTCAACGAGCTGACCACCACTGCCATCGCACCGGCTCGATCACGATGGCCGGACCTTCCGGACGACGTTCGCGGTACTGCGCATAGCGGTCGACGAGCGCGTCGACGAGCCGGGCATGCAGCTGCGGATCCTCCTCAGGCTCGAGCACGTGCGCCAAGCCACGGACGCGCACCCACCACAGCGCGGTCCAGTCACGGTCGTCGTAGTGGTCGAACAGCACGCCAACCTCCGGGTTGGCGCGCACGTTGTCGAGCCGCTTCAGGTTCACGGTCGTCTTCGGCTTGTGGTCGACCGCGGTCACGATCCGCTCCTCGACGAACGCGAAGGTGATGGGCACCAGCTCAACGCGGCCTGTGGCCGTCAGCGTCCCCAACCGGGCGACGCGCGCCCGCTCGACGAGCGCTCGCGCCGCCTCCTCGTCCACCCGAGGACTCAGGCGGGAACGACCTTGGGCTCCTTCGGGAGCCCAAGCACCCGCTCGCCGACGATGTTGCGCTGGATCTGGCTCGTACCACCCCAGATCGTCTCGGACCGGCTGAAGAAGAACGAAGACTGCAGCACCGAGGCGGGGTAGCGGGCGCTGGTCCGCCGGGCTCCGTAGCCGGGCACCGCCTCCTCCTTGCTGGGGTCACCGGTGAGGATCTGACCCTCCGGCCCGAGGATGTTGATCGCGAGGTTCATCACCTCCTGGTGGTACTCGCTCCAGAACATCTTGTTGGTGGCGCCGAGGGCGGCCACACCGAAGTCCTTGCGGTCGTGCAGGACGGCGGTCAGGGTCCGAAGGCCGTTGATGCGCATGATCTGCACCTTCGACCACGCCTTGGCCAACTCCTGCCGGATCAGCGGGTCCTTGTTCTTCCCGTTCTGGCGGGCCTTCTCGATGATCCCCTCGAGCTCCTTCTCGAAGCGCCGGTAGCCCGTCGTGGCCGACGTGCCGCGCTCGAAGCCCAGGGTGGTCATGGCGACGTTCCACCCGTTGTTCACACCACCGACGACGTTCTCCTTGGGGCAGCGCGCGTTGGTGAAGAACACCTCGCAGAACTCGGCGGAACCGTCGATCTGCTCGATCGGCCGCACCTCGATGCCCTCCTGCTTCATGGGGCAGAGCAGGTAGGAGATCCCCTTGTGCTTGGGGGCCTCCTTGTCGGTGCGACAGAGCACGAAGATGTAGTCGGCAACGAAGCCCTGGGTGGTCCAGATCTTCTGGCCGTTGATCACCCACTCGTCGCCGTCAAGCTCAGCGGTGGTCTTGAGCGACGCCAGATCCGACCCGGCGTCGGGCTCGCTGAAGCCCTGGCACCAGGCGATCTCCCCCTTGAGGATCTTGGGGAGGAACTCCTTCTTCTGTTCCTCCGTGCCCCACTGCAGGATCGTCGGCCCGACCAGGGTGTCACCGAAGAAGTCCGCTCGCATGGGCGCGTTCGCCCGGTGGAACTCTTCCGCGAGCACCACGGCCTCCATCGTGGAGAGCCCCTTGCCGCCGTACTCCTTCGGCCAGCTCGCGCAGATCCAACCGCCCTCGTAGAGCTTCTTGGTCCACTCCTTCTGGAACTCGACCTTCTCCTCGGGCGACATCTCGAAGCCCGGTTCGAACCAGCCCTCGGGCAGGTTCTCCTCCAACCAGGCTCGGATCTCCTTGCGGAAGGCTTCGGCTTCGGGCGGGTAGGTCAGGTCCATGCCCGTATCTTGACTCCCCGGTCAAGTCAGTGGCGAGTCGATGACGGGGTGTCAGCTCCGGGCCGGGCAGAGGGTGGCACGGGCAGCCGGTCCAGGTCCTCGTCGGCGAAGGAGCGGGGGTCCTCGAGCGGTTCGATGTGCACCTCTACCGTCAGCCCCGGGATCACCGCGTGGAGATCCGCCTCGACCCGCTCAGCGAGGTCGTGCGCCTCCTGCACGGTCCAGGACCGGGGGACCAGCAGATGGAACGACACGAACGAGCGTGGGCCGGCCTGGCGGGTCCGCAGCGCGTGGAACTGCACTGACGGACCCGAATGCGAGGCGAGCACCCTCTCGATCGCCGCACGCTGCTCTGCGGGCACCGCGACGTCCATCAACCCCAACGCCGAGCGCCGCACGAGCGCCCAACCCGCGACGACGATGTTCGTCGCCACCGCGATGGCGATGATCGGATCGAGCAGCTCCCACCCGGTCATCGCGACGGCACCGACCGCCACCACGACGCCGGCGGAGGTCCACACGTCGGTCAGGAGATGTCTGCCGTCGGCCTCCAGGGTGATCGAGCGGTGGCGCGTCCCGACGCGCAGCAGCACCAGGGCGACCGCCAGGTTCACGAACGCCGCCACCACCGACACCACCAGGCCGATCCCCAGCTGCTCGAGCTGCACCGGGTGCAGGAGCCGGTCGATCGCCGCGTAGACGATCGACCCCGCGGCCACCAGGATCATGGCTCCCTCGATGGCCGCCGAGAAGTACTCCGCCTTGGCGTGGCCGTAGGCGTGCTCTTCGTCTGGAGGTCGGGCCGCGACCCGCAGGGCGACCAGCGCGACCAGCGCGGCCACCAGGTTGACCGATGACTCCACCGCATCCGACAACAGGCCCACCGATCCGGTGAGGAGGTAGGCCGCCGCCTTCATGCCCATCGTGACCAGCGCGGCCGCGATCGAGAGCCACGCGAAGGGCGTGAGCGATCTGCGGACGGGCATGGTCGACATCCCAGCACATCCGCTCCGATCGCGTCGCCGAACGGCCCGTTCGCTAGCCTCCGATGCCATGACCACGACGGAGCCTGCGGCCGCCACGACCGCACCGGTGAAGAAGGAGCGCTGGTCCTTCCAATGGAAGGAGCTCTACGACGAGGTCATCACCACCGGGCTGTGCACCGGCTGCGCGGGTTGCGTGATCTCCTGTCCGCACGACGTGATCGGCTACGACCACGAGCAGGGCGGGTATCGACCGTTCCACCTCGAGGACGAGCTTGGGCCCGGCGACTGCGTCCACGGACAGAAGGGATGCACTACCTGCACCCGGGCCTGTCCGCGCTTCCGCTCCTGGGAGTCCGAGGCGAACGAGCACCTCTTCGGACACGACCGCGGCGCCGACGACGTGGCCGGGATCTACTCCGACATCCTCCTCACCCGGGCCAGCGACGAGATGGTCCACCGCATGGGCCAGGACGGCGGCCTGGTCTCGGCCATCCTCATCTGGGCCATGGAGGAGGGCTACATCGAAGGTGCGCTCACCTCGTTCCTCGACGGCGAGGCCGGCGACTGGAAGGCCATCCCCGGGGTGGCCACCAACCGGGAGGAGGTGCTGGCCTCGGCGGGGAGCCGGTACACGTACTCGGCCAACACCCTGGCCATCGACCAGGCGCTCGAGCGGGGGCTCACCAAGCTCGCACTGGTGGGCATGAGCTGTCAGTCGTCGGTCCCGCCGGTCATGTGGCACCGCAAGGTGGGCAAGATCAGCAAGCCCATCGTGTTCAACATCGGGCTGCTGTGCTCCAAGACGTTCGACGACGCCATCTTCGAGGAGCTGTTCCGAGCCAAGTACGGGCTCGACAAGCACGACATCGTCAAGATGAACATCAAGGGCGTCTTCCAGATCTGGATGCGCAACGGCGCCTACCACGAGATCAACCTGAAGGAGTGCCACGCCTGGACCCGTGAGGGGTGCACGCACTGCCCGGACTTCGCCGCTGAGCACGCCGACATCTCCTGTGGTGGCATCGGGGAGCACAACGACTGGACGCTGACGATCGTGCGCACCGAGCTCGGACGCGAGATCATCACCCGGATGATCGCCGACGGCTCCATCGAGGCCCGGCCCGGTGACGACGATCCCGGTGCGATCGCGCTGATGCGCAAGCTCGCGATGAAGAGCCGGGAGCGCTGGCCGAGCTGGGCCGATCCGGCGGTGCGGGTCGGTCTGCCGGCCCCAAAGAAGAAGAGCTCAGCGACCGCCTGAGCGCGCGCTCGCCTGGCCTACCGGGGTGCCGAGGTGGTGGGACCAACCCCGGCGGTCGAGGGACTCGTCACCCCCCACCCAGGGCACGCCTGCCGGAGGCCGTCAGCGATCTCGGGGGGCAGGACGTCGGCCGCCGCAGCGTCCTTGCTGGCGTTGGTGTTGAGCTCCTCGAACTGATCGAACGGCACGTTCTGCGAGATCCAGTCGTAGGCGCACTCACAGGTCCGCTGGTCCGTGGCGACACCGAGCGTGCTGGTGGTACCGCCCACCTCGTAGACACCCGTGCAACCTTCAAGGAAGTTCTCGCGGGTCACGTCGTCGTACGCGGTGGGGGTGTTGCTCGGACGAACGCACGAGGTCAGGGCGATGAGCAACGTCAGGGCGACGAGGGCGTGCCGCCGCCGGCGGAGTCGGAACATCCGGTGCAACGTCCTTTGCGTCGGGGGGAAGACCGGCGGTCACGGTAGCCGCCACGCCCGGCGGTCCACCATCCGGCTCCGACGCTCAGGCCGTGCGACGGAGGCGACGATGCTCGTTGAGCGAGATCACCTTGCCCGACCCGCCCGGCCGCTGCAGTGGAGCGCGAGCTTCGGCGGTGCCGCAGGGATGCGGGCGAGGTACGCGAGGTGGGCGGTCTCCTCCGGCTCGGCCCGCACGGGGTCCGGTCCCACCAGCGCCGTGGCGAGCGCCCGCCACAGCCCGCGCGGCCCCCTGACCGGTGCCTTCCCATTGGACAACCCCGTGGAGGTCTGCACGCTCCAGACATCGCAGATCGCACGGGGATCGACCTGAGTCGCGCGACTCATTCCTCCGGAAATGATCCGAACGCCTCAGCCGGGATGGGTCGAGCGATCTACCTGACCGGTGCCTCCAGCCAGCACCGCCGCCCGTTCGAAGACCGTGTCGAGCATCTCCTCGGTGAGACGTCCGGTGAACGTGTTCTGCTGGCTGACGTGGTAGGAGCAGATGATCGTGCGTCCATCCCGGACGACAACCTCCACCCCGTGCCCGAACGATGGCCGCGGACGGACCGCGAGCTCGCGACACAGCACCTGATAGGCGAACTGACCCAGCGCGACGAAGACCCGGAGCTGCTGCAGCAGCGACAGCTCGCGGCGCAGGAACGGCGCACAGCGGTCCCGCTCCTCGGGCGTGGGCTTGTTGGCCGGTGGAGCGCAGCGCACCGGTGCGGTCACGTACGCGCCGAGCAGACGCAGACCGTCGTCGCGGCTGACGCTCGTCGGCTGGTTGGCGAACCCGGCGCGGAACAACGCCCGGTAGAGCCAGTCACCGCTGCGGTCCCCGGTGAACATCCGGCCGGTGCGATTGGCGCCGTGGGCGGCCGGCGCCAACCCGACCACGAGCACCCGGGCCTCAGGGTCGCCGAAGCCCGGCACGGGGCGTGCCCAGTAGGGCTGGTCGCGGTAAGCGGCACGCTTCTGCGCTCCGATGCGCTCCCGGAACTCGACCAGTCGGGGGCACGCGCGGCACTGCACCACCTCGGCATGCAGTCGTTCGAGTGAGTCGCCGGTCGTCACCCGCTTCAGGTTACGACCCGCGGCGAAGCGCGAGGCCGTTGGTAGGTTGTCCCCCACTCATGGCCACGAGGAAGAAGACCGCCGCTCCCGCGTCGATCGTGCTGTTCGTCCGCCACGGCATGACACCCACGACCGGTGCGGTGCTCCCCGGCCGGGCGAAGGGGCTGCACCTCTCCCCGGAGGGGCGCGAGCAGGCCGAGAAGGTGGCAGAACGGCTCGCGTCGCTTCGCGGCATCACCGCGGTGTACGCATCGCCGCTCGAGCGCACCCGTGAGACCGCAGCCCCGATCGCCCGGGCGCTGGGGCTGCGCGTGCGCGTCGAGCGCGGGCTGACCGAGTGCGACTTCGGTGCCTGGACCGGGCGGAAGCTGACCGAGCTCCGACGGCTCCCGGCGTGGCGCACCGTCCAGCACCACCCGAGCGGGTTCCGGTTTCCCGAGGGTGAATCCTTCGTCGAGATGCAAACCCGGGTCGTGACGACGATCCAGCGCCTGGTCACCGAGCACGCCGGTTCGACGATCGTCGTCGTCTCCCACGCCGATCCGATCAAGGCTGCGGTCGCGCACGCGGTCGGTACCCACCTTGACCTGTTCCAACGGATCGTCATCTCACCGTGCTCGGTGACGGCGATCTGGTACGGCAGCAACGGGCCGGCACTGCTCAGCGCGAACTCCACCGGCGACGACCTCGGTCAGCTGACGCGGTCATGAGCTTCCTGTACGACCTCCACCCCGACCGATTCACGACCGGTGCCATCGGCGAACCCGGGCGACGGGTCTTCTACCTCCAAGCCGTCGAGGAGGGCAGAGTCGTCACCCTCCGTCTCGAGAAGCAGCAGGTCGCGGCCCTCGCCGAGTACCTCGCGGGGATCCTCGCCGATCTCCCACCCGCAGAGCCGGTCGACCCGTCGCTGCTCGAGCTGGTCGAGCCCGTGATCCCCCACTGGACGATCGGCTCGTTGGCGGTCGCCTACGAGCAGAGCGCCGATCGGGTGCTCATCGTGGCCGAGGAGCTCGCGCCCCCCGACGAGGACATGGACGACCCCGAGGAGTCACCGGCGATCGCCCGGTTCCACCTCACCCGGAGCCAGGTGAACGGGTTCATCAGAAAGGCGGTCGAGGTGGTGCGGGCCGGCCGACCGCCCTGTCCCATCTGCGGTCGCCCGATGGATCCCGATGGGCACGTCTGCCCCCGCAGCAACGGCCACTCGAGCCGGTAGCGGACATGCCGCCGAAGCCGCGGGAGATCCTCGAGCGGGGAACCATCGAGGTGCGAGGACGCCTGCCCTGGTCGAGCAACGCCACCTTCCTCGTTCTGGCCTGTCTCGACGGCACGACCTGTGAGGCGGTGTACAAGCCTCTCCGCGGGGAACGGCCGCTGTGGGACTTCCCTCCCCGGCTGTACCGACGCGAGGTTGCCGCGTACGAGCTCTCCGAGGCGCTCGGCTGGGGCATCGTCCCCCTCACGATCGAGATCGACGACGGACCGCTCGGCGAGGGCTCGCTCCAGCTGTTCATCGACGCCGACTTCGAGCAGCACTACTTCACGATGTACGAGGACCCGAGCCTCCACGACCAGCTCCGTACGATCTGCGCCTTCGATCTGGTGGCCAACAACACCGACCGCAAGAGCGGCCACTGTCTCATCGACCGCAACCGCAGGATCTGGGCCATCGACAACGGCCTGTCATTCCACCGGGAGCTGAAGCTGCGAACGGTGATCTGGGAGTTCGGAGGCGAGCCGTTGCCGTCGTCGATCATCAGCGACCTGGCTCGACTGCTCGACGACGGGCTCCCCGAGGCGCTCACCGCGTTGCTCGACCCCGCGGAACGGGAGGCGCTGCTCGCCCGAACCGCCGCGCTGGTGCAGGCCGGACGCTTCCCCACCGATCCGACCGGGAGCCGCTACCCCTGGCCGCTGGTCTGATCCGAGGACGCCGATGACCGGTCCGCAGCCCAGCACGATCTCCCGACCGGCACCTCCGCCCGCCCCACGGCAGGTGCGACCATGACCGACTCGCGCCTGGTGAACGAGCAGCTCGTCGAGGCCGGTGACCTCGATGAGCTGGTTCGCCACCTCGACCGGCTCTGCCGGGCCGCCGACTGGGAGGGCGTGACGGATCTCCGCGACCGCTGCCGCGCTGCACTGGAGCGGGGCAGGCAGCTGTGGCCTGTGGCGTCCCACGCCGAGTACCGGCTGGCGTTGGAGGCACCCGGGCCGATCGCCGCTCGGGTGGTGCTGCCCGGGGCCGGACACCTCTCGCTCGGGCCGCTCACCGAGGTCGTCGCGGCACGGCACCGCTGGGACGAGCTCGCCGACCATCTCTCCGACGGGCCCACCCGGGCGATCACTGCCCACGAACGGGTCATCCGAGGTGAGGACCTCACGGCCGACGACCGGATCGACCCCCGGGTGATCGAGCTGCCGCTCACGCTCGAGCCGTGGGAGCCCGACTACCCGTTGGCCGAGTACTTCGCGCACGAGGCGCACTTCCCACCACCACCGCTGCCGGCACGCGAGGCGGTCCAGCTCGACGGCCCCGCCGAGCAGCTCGACGATCCCGGCACGCAGAGCGCGCTGGCTGAGCTCACCCGAGCCTGGGCGGCGGAGTCGAACGGCCGGACCGCGGTGGTCGCGGTGCGCGGCGATGCGTGCGGAGCCATCGCCGCGCTGGGTCCCACCCGGGTCCGCATCGCCCCGCTCACCCCCGGCCAGGCACTGGCCTGGATGGCCTGGGCCGCCGCGTCAGGCGGCGCCCACGGTCGCCGTCGGGGTATGGCCCGCGGCCGCTTCGACGCGTGGTGGGCGCTCGCCTGGCTCGGTGGTGTGGCGGAGGACTGGCCCCTGCCACCCGACGAGCTCGGCGCGATCGCACAGGACCTGCGGTGGTACGCGTGGGACGCGTGGGAGCCCGACACCGGCTGGCGCTTCCACCTGGCCGTGGAGGACCCGCTCGACGGGCTGGCCTGGGCGGTCGCCGCGACCGACGCGGCGTAGGTCAACCGCCGATGGGGCCGAGCACCCGCTCGACGTACGGCGTGGTGAAGACCCCGGCAGGGTCGAGCCGGGCCCGCACCTGTTGGGCATCGTCCCAGCGGGGATAGCGGGGGGCCAGCGTCGACGCCGTCTGAAAGTGCATCTTCCCCCAGTGCGGCCGCCCCCCGTAGTCGTTCATGATCTGCTCGACGCCCTGGAAGTACTGGTCGTACGGGGTGCCCCGGTACACGTGCACCGCGACGTAGGCGGTGTCACGCCCGTAGGCGGTGCTGAGCGCGATGTCGTCGCCGGCGACGAAGCGCACCTCGACCGGGAAGCTGATCTGCATCCCGAGCTGCTTCACGTGCGCCCGCACCCGCTGGAGGGCCTCGACCAGATCGCCACGAGGGATGGCGTACTCCATCTCGTAGAAGCGCACGAGCCGGGGGCTCGCGAAGACCTTGTAGCTGACGTCGACGTAGTCGGCAGGACCCTTGGAGGGGAGGCGTCTGGCCACCTGGGGGATGAGGTGGTTGCGCCAGGCACCGATCCGGCACATCGCACCGAACAGCACGTTGTCGTAGAGCACGTCGTCACGCCACGCCCGCCAAGCGGGACGGGGCCGCACCGGCTCGTTCGTGCGGCGATTGCGCTTGGTGAGGGCCCAGCGGGTGTTCGGGATCCAGAAGAACTCGAAGTGGTCGTTGCCGTCGACCTCCTCGTCCAACCGCTCGAGGAGCTCGTCGAGCAGCTCGGGGCGCTCCTTCGCGTGCAGGTTGAAGGCGGGCACGCACTGGATCGTGACCTCGGAGACGATTCCCATCGCGCCGAGACCTACCCGGGCCACCTCGAACACCTCCGGGCGGGTGTCGCGGTCGCAGACCACGATCTCGCCCTGCCCGTCGACGAGCCGCATGCCGACGATCGCGCTCGACAGGTTGCGGAACCGGGCGCCAGTACCGTGGGTCGCGGTCTGGGTGGCTCCCGCGATCGATTGGTAGGCGATGTCGCCGAGGTTCTCGAGGGCCAACCCTCGAGCCGCCAGCTCCCGGTTCAACCGCCAGAGCGGGATGCCGGCTTGGACCGTGACCGTGCGCCGCACGGTGTCGACGCGGCGTACCGCCGCGTAGTCACGCAGATCGAGCAGGTAGCCGTCCGTGCAGACCAGGGGCGTGAACGAGTGACCTGCGCCGACCACCCGCACGGTCCGCCCGTCGGTGGCCGCCCGCCGCACGAGCTCGCAGATCTCGCGCTCGCTGCGGGGACGCTGCACGGAGACGGGCGCACAAGTTTGGTTCCGTGCCCAGTTGGTCCACGTCATCGCGAAGAAGTCGTCGCGTGCGCATCGGCCCGACGCAACTGCGGACCGACACGCACGCGACGGTGAGCTCGGGTGGTCAGCGAGACTTGAGGGCTTCGATCAGGGCGGGGAGCACCTTGTGCACGTCGCCCACGATGCCGAGATCGGCGATCGAGAAGATCGGCGCTTCCTCGTCCTTGTTGATCGCGATGATGTTCTTCGAGCCCTTCATGCCCACCATGTGCTGGGTGGCACCGGAGATGCCCGCCGCGATGTACACGGTCGGCTTCACCACCTTGCCGGTCTGACCCACCTGGTAGGAGTAGGGGACCCAGCCGGCATCGACGATCGCCCGGGATGCACCGGGAGCGCCACCGAGAAGCTTCGCCAGCTCCTCGATCATGGCGTACTTCTCGGCTTCTCCCAGGCCACGGCCGCCCGAGACGACGATGTCAGCCTCGTCGAGTGACGGGCCTTCTCGCTCTTCGACGTGGCGATTGAGGACCCGAGCAGCACCTGCCCGACCGGTGTCCGGCACGGCGATCGTCTCGATCGCGGCCGGACCGCCACCCGAGGGCTCGGCGGCGAAGGACTTCGGCCGCACGAGCACGAGGTAGGGCTGCCCGTCGCTGAAGCGGGTCTTGACGTTCGTAGTGCCGCCGAAGACCGGCTCGGTGCAGACGAGAGAATCGCCGTCGAGCTCGAGATCGACGTTGTTGGTGATCACCGTCTTGTCGAGCTTCGCCGAGAGGCGTCCCGCGACGTCCCGGCCGTCGTAGCTGGTGCCGAAGAGGATGGCCGCCGGATCGGCGCCACCCTCGATGAGCGCGGCCATCGCCGCGGCCACGGGGACACCCTGCAACGCCCCGCCGAGGTCGCCGGTGGCGTACACCTTGCTGGCACCGTAGTTGCCCAGCTCGGCGGCGATGGCCTCGGCGTCGCCGCCTCCGTAGACGGCTTCGACCGTGTCAGCCAGCTCACGGGCCTTGGTCAGCAGCTCGAGGGTCGTGGACGAGACCTTCCCATCGGAGGCCTCGGCGAAGACCCAGATCCTGGACAGAGTCATTGGTCGCTGGCCTCCTAGATGACCTTGAGGTTCTCGAGGTACTGGATGATCTTCTGGTAGCCGTCGCCCTCGTCGACGTACTTCTCACCGGCGTCGCGCGCGGGCGCGGCTTCGATCGAGACGATCTCCTGGCCGGCCCCGGCCCAGCCGACCTGGCTCGGGTCGATGCCGAGGTCGGCGATCGTCAGCTGGTCGACAGGCTTGCTCTTCGCGGCCATGATCCCCTTGAAGGACGGGTAGCGGGGCTCGACCACGCCCGCGGTGACCGACACCACGGCCGGCAGTGGCGCCTCGACCTCGTCGTAGCCCGCGTCGGTCTGCCGCTGCACCTTCACCTTGCCGTCTGCGATCTCAATGTGCTTCGCGAAGGTGACCGATGGCAGATCGAGCAGGCCGGCGATCTGCTCCGGCACGGTGCCCGTGTAGCCGTCACTGGACTCCGTAGCCGTCAGGATGAGGTCGGCGCCCTCCACCCGCTTGATCGCCGCGCTGAGCACCTTGGCCGTGGCCAGGGCGTCGGACCCGGCGAGGGCGGGATCGCTGATCAGGATGGCCTTCGCCGCACCCATGGCCAGCGCGGTGCGCAGGCCCGCGGTCTCA
Source organism: Acidimicrobiales bacterium (assembly GCA_037478855.1). Classification (GTDB taxonomy): domain Bacteria; phylum Actinomycetota; class Acidimicrobiia; order Acidimicrobiales; family Acidimicrobilacustridaceae; genus Rhabdothermincola. The sequence goes on along the minus strand of JBBFLY010000020.1, from coordinate 4,060 downwards.
CCGTTGGGGGCCATCGACACCAGCGTGACCTCGCCGCCGCCGGCCGCGTCGACCAGCTGCAGCGCCATCTCGACGCCGTAGGAGTCGGACTCGTCGAGGATGAGCTTCCCGTCTCGCTTGAGTGTCTTGGTTTCGGGATCCATCTGACCCGGCTCCGCCGGATCAGGGATCTGCTTGACGCAGACGACAACGTTCATGGCGACAGTCTGCGCGGCCGCCCCCGGGCCGACCAAATCCGCCCAGATCCACGCCGAGGCCCGTGCTGCTACCGTCAGGCCGCGGTGAGGGTGCTGCTGATCGTCAACTCGAACGCTTCATCGGTCACCGCCCGCACCCGGGTCGTCATCCAGAAGGCGCTCTCAGCCGACCACGAGGTGACCACCGCCGAGACGAGCCGTCGGGGTCACGCCACCCGCTTGGCGCAGGGTGCCGCTGCGGACGGGGCCGACCTGGTCGTCGTGCTGGGGGGCGACGGGACGCTCAACGAAGCGGCCAACGGCCTCGCCGGAAGCCGCACCGCGCTGGCAGCGCTCCCGGGAGGCTCCACCAACGTGTTCGCACGCACGATCGGCTTGCCCGATGATCCGGTCGAGGCCACCGCGGTGACGATCGACGCGCTGGCACGCCGCTCGATCCGCCGGGTCGGGCTCGGCTCCGTCAACGGTCGCTACTTCCTCTTCCACGTGGGGATGGGGTTCGACGCGGCGGTCGTGGCAGAGGTCGACAAGCGCGACTTCCTCAAGCGCTGGGCGAGCCACGCCTGGTTCGCGTGGTGCGCGGTGGACACGTGGCTCCGGCACTACGACCGCTCCCGACCGCGCTTCGCGGTGCACCACTTGGACGGCACGATCGTTGATGACGGCTACTTCGCGATCTGTCTCAACACCAACCCCTACACCTACCTCGGCCGGCGACCGTTCACGGTCGGACCCGAGGCGACGCTCGATCGCGGCCTCGTGATGCTGACCTTCCGGACGCTCTCGCTCGTGCCCTTCCTCGGGCTGGCCGCCTCTGCGCTGGGCAGCGGTGAGCACCTGCGCCACAGCCGTCACACCGACTATCGGACGGACCTGTCGGAGGTTCGGGTGACCGGGCACGGGTCGTTCCCCTACCAGGTCGACGGGGAGTACCTCGGTGAGACCACGGAGCTGCGGTTCCGGCACTGCCCGGGGGTGCTGAACCTGGTGATCCCACCGAGCTGACCTGGCCCGCGCTCAGCGGCCATCGAGCAGGGCGCGGAGCCGATCGGGCACGTTCGTGATGATGCCGTCGACCCCGAAGGTGATCAGCTCCGTGAAGCGGTCGGGCTCGTCGACGGTCCACACGTTGACCTCCAGACCCAGCCGGTGCGCCCGCTCTACCAGCTCCCCGGTGACGAAGGGGTCCCAGGGGTTCAACGCCCGGTGACCGCCGCTGACTGCGAGCTCGAGCACCCGGTCGGGATCGCCGAGGTCGATCGACAACAGGCCGGTCAGGATCTCGGGCGCTAGCTCGCGCACCCGGGCGATCGACCCGGGGTCGAAGGAGGTGACGAGGACGTCGTCGAGCTCCACGTCCCTGAGCGCACCCACCACCGTGCCGGCCAGCGTCCGCCGCTCGTCCCAGTCCGGCTCGCTCGGCGCGTTCTTGATCTCCACGTTGACGCCCATGCCACGGCAGGCGACGAGAGCGGCCTCGAGCAGCGGCACCTCCGGGGGAAGCTCGTCCGCCCGGGTCGTCACCAACGCCCGGCCATCGGCGAGGTGCGGATCGTGGTGCACGGCGAGCGCGCCGTCCGCCGTGCGGCGAACGTCGAGCTCCACCCAGTCGGCGCCGAGCTCGCGCGCCGTGCAGAAGGCCTCGATGGTGTTGCCGGGCGGCACGGCCTGCGACGCCCCTCGGTGAGCGACCACTCGCGGGCGCATCACGCTCCTCTCCGTGACAATGGCCACAACCTGGGAAAATTGTTGGTCAGCCTCTTGAAACAGGATTACGAACTCAGTACCTTCCCTCTGTCCCAGCCACACGCCGATCCCCTCTCAACGCGGTGGCATGTGAACAGCTTCACGATTGGTGCCTCACCCTCCCGGGAGCGCACCCGTCGCGGAGCCCGACGACGTGGAGGCACCGTGGCCCTCACCGCTTCTCGCTCACTGGCGTTGTCCGCAGCTTCAGATGAATGGCGCGCTCTCGCGGCCTGCCGGGACACCGATCCCGACCTGTTCTTCCCGGTCGGCACGACCGGGCCGGCGATCGAGCAGATCGAAGCCGCCAAGGCCGTCTGCTTCGAGTGCGAGGTCCGAGAGCCCTGTCTTGAGTTCGCGCTCACCACGAACCAGGACTCTGGCATCTGGGGCGGCACCTCCGAGGAAGAGCGCCGCAAGCTCCGCCGGCAGTGGCTCGCAGCCAAGCGCCGACGCGCTTCCTGACGCCAGCTCGATCCGATCCTCAACGGCCCCCCTCCCCGGGGGGCCGTTGCGCGTCCGGCGGCTGCCCGGTCAACGGCACCTCGATGTCCACCACCGTGCCGGGCCGATCGGCTCGACCGTCCGCCCGGTACAGCCTGATCGAACCACCGAGCTCAGTGCTCACGAGGGTACGCACGATCGACAAGCCGAGCCCGGTGCTGGCATCCAGGGAGAACCCCTCGGGCAGACCAACCCCGTCATCGATGACCCGCACCCGCAGCAGGGTCCCGTCGTTGGACAGGTCGACGATCACCCTGCCCCCGACCTCGTCGCCGCTGGGCTCGTCGAGACCGGGCGGGTAGGCGTGGTCGACCACGTTCTGAAGCGCTTCCGTGAGCACCACGGCCAGTGGTGTGGCCATCGTGGCAGGGAGCTTGCCGGCATCGCCCTGCACGACGAAGGTCAGGGGATGATCGGGTGAGACCAGGCCCTCCTCCACCATCCGCACGAGCGGTCGGACGATCTCGATGAAGGGAACGTCGTCACCCGCCTCGTGGGAGAGGGTCTCGTGCACCAGGGCGATCGAGCGGATCCGCCGGACCGACTCCTCCACCGCCGCCTTCGCCTCAGGAGAGGCGAGCCTGCGACCCTGCAGGCGCAGCAGCGAGGAGATGGTCTGCAGGTTGTTCTTCACCCGATGGTGGATCTCGCGGATCGTGGCGTCTTTCGACAGCAGCAGGCGGTCCCGGCGGCGCAGCTCGGAGATGTCGCGCAGCAGCACCAACGCCCCCGTGGTCACGCCCTGCTCGATCAGCGGGATGCAGCGCAGCGAGACGGTGATCTCCGGACCACGCTCGATCTCCTCGGTGGCCGGCACCCGCCGGTTGAACGCGGTGCGGATGGCGATCTCGGGCAACCCGAGCTCCCCCAGACGCATCCCTTCCGTGTTGGCGTGAACCCCGAGGCGGTGCAGCGCCGACACCGCGTTGGGCGAGGCGTAGGCAACCCGCATGCTCTGGTCGAGCAGGATCACCCCGTCGCCGACACGAGGCGCCTCCTCGGTCGGCCCCACCTCGCCGGCGAAGGGGAAGTCGCCGGCTGCGATCATTCGCGCGAAGCGGTTGAAGACCTCAACGTAGGTGCGTTCCAGCTCACCTGGTTGGCGCCCGATCATCGGCGCGGACTCCCTGGTGAGCACTCCGATCGTGCGGCCCCGGTGGCGCACGGGGATGCAGAGCTCCCGCACCGGCTCGCGGAAGGCTTCGCTGGTCACCTCTCCGTCGATGATGGCGTCGATCTCGAAGCATCGTACGACGAGCGGCCGGTCCGCGGCGGTGAGGGTGCGGCCCACCCAGTCGCTGCGGTAGAGGGTCTGAGCAGTGGTCGGCCGCACCTGTCCGAGCACGATGAGGCCCCCGTCGTCCGAGTCGGGCAAGCGCTGCGCCTTCGCGAAGAGCATGAGGTCCGCGAAGCACAGATCAGCCAGCAGCCCCCACGACGCGACGAGCCGCTGGAGGTGATCGATCTCGACTGCGGTGAGCGCCGTGTGGAACCGGGCGAGCTCTGAGAGGCTGGCCATAGCTGAGCCAGTCTGCCGCAGCCGCCGGTCTTCAGGCGTCGGGGGCGGCGAGATCGCCCTCGGCGCGAGCGGCCCGGACGGCCTCGATCTGGGA
>JBBFLY010000019.1:0-43913 GCA_037478855.1 Acidimicrobiales bacterium | reverse complement strand
GACCAGGACGAGCACGGCGACGGGAAGGCCCAGCGTCAGCGGCGTGATCCCGAGGCCGACGCCGACCAGCGCGAGCGCCACCAGGCCCGCCGCGATCAGTCCGCGCCAGCGGGTCAGCTCCACCCGCTCGCCGACGAAGCCGAGCAGCGCGGGGAGCAGAGTGAGCGACGCGATCACGGTGATGGCCACCACGGACGCCGCGGCGACGGCGAGACCCTGCACGAAGTTCACACCCATCAGCAGCATGCCGAGCAGGGAGATCACGACGGTCGAACCTGCAAAGAGCACCGACCGCCCCGCGGTGTCCGCCGCGATCGTCACCGACTCGCGCACGCGGTGACCCGAGTGCAGCTGCTCGCGAAAGCGGGTGACGATCAACAAGGCGTAGTCGATGCCGACACCCAGGCCGATCATGACGCCGAGGATGGTGGCGAAGTCGGGGACGGCGAGCAGGTTGCTGAGCAGGGTGACCACGGCGGTGCCGATCCCGATGCCGAAGAGCGCGACCCCGATCGGCAGACCCATCGCGAGCACCGAACCGAACGCCAGGATGAGGATGACGATCGCGAAGGCCAGCCCGAGGATCTCCGAGGAGGGCTCGTCGAACTCGGCGAAGATCGAGCCGCCGAGCTCGATCTGCAGCCCCTCGAGCTGCGGCACGTTCGCCAGGATCTCGTCGCGGATCTCACCGGCCCGGTCGAAGTCGACGCCTTCGGCGAGCTCTACGTTTGCGAACGCGATCCTTCCCGCCCCGGGGCCCTGTGCGGAGATCTGGCGGTCACCTCCCGGCGCGTAGGGGCTCTCGACGCGTGCCACGTCGTCGATCGCGGCGACGCGGTCGAACAGCGCCTGCATCCGCTCCTTCACCTCGGGGTCGTTCACGCCTCGGTCGGCTCGGAAGACGATGGTTCCGATGAAGCCGGTGCCGCGACCACCGAAGTTCGCATCGAGGATGTCGAAGCCCTGCTTCGACTCGACGTCGGGCAGCTTGAACTCCTGGCGATAGCCACTCCCGATCGCGTTGGAGAGCGCGCTGGCGATGATCAGTGCGGCGATCCAGAGCCCGAGCACCAGCCTGCGGCGGTCGTGGCACCAGGTACCGAGCTGTCCGAGCATGCGAGACCTCCTTCGCGTTCCCTTCCGAGATCTCGGATCGGTCGGGATCAGCGGCCCGACGGATCACCGGGGTGTCGGGGTGGGGTGACAGGTCCGCACATGCTGCTTCCGGCCGGGGGTGGGGCCAAATCGGTCGGGCCGGCGACTCGCCAGCCCGACCGGTCAGTCGTCGTGCGAAGCGAGCACCACCCGGTCGCGTCCTTCGCGCTTGGCCCGGTAGAGCGCCAGGTCGGCCCGGTGGAGCAGCTCCTCGATGCGTTCGGAACCGTTCCACTGGGCGAGCCCGGCGGAGAAGGTGACGGGACGCGCGGCGGGGAGCTGGCGGACCCGGGCGAGCAGCTCCTCCACCAGCGCGGCGGCGCCGCCGAGGTCGGTGTCGGGCAGCACCAGGCACAGCTCCTCGCCGCCGTACCTCGCGGCGAGGTCCGTGGTGCGGAGGCGGTCACGTAGCAGTGTGGCGACTCGACGCAGCACGTCGTCACCGGCGAGGTGGCCGAAGTCGTCGTTGTAGGCCTTGAAGTGGTCGAGATCCACCATCGCGACGCACAGCGATCTTCCCGTGCGGGCGGCCGTCGCCATCTCGAGCTCCAGCCGTGCCGTCAACCCCCGTCGGTTCGGAAGCCCGGTGAGCTCGTCGATCGTGGTCAGCTCGCGCAGCTGACCCACCAGCTCGCTGCGGTCGAGCAGCACCCGGAGCGAGACGACCGCCCGTTGCAGGCTCTCCCGGGCGAAGAGGCGCTCGCCGAAGGGACTCCAGCGGCGAGCCACGACGAGGACGACGTCGCTGCCGGCCTGTTCGGTCACGAACGCCGTCCCCCCCGAGCGGCTGGTGGTCAGGTGGCGACCGGCGATGACCTGCTCGAGCTCGCTGGGATCGGCCGGGCACGGGGCCTCCGGATGGGGCCAGGCGCGCACCACGGTCGGCGCGCCCCCGTCCCGTGGGACTCGCAGCAGCCACAGCTGGTCCGCACCGGTGACGGTGAGCAGGTCGGGGAGCACGAGAGGCAGGCCTTCGTCAGCGTCGTCGACCTGGCTGGCGACGGCCGCGACCGACGCCAGGCGCAGGGAGTTGCCGATGCCGTCGACGGCGGCCCGGGTGAGCACGTACACGATGAGGACAACCGCGCTCCACACGGCGGTGCTGGTGACGAGCAGGGAGAGCAGCGCCCGTCCCGTGGTCCCGTCGATGGTCGCCACGACGGCTGTGACAGCGACCGCCGTGGTGAACGTCGCGGCCAACATCAACCGGCTCCCGATCACGGCGGTGATGAGCACCGGGACGAGGAGCGTCAGCCGGTAGGTCGCGGGGTCACCGAGACCCACCGCGAAGCAACCGAGCATAACGATCGCCAGCAGTGTGAGAGCGAAGGCCACCCGAGGGCTCGTGACCAGGCGCCCGCCCGACCGGAACAGTCGCGCCGCCTCGCGCACCAGCGCGGCGAGGAACACAACGGCCAGCGCGAGCCCTCCGAGGAGCCATCCCCGCCGGGGCTCCACCGCATCGAGGACGGCGACCGCGGCCAGCGCGACACCGACCCCGCTCACGGCGATCCCGACCAGCTGCCACGCGATGGTCGAGTGGATCGGGTTGGAGGGATCGGCGCGGAACGCCAGCATGCGACTGGCACCCGTTCCGCTCATGACCCACCCCCGGCATCGTTGCTGGTCAATCACATTGGATCTGCATTCTTGACTGTCGGACGCGTCCCGCACGGCCTTGAGCCGCTCGCAGCCGCGAACGAGCCGCTCCGATCCCGAGGCCGATGGGCGCAGTGGAGATCGGAGCTCGACGCGACGGCGTTCGCAGGTGCCATCTACTGTCGCCGGCAACGAGCCGTGTGCGACGAAGGAGCATCGCCGTGACCGAACAGAAGGACGCGACCGCCGTCACCCGTGAGGCGAACCGGAGGGTCCGGTCCGACGCGCTCTTGGGCTGGGAGGACCAGCGCGACTGGGAGGCAGCGGGCCGGGGATTCCTCGCGGCCCTCGATCCGCCGGTCATCACCGGCGGCGATGGTCGGCGGATCTGGGACCTCGAGGCGTACTCCTTCCTCGATGCCGAGGATGCGCCTGACACCGTGAACCCGAGCCTGTGGCGGCACGCGCGGCTGAACCTGCGCCACGGGCTGTTCGAGATCGCGGACGGCGTCTACCAGGTCAGGGGCTACGACCTGTCCGTCATGACGGTCATCCGGGGGGACTCAGGGTGGATCGTGATCGACCCTCTTACCTCCGCGGAGACGGCACGGGCCTCGCTGAACCTGGTGCAGCAGCACCTGGGTGAGCGGCCCGTGGTCGCGGTGATCCACACGCACGCGCATGCGGATCACTTCGGTGGGGTCGAGGGGGTGACCTCGGTGGACGACGTCGTCGCGGGGCGCACGCGCCTCATCGCCCCCGTCGGCTTCCTCGAGGCGGCGATCAGCGAGAACGTGCTTGCGGGAACGGTCATGCAGCGTCGGGCCGTCTACATGTACGGCTCGCTGCTCGAGCGGGGGCCGCGTGGCCAGGTCGACGCGGGGCTCGGCAAGGCGGTGTCGATGGGCACTGCGTCGCTGCTCGCCCCGACCGAGCTCATCACCGAGACCGGACAGGTCCTCGAGGTGGACGGTGTGCAGATCGAGTTCCAGCTCACCCCGGGCACCGAGGCTCCCGCGGAGATGAACTTCTACTTCCCGCAGCTGCGCGCCTTGTGCATGGCGGAGAACTGCTCGAGGAACCTCCACAACGTGTACACGCCACGAGGTGCCGAGGTGCGTGATGCACGGGCGTGGGCCCGCTACCTCGACGAGTCGATCCTGCTCTTCCTGGATCGCACCGATCTGGTCTTCACCAGCCACCACTGGCCGGTCTGGGGGCAGGAGGCGTGTCGTGAGTACCTCGAGAAGCAGCGTGACATGTACCAGTACCTGCACGACCAGACCTTGAGGCTGGCGAACAAGGGTTTCACGATGCTCGAGATCGCCGAGATGGTCGAGCTGCCCCCCTCGCTGGCCAGGGAGTGGTACGCACGCAGCTACTACGGCACGGTGAACCACGACGTGAAGGCGGTCTACCAGAAGTACCTCGGCTTCTTCGATGGGAACCCCGCGAACCTCCACCCCCACCCGCCGGTGGAGGCCAGCCGTCGCTACGTGGAGTACATGGGCGGGTCGGCGGCCGTGCTGGAGCGGGCGCGAGCTGACTTCGAGCGGGGCGACTACCGCTGGGTGGCGGAGGTGGTCAACCGGGTGGTGTTCGCCGAACCCGACAACGTCGAGGCGCGTCTGCTGCAGGCTGATGCGCTCGAGCAGCTCGGCTATCAGGCTGAGTCTGCACCGTGGCGGAACTTCTACCTGATGGGAGCGAGAGAGCTGCGCGAAGGCGTCGTGAAGGCGCCCGGACGGGGCCTCTCGCTCGGGATGATCCGGGTGATGCCGTTCGCTCACCTCCTCGACATGCTCACCGTGCGGCTCGACGGCGAGCGGGCGGTCGGCGTCTCCCTCGGCATCCAGCTCGTGGTCGAGGACGGCGATGCCGAGCCGGCGACGTACTCGCTGTGGCTCGAGAACGCGGTGCTCCATCACCGCGAGGGCGTGCCGCTCGAGAACCCCGATCTCACCCTCAGGGCGTCGCGGCTCGACCTCGCAGTGCTGCTGTTCGGGTTCCGCACGCTCGACGACGCCGTCGCGGGCGGGCAGGTGACAGCCGAGGGCGACCCGGGTGTGTTGGCTCAGCTGCTCGCGCTGTTCGACTCGTTCGATCCGGACTTCCCGATCGTCACCCCCTGACCCGGCGCCGTCAGCTGAGCGGCCCGCCGCCGTCAGCTGAGCGGCCCGGCGGGGGCGCGACCCTCAGGCTGCGCCGGGTGTGACGACGGCCCGACCGGCGATCTCGCCGGCGGCGAGCTTCTCGTAGACGGTCGCGGCCTCCTCGAGCGTGAAGCGCACGACGTGAGGGCGCAGGTGACCGGCCTCCGCGAGCGCGATGACCTCCATCAGCTCGGTGATCGAGCCCCAGTAGGTCGTGGCGAGGGAGACCTCGTAGGGCTGGCTGAAGAAGCTGAACGGCACGCTGCCACCTGCCAGCCCGACGAGGGTCACGTGCCCGAGCGGCCGGGACACCGCGGTGGCCAGGGCCAGCGTGTCGCCGGCGCCGACCACGTCGATGACCACGTCTGCGCCGAGGTCCTTCGTGAACTCGCGGATCTCAGCTGCCGCGTCCGCCCCCGGCTTCAGCGTGTGATCGGCTCCACTGTCCGAGGCCAGCTGCAAGGCCTCGTCACGCTGATCGACCGCGATGATCCGGCACGCGCTGAGGGCCCGCAGGATCTGCACGGCGAGGTGCCCGAGGCCGCCGATCCCGATCACGACCGCGGTGGAGCCGGGTTCGAGCAGGTGCAGCGAGCGCTTGACAGCGTGGTAGGGGGTGAGGCCGGCGTCGGTGAGCGGGGCAGCGTCGGCCGGGTCGAGGGTGTCGAGCGGGACGAGCAGGCGGGGCGACGGGACGAGCATGAACGATGCCATCCCGCCGTCGAGCCCGAGTCCACCTCCGTAGACCCCGAGCTCCGCTTGCCGCTCGCAGTAGTTCTCCATCCCGAGCCGGCACCGCTTGCACCACCCGCACCCCCAGGAGCCGTAGACGGCGACGGGTTGGCCGACCTCGAGCCCGTCCACTCCGGGCCCGAGCGCGTGCACCCATCCCGCGTTCTCGTGCCCGAGGGTGAACGGCGGCCCGAAGGGCAGCATGCCCTCATCGAAGTCGTGGAGCAGGTGCAGGTCGGAGTGGCAGGCCCCCGCGCCGCCGATCCGGACCACCACCTGTCCTGGTCCGGGTTCGGGCTCGGCGACCTCCACGAGCTGGGGGGCGGTCTTCCACCTGGTGATCTGCAGGGCTTGCATCTCGGTCTCGTCTCCTTCGGCTTCGGTGAGCCGGATCGGTGAGCACCGGACCGATGAGCGTCGGACCGGCTTGGTCTTCGCGCCCCTTCTGCGTGCACATACCTACACCACATCGGCACGCTCTGCTCGTCCGGGCGACGATCCGGTGCAGCGTCGGATCGTTCGTCAGCGATCAGGGTGGTCTGGGTGGGGGGCTCCACCGGGTACCGTGGCGGCTCACGTCTGTTTGCCGTCCAGATCTTCGGGGGGACGATGACCTATCGGGTGATCCAGTGGGCTACCGGGACCGTGGGTGTGCACGCCGTGCCCGCCATCGCGGCGCATCCGGATCTCGAGCTGGTGGGGCTGTGGGTGCACTCCGACAGCAAGGCGGGCCGTGACGCGGGCGAGATCTGCGGGAGCGCCCCGGTGGGGGTGCTGGCGACCCAGGATGCCGACGCGCTGCTCTACGACACCGATGCGGACTGCATCTGCTACATGGCCAACTCCGACCTGCGGCCCGACGGGGTGATCGACGATCTCTGCCGGATGCTCGCGGCCGGGAAGAACGTGGTGAACACCTCGTACGTGCCGCTGCTGTACCCGAAGGCGGCGGGACCGGGGGTCTACGACCGTCTCCAGGCGGCCTGCCTCGAAGGGGGGACCTCCCTCTACACCTCGGGCATCGATCCGGGCTACGGGAACGCCGGGATCACCATCGGGGCACTGGCCCTCTGCAAGGAGGTGCGGACGATCCGGATGATGGAGATCGTCAACTACGCGACCTGGGACAACCCCTTCACGATGTTCGAGGTCATGGGGTTCGGCAAGCCCGACCCGTCGTCGTCGCTGCTCCTCGCCCCTGGGTCCACCACCCTGGCGTGGGGACCGGTGATCGAGATGGTGGCGGCGGCGCTCGATGTCGAGCTCGACGGCATCACCGAGTGGCACGAGGTGATCCACGCCGACGAGGACTTCGAGATCGCGTCCGGCACCATCCGCAAAGGCACGATCTCGGGCATGCGCTTCGAGATCCGGGGGATGGTCGGCGATGAGCCCCGCATCGTCGTGGAGCACGTCACCCGGCTGCGTGACCACGACGCACCCGACTGGCCCCATGGCAGCGGCTACCGCATCCAGATCGACGGCGAGCCGTGCGTCCACCTTGAGCTTGAGCTGTCCTCACACGTCGGTGACCACAACCACGCTGGCTGCCTGGCGACGGCCATGCATGTCATCAACGCCATCCCCCACGTGGTGGAGGCCGACCCGGGGGTGCTGACCTTCATCGATCTGCCGGTCTACTCGGCTCGTCACCTGATGGCGCGCTGAACCCGGCTGCGGTGCGAGCAGCCGGCGTGGGGGAGCGACCGGCCCGCCGGGCCTGCTCCCGAAGCTGCTACCGGGGCTGCACCCGCACCGGAAGCGTGCGCGGACCGCGCACCTGACCGGCGGACCAGGTGACCGCAGCCGGGTCGTCGAGCTCGAAGTGCTCGAAGCGCTCGATCCAGGTCTCGAGCGCGACCCGCAGCTCCATGCGGGCCAGGTTCGACCCGGCGCAGCGATGGATGCCGAGGCCAAACGCGGCGTGCCGGTTCTCGGCCCGGTCGATCACCACCTCGTCCGCCCGGTCGAACACCTCGGGGTCCCGGTTCGCGGCGGGGAACGGCAGCAGGACCCACTCGTTCCTGCGCATCAGACACCCCTTGAACTCGAAGTCCTCCTTCACCAGCCGGGCCATGGTGACGGGCGCGTAGGCCCGTAGGAGCTCCTCCACCGCGATCGGCATCAGCTGCGGCTCCTCGACCAGGCGACGCAGGTCGTCGGGGTGCTGCGCGAGGTGCCAGATCGACGCGCCGATCGCGCTCCAGGTGGTGTCGATGCCGGCGATCAGCAGGAGCGCGATCGAACCGCGGACGTGCTCGGTGCTGAGCGGCTCACCGTTCATCTCCGCTTGCAGCAGGAAGCTGGTGAGATCGTCGCGTGGGTGCTCGAGGTGGTCGCGGATCTGCGCGGTGAGGTACTCGTCGAGCTTCTTGAAGTTGGCCATCCGTTCCTCGACGGGCAGGTCCACCGCTTCGAGCGCGTTGTGGACGAACGCCCGGAACTGATCCGCGTCCTCCGGCGGGAACCCGAGCATCTCTGCGATGACCCGCACGGGGATGTGCTGCGCGTACTCCTTCGCGGCGTCCACCACGGTGCGGTCCGCGAGCGGGTCGAGCAGCTGGCGGCAGTAGCGGCGGGTGAACGGTTCGAGGGGTGCGATGGCCTTGGGGGAGAAGGCCGGCAGGAGCAACCGGCGGGCTTCGTGGTGGAACGGCGGGTCCGACGAGATCGGCGGGGCGATGCCCTGGGGCGCGGGGATCATCGGGCGGCCCTCACTCACGACCACGCTCTGGGAGGTGAAGTGCTCCGTGTCGTACGCGATCGCGGCGATGTCCTCGTGGCGGGTCGGGAGCCACACGCCGCCGTAGCGATCGGAGTGTGCGATCGGACAGCGCTGGCGCAGCTCCGCCCAGAGCGTGTACGGGTCGGCGACCCAGGCGGGATCCGTGTGGTCGAAGTCGGTCTCCCAGTCGGTGACCGGGGGGTGGTGGCCGCTCATGCGTCTTCCTCGATCGTGATGGCGAACTCGGGGCAGTTCGCGGCGGCGAGTCGGGCCTGCTCCTCGCGCCCGGGCGGCACCACCCCGTCGTTCAGCTCGTGCGCGTAGCCGTAGTCGTCGACGTCGAACAGGTCCGGTGCCAGCGCATAGCAGCGGTTGTGCCCCTGGCACCTGTCGCCATCGACCCTGACCCGCATCCGATCCCCCCTGCTCATGACTCCACGGACCGCACCAGCCTCGCCGCGCTGCGTGAGCGGCGCCACTCGGAAAACCCCGCTTTCCGAACCAGCTCGCCGATCTGGCCGGGGGCGGGAGGTGGATCTCCGGGCCGGGTCGTGCGCAGCTCAGAGCCCCCGACAGGCCCCTGACGGGCCCCGGCGAGCGGGCCGCGTCGGGCCGGTGCTACAAAGGGGAATGAGCACGCCGACACCGGCGTTGGCCGCGGTCGACCGGAGAGGACGGAAACGTGAGCGAGAGCCTCCGACTGGGACGGATCTTCGGCGTGCGGGTCGGCCTCAACTGGAGCGTGCTCTTCGTCTTCATGCTCATCACGCTCGGCTTGGCGACTGGGAGCTTCCCCGAGCTGTATCCCGGCTACAGCGGCGTCGTCTACCTCGTGACAGGCCTCGCCGCCGGGGTCGTCTTCTTCCTCTCGCTGCTCGCACATGAGCTCGCACACGCCCTCGTGGCCCGGCGCAACGGGGTCGAGGTCGAAGGCATCACCCTCTGGCTGTTCGGCGGTGTCGCCAAGCTGGAGGGAGAGCCCCGGGATCCGGGAGCCGAGCTGAAGATCGCGGGGGTCGGGCCGCTCGTGAGCCTCGTCGCCGCGGGGATGTTCGCCGCGGTCGCCATGCTGCTCACCCTGCTTGGGGCCGCCGATCTCACCGTCGGGATCTTCGTCTGGCTGGCGCTGATCAACGTGATCCTCGCGGCGTTCAACCTGGCTCCCGCCGCGCCACTGGACGGGGGCCGGATCTTGCGGGCCGTGCTCTGGCAGATCTGGGGTGACCGGCGGCGTGCTGCCACCGCGGCCTCCCGGTCGGGGCAGGCGTTCGGGGGTCTGCTCATCGGTCTCGGCCTGTTCCTGTTCGTCGCCGGCGCAGGCGTGAGCGGCATCTGGCTGGCTCTGATCGGCTGGTTCATGATGAGCACAGCCCAAGCGGAGGAAGAACAAGCTGCGGTGAGCGACCTGCTCGCAGGGGTGCGGGTGCGCGACGTGATGACGCCGGAGCCGGTCACCGTCCCCGCTGACGTCACGGTCGCCGAGCTGCTCGACGACTACGTCTTCCGCAACCGCCACTCCACCTTCCCGGTGATCGACACACAGGGCCGGTTCGCGGGCCTGGTCACGCTGAGCAGGGTGAAGCTCGTCCCGCCCGCCGAGCGTGGGACGACCCGGGTGTCGCAGATCGCGTGCCCCGTCACGGAGGTGCTGGTGGCCCACCCCGACGATCCCATCCTCGAGCTGCTCCCGCGTCTGGCGGGCTGCTCGGACGGTCGAGCGGTGGTGCTCGAAGGGGACCGCATCGTCGGCATCGTCTCCCCCATCGACGTCGCCCGGCAGTACGAGGTCGCCGGGCTGCGCGCGGAGACGGGCGGTCACCCGAGGTGAGCTCGCTCGCAGGGTGGCGGACGGCGCCGATTGCGCGCCGTGGGCCAACTCCCCCAGACTGCGGAGGTGGGGATCAGGGGATCGGCACACATCGCGGGAGCGTTCGAACACCCTCGGCGTGAGATCCCCGACCGCACGATCGCCGAGATCCACGCCGAGGTGGCGGCGGGTGCGCTGGAGGACGCCGGGCTGAGCTTCGACGACGTCGACGGCTTCTTCTGCGACTCGACGGCGCCGGGGTGGAGTCCGCTCTCGATGGCCGAGTACCTGGGTCTCGACCACCTGTCGTACTTCGAGTCCACGGAGTCCGGTGGCTCGTCCTACGTGCAGCACGTCGGTCACGCTGCGGCCGCCATCAGCGCGGGCAAGTGTCGGGTGGCGCTCATCACCCTCGCCGGCAAGCCGCGCAGCGACCGGGGTCGGGTCGCGGGTCGGGGGATGGACGGCCCAGAGACCGCCTTCGAGTGGTTGTGGGGCTTCACCGGCCCGGTCTCGCAGTACGCGCTCGTCGCACAGCGGCACTGCTACGAGTTCGGTACGACGAGCGAGCAGCTGGCGTGGGTCAAGGTCGCCGCCTCCCGGCACGCCAAGCACAACCCGAACGCCTTCCTCCCGAAGGAGGTGACCGTCGAGGAGGTGCTCGAGTCGCGCCTGATCTGCGATCCGTTGCACCTGCTGGACTGCTGTGTGGTGACCGACGGCGGTGGTGCGGTCGTGGTGGTCAGCCCCGAGGTGGCTCGGGACCTGCCCCGACAGACCGTGAAGGTGCTCGGCCACGGCGAGGCGCCCAGGCACACCCGCAACGGGCGTGCGGATCTGACCACCACAGGCGCGGTGTGGTCCGGCCCCCGGGCCTTCGCGGAAGCGGGGGTCACTCCCGCGGACATCGACTACGCGTCGATCTACGACAGCTTCACGATCACCGTCGTGGTGACGCTCGAGGACCTGGGGTTCTGTGAGAAGGGTCAGGGGGGCGCGTTCGTCGCCGACGGAGCGCTCGAGTCGCCGCACGGTCGCTTGCCGTTCAACACCGACGGCGGGGGCTTGTGCAACAACCATCCAGGCAACCGCGGTGGGATGACGAAGATCATCGAAGCGGTTCGTCAACTCCGTGGCGAGGCCCACCCCGCTGTGCAGGTGCCCGACTGCGAGCTCGCGCTGGTGCACGGCACCGGCGGCTCGCTCGCCACCAGGTCGGGTGCGGCCACGCTGATCCTCGGACGCGCCGACAGCTGAGGACCAGAGCACACATGACCGAGCTACCCACCCCCGAGCCGGAACCGACGCTCGAGACCGAACCGTTCTGGGAGGCAGCTGCCGAGGGCCGGCTCCTGTTGCCACGCTGTGACGGGTGCGGCGTCGTGATCTGGTACCCGCGGCGCTTCTGCCCGGAGTGCCACCAGCGGTCGATCTCGTGGTTCGAGGCGAGCGGTCGGGGGACGATCTACAGCTTCACCGTGGTCCGGCAGGCGCCTCCGCCGTGGCGGGAGGCGGTGCCCTACGTGATCGCCCAGGTAGAGCTCGACGAAGGACCGCGGGTGCTCACCAACATCGTCGGCTGCGAGACCTCCGAGGTGGCGATCGGTCGGGAGGTCGAGGTGGTCTTCGACCGCTCCGCCGGCGGCCGGGCGGTCCCCCGGTTCCGGCTCCGCAGCTGAGCGGCGACCGGCTGGCGGCCAGCGGGCGATCAGCGTCGGCGCGCGACGGCCGCTGCCCCGCGTCGGCCCCTGCCGCGCGTCGGCCCGCGTCGCGGTCGGACGTCGCTCAGCTGCGGAGCCGTCGCTTCGGGTCGCGACCGGCTCTGCGGGTCTCACGGACGCGGGGGCCCAGCGAAGCGCAGGAGCTCCTCGTGCAGCAGGTCCAGTCCGAGGGGTCCCAGGTTGAGCGCGTACCGGTGGAAGGACCGGAGGTCGAAGTCATCACCAAGCTGTCGCCGCACCGCCTCTCGGGCCTGCAACCACACCCGCTCCCCGACCTTGTAGCTGATGGCCTGCCCGGGCCAGCCGAGGTACCGCACGATCTCGCTCGCCATGAAGTCGAGCGGGAACCGGGACCGCTCGTTCACGAACTGCTGACCCAGCTCCGGGGTCCAGCGCTCACCGGGATGGAAGGCCTGATCGGTCGGGATCGCGAGCTCCAGGTGCATGCCGATGTCGACGATGACCCGCACCGCGCGCAGGGCCTGGGCCCGCAGGTACCCCAGTCGGTACTCGGGCCGGTCGAACGAGCCGAGCTCGTCCATCAGCCGCTCGGCGTACAGCGCCCAACCCTCGGCGTGCCCAGAGACGCCCGAGGTGCGCTGGAAGCGGTTGAGCTGGTCGCGCAGGTACCGCACCTGGCCGATCTGCAGGTGATGGCCGGGTACCCCTTCGTGGTAGGCGATCGAGACCTCACCCCACAGTGGGAAGCGAGTTCTGCCCAGCGTCGGGTACCAGGTGCGGCCCGGGCGGCTGAAGTCCTCCGACGGGCCCGTGTAGTACATGGCGGCCGCACCTCCGGGGGGTGCGATCATCGCCTCGACCCGTTTCACCGGGTCCGGGATGTCGAAGTGGACTCCGTCCAGCTCCTCGATCGTGCGGTCCATCAGGTCCTGGAGCCAGGCACGCAGCGCGTCCTCACCTTCGATGACGAGGTCGCTCCCGGTCTCCAGCCAGTCGATCGTCTCCTCGATGGACGAAGCGACGCCGATCGCCGAGCAGACCTCGCGCATCTCACGCTCGATGCGGGTCAGCTCCTCCCAACCCCACTCGTAGGTCTCGACGAGGTCGATCGCCGCGCCGAGTGAGGCACGGGCGAACAGCTCGTAGCGATCAGCTCCCACGGCGTCACGCTCGGAGGCCCGGGGTGCGTACGCCTCACGCAGCCATCGAGCCATCTCGTCGAACGCCGCAGCTGCGGCGACAGCGGCCTCGTCGAGGGTGGTCCGCAGCTCGGCGGGCAGGCCGAGCTCCGGGTCCGCGGAGGCGACCAGGTCCTCGAAGTACGAGCGACCCTCGTCGCCACCCGCCCAGACGTGGGCCTGTCTGGCAGCTTCGAGCGCCTGCCGGCGAGCAGCGCTGAGGCCGCGGTCGAGCCCCTCCGCGAGGCTGGCTCGCAGGCTTGCCAGCGCGGCCGGCACCGCCTCCATCCGGCGCGCGATCAGCTCCCAGTCGGTCACCGAGGCGCGGCCCATCAGATCGAAGACCTGCCTGATCGACTGGAGTGGGCTCGCGATGTTCCGCAGGCAGCGCAGGTGCTCGCCCGCGTCGGCGAACGCCAGTGACGTGCCGAGCCGCTCGGTCATGAACGCGGCAGCGGCGCGGTCGCCGGCGTCCACCGGCTCGATCGCGGCCAGTCGGGTGAGGGTCTCCCGGTCGAGCGCGACTCGCTCCTCGACACCGTCCGGTGAGTAGTCGGTGAGGCGGTCGTCGTAGCCGGGCACGCCGATGGCGGTGGCTTTGATCGGGTCGAGCTCGCACGACCGCTCGACGTAGTCGTGCGCGAGCTGCCAGATGGGGGATCTCTCGCTCATCGGTCCTTCATCGTGGTGCGAAGACCCGGTGCCCGTTAGGTGCCGGCCACGATCGCGTTCGCGACCACGTCGGGGACCTCGATCATCGGCAGATGGCCGACGCCCTCGAGGCGCAGGAGCGTGGCGTCCGGTCGGGCCGCGGCCAGGCGCTCGGCCATCGGGTAGACGGCGATGGGATCCTGATCCCCCCACACGATGGTCAACGGCGACGGGTGCTGCTCGATCGCGCCGGTGAAACGCGCTTCGTTGGCTCGACGTTCCTCGATGTAGCGGATGAGTCGGGGCAGTAGCTGGTCACCACCCTCGCGGTGCATGAGCGCCCACTGGGCGTCGAGCTCATCCGGCCGCGCCGGGTGGGTGGTGGAGAACACCGCGGCGAGTCCGGCTCTGAACGTCGCGCCGCTCGGATCGAACGACGCGGGCAGGCGTTCGTCCGGAAGCGACAGCAGGAGGAGCTGGCCGTCGGAGAGCTGCGCCATCTCGATGTAGATGCTGCCGTTTGTGATGACCCGGCGGTGGATCTCGAACGGCAGGTCGCCTTCCAGCGAGCGGGCGAGCAGCTCCCCGCCGACCGTGTCGCCCATGTCGTTGGTTACCAGGCTGACCCGCTCGATGCCGCGGGAGTGCACGAGCGCCTGGGCCACATCGGCCTGCATCGCCATCGTGTAGCGCAGGTCGGGTTTGGAGGAGAGCCCGTAGCCCACGAAGTCGAGGAGCAGCACGCGCCGGTGGCGGCTGATGGCGGGGAGCACTTGCCGCCAGTCGAACGAGGACGTCGGGAAGCCGTGCAGGACCAGCAGTGGTGGCCCGTCCTCGGTCCCGGCAGCGGGCTGATCGATCACGAACACTTCGTGACCGGCGAGCACCTCGCGGTGCCCCAGCCGTTCCCAGTCCCTCACGAGCGCGCCAGCGTGCTCCCCGGTCATCGGTGTTCCCCGGCCATCAGTGCATCCTCGGTCATCGGTGCATCCTTGCCGATCGTCGCGCGACCGACCGCCTCGAACCTGTCAGCCGTCGCGTCGGATCTCGCCCGTGTGACTGACAGGTTCGTGGATACCGTATGGCTCACGTGGTGATCGAGACCTTCCCGTTGGGCCCCCAGTGGCCGACCTTCGACCCCTTCTTGTTCTGCGCGCACCACCTCGACACCTACCCGGCGGGCAACGAGCGGATGGGGCCGGCGGCGCCGCTCGACGGTCGCGACCTCGGCATGGACTTCGCGGGTATCGATGGGTGGCGCATGTACCACGGCAGGGTCGTGCCTGGCTTCCCTGCCCACCCCCACCGGGGGTTCGAGACGGTGACCTACGTGCGTCGGGGACTGGTCGACCACGCCGACTCCCTCGGCGCGGCCGCCCGCTTCGGACGCGGTGACGTCCAGTGGATCACCGCCGGAGCGGGTGTCGTGCACGCGGAGATGTTCCCCCTGCTCGACCGGGAGGGACCGAACACCCTTGAGCTGTTCCAGATCTGGTTGAACCTGCCGGCCGAGGACAAGATGGCCGAACCCCACTTCAAGATGCTCTGGGCCCACGACCTGCCTCGGGTCCGGACGCTCAGCGACGGCCACGGTGCGGAGGTCACCGTCGTCGCCGGTCGGCTGGACGGTGCGCAGCCGCCATCGCCCCCGCCGAGATCGTGGGCCGCGAGACCCGAGGCCGACGTGGCCATCTGGCATCTCCGGCTCGATCCCGGCGCACGCCGCCGCCTGCCCGCCGCCGCCTCAGCGGCGACCGTCCGCACCCTCTACGTCTTCGAGGGTGGACCGGTCGCGATCGACGGCGAGACCGTCGGCAGCGGCACCGGCGCGGTCGTGCGGGCGGATCGCGAGGTCGACGTCGAGGCCCCGGGTGGTGCGGAGGTGCTCCTGCTGCAGGGCCGGCCGATCGGTGAGCCGGTCGCGCAGTACGGACCGTTCGTGATGAACGACCGGGCAGGGGTGCTGCAGGCGATCGAGGACTATCAGCGCACCGGCTTCGGAGGTTGGCCCTGGGAGGCCGATGATCCGGTGCACGGTCGGGACGAATCCCGCTTCGCTCGATACCCGGACGGCCGAGTGGAACGGCCAGCGCGCGACGAGACGGTCTAGAGTCCCCGGTCCGACGTCGGCAGAGAGGGGAGCGACATGGCGTCCATCCGGTACCACGCACGCATCGACCGTGCCCCCGATGAGGTCTGGGCGCTGGTCTCCGACGCAGGTGGGCTCGAAGCCTGGTTCCCCGGGGTCGACGCATGCCGCTTCGACGGCGAGGTGCGCACCGTGTCGACCATGGGCATGGAGATCGAGGAGCGGGTGGTGCTCTGCGATCCCGAGCTGCGCCGGTTCCAGTACTCGATCGTGGGTGGGCCGATGGTGCCGGAGCACCACCTGGCGACGGTCGACGTCCTCGAGGATGGCGACGGGTCGCTGCTCGTGTACGCCTGTGATGTCCGGCCCGATGAGCTGGTCCCGCTCCTCGCCCCCGTCTACGCGGCGGCGACCGATGCGGTGAAGGCCCACCTGGAGGGCGGGACCGCCTGATTCGCTCAGCCCGCCCGGCTGCGGGCGATGTCGATCACCATCAGGTCCTCCGCCACGACGACGTCGGGGAACACCTCGGCGGCTTCCCGTAGGTGCCCGTCGGCGTCCGGGTAGCGCGACGACAGGTGGGTCAGCACGAGCCGACCGACCCTCGCTTCGCGGGCGATGGTCGCCGCTTCGCGCGCGGTGAGGTGCCCGTACTCGATCGCCAGCTCCACCTCCGACTCGAGGAAGGTGGCTTCGCACAGGAGCAGATCGACACCCTCTGCCAGCGCCACCGCGTTGTCACAGGCACGGGTGTCCATGACGATCGCCACGCTCATGCCGCGCCGGGGCTCCGTGACCTCCTCCAGGGTGATGCGCCGCCCGCCGTGGTCGATCCAGCCGGTCCGCTCCAGCTCGCCCACCGCGGGGCCGGCGAGGCCGAGCGCGTGCAGCCTCGCGGTGACGAAGCGCCGGCTCGGGGGCTCCTCGACGCGCCAGCCGAGCGTGTCGACGCGGTGGTCGAGCGGGAGCGCCGTGATCCGCAGCGGGGGTCCCTCCACCACGACACCGCCGTCTGCCGGCACCGGGTCCAGACGGACGGGCTGGCGGCGGCCGATGCTCGCGTCGCACAGGCGCTCGACGTAGGGCAGGCCGCTCGCCGGGAAGTGGATGGGGACCTCCACCGGAGGGGCGTCGAGCGCCAGGCGTTGCAGCACCCCGGGGATTCCGAGGCAGTGATCGCCGTGCAGGTGCGTCAGGCAGATCCGGTTGACACGGGCCGCCGAGACGCCGGCGAAGATGAGCTGGCGCTGGGTCCCCTCGCCCGGATCGAAGAGGATCCCCTCGCGGTCCCAACGCAGGAGGTAGCCGTTGTGGTTGCGCGACCGTGTCGGCGCCTGGCTCGCCGTCCCGAGCACCACGAGATCGCGTCCGCTCATGGCGCGAGTCTGGCTGCCCGGGCGATCAGTCGTGGGCCACCTCCCACCAGGCACGGGCCAGCGATGCGATCGGTGTCACCGGGTCGACCGGCTCGCCCACCGCGCGGCGAACCGCGGCACGGTCGTCGCCGCTGTGCCGCCATGCCGCCGTGGCGTCACCGGTTCGATGCGACCCCGTTCAGCTCGTCGACGACGCGCAGCAGATCACCCTGGTCGTAGAAGTTCACCCCGACGATGTTCGGGAACAGGTTGCGCTCAGCCTGGCACTGCCTGACCCGTGCCATCAGCACGTCGTAGGAGTTGACCTGCCGAGCCTGCTCGACCGACGGCGGTCGGTCGTTGGTGATCCAGTGGTTGATCTGGAACAGCGGTGCATCGCTCGGGCCTCGGTTGTGCGCGCAGCTGAAGTCGCTCGGATCCGCGAACGTGTAGGGGGTGTCCTGCCACAGGCCGTAGCCCTGCACGTTCCACGGCGGTGGTGGGCCGGAGTTCTCCTCGAACAGCAGGATGTTCTGCCTGGTCTCGATGAGCTGGCGGAGTGTGGGGAGCGGTTGATCGGGGTCGTACTGCCAGAGACGGTCGAGCAGCCCGGCCTGCTGGAACGAGGCCTGCGTGTCATCGGTCGTGATGTAGTCGCCGATGAACAGGATGATGACCTCGTTGGGGTTGCGAGCCAGGAAGCGCTTGATCGACGCCAGGACGTCGCTGAACCTGGTGGCGCCGAGCTCGCAGTACACGTGGCAGAGGTAGACCTGCTTGCCGGTGTCGGAGACCCGGGTCGCGGCTGCGATCTGCTGGGCTCTCGCCGCGGCCTCCGGTGAGATCTCCTCCGCTGACGCCCGCGGCCGGGCAGCGGTCTCGGCCGCCTTGTCGGTGAGCACGATCTCGGCGCCACCGAGGCGGATCCCGGTCGGGACGCCGTAGTGGGTCTTGACGAGGAAGGCCCGGATCCCGTACTCGAGCTGGTCGGGGATCCCGAAGAGGTTCTCGGCGAACAACCAGCCAGGGTCCGCTGCCGCAGACATGGCGTTGTGGGCCCCGGCGAAGGCGACCTGGTCGATCCGACGGTCGCAGAGCTCGGTCGCTCCGTTGCACCGGAGCTCGGTGGAGGCGAGGGCGCGGGCACGGGCGTGAGCCGCGGTGAGCCGGAACCCGCCAACCATCACGCCGGCGACGATGGCGACCACCGCGGCGACCGCTGCAGCGCGGTGCAGCACCGGGCGTTGGAGGCGCGCGGATGCCATGCGGGCCCGGGCCTCGGCGAGCGTGCCGGCTCCGATGCCACGCAGGACCTGGAACAGCCCGAGGTAGACGAGGTAGGCGCCGGCGAGGGTGAGCAGGATGGGTACCAGAACGTCGCGCAGGGTGATCACGACGAGCCCGGCGAGGGTGATCCCGAGCCCCTCCACGACTGCGGTGCCGGTGCGGCGCGGCTCTCCGGTCGAGCGCTGGGGTCGCACGCCACCGATCAGCGCGACAGGGTTGGTCGCGTGACCCTGCGGCGCGATGGCGGCGGCCAGGGCGATGGTCACCACGCCGGCGCCGGCCACCCACAGGCCGAACGTGCGCAGGTCCCCCATGAAGACGGCCAGGGCGTCCGTGACCGCGCGGGAGAGATCGGGGTCGTGGAACGCGTCGCCCGCCACACGGGGCCCGATCATCGTCAGGCCGACCACGAGCACCCCGGCGCCCAAGATCGCGAGCCCTGCCTGCACGGATCCCCGGACCCGTTGCGGGTCCAATGCGATCGTCCCCGCGAGCGAGGCGAGCGCGACGAGCAGCAGGCCTGCGCCATCACGGGGGAGCACGGGTTTCAGCTGCCACAGCCCGAGTCGGCGGAGCTGCTCGGAGACGTCGACGGGGATCGAACTGGTGTCCGGCGGCAGGTGCTTCGCCAAGTCAGGATTGATGATCTCGAGAGTCGAGGAGATGACCTCGAGCGACTTGCTGAGATCGACGATGAACCGTTCGCCGCTCTCGGTGAAGACGATCCGGTGAGCTGTTCGTACGGCGCTCTCGAACACCCTGCGGAACCCGTCGGTGGCGATCACGTCCTCGACGGCTGTCACGAGCAGGGAGCGGAATGCGACCAGCACCGGTGTGCTCTCGATCAGCTGGTCGGTGATCTCCTCGGCGAGGGCATGCCGGACCGTGGTCGACTCCAGCATCGTGGTCGTGCGGCGCGCGAACTCCCCGCCGTCGAAGACCGCGTCATCGACCCAGGCCACGACGATCGTCGCGAGCAGGGCGAAGGCGGCGACCACCGCGAGGGCGGTTGAGCCGAGCCGCCTCCAGCTGATCGACCGTCGATCCGTCGCCCCCACTTCCGCCTCCGGACCGTCGCCCATCGCTCCCCCCGCTGGTTCCGGCAGATCTCGGAGGCTAGCCGAGGGGTGTGTGGACAGCGGTGGTGGCCGACGATCGGCGTCCCGGTGGCCTTCGCGATCAACCGGGCAGGCAGGGTGCCGGGAGCGGGGGATCGCTGCCGGGCCGGGAGGTGCCGTTGGCACGCCGATCGTGGGACCTTCAGCCCTACGGCCCGGCTCCGGCGGTCACGTCGAATGGAGCCCAGATCCAGCGGAGACGCACAGGATCTGTCGGGGCGCCGGCCGTTCCCTTCCCCTTCTGCCGGTCGGCGCCCCGGCTCTCCCGTTCACGTTGGCGTGGCGGTGCCCACCGTGGGGTGCCCGCTGCGGGGGGTTCCGGCTGGTGCAGGGTCTGGTCGCCCTCAGAAGCGGATGGTGAACACCGCGCCGGGACCTGGCACGGCGTCCTCGACGGTCACCGAGCCGTGGTGGGCCTCGACAGCCTGCCGCACGATGGCCAGACCCAGGCCGGAGCCTGGGAGAGCCCGGGTAGCCTCCGTGCGGTAGAAGCGATCGAAGATCAGCTCGCGCTCGGCTGGGGGGACGCCGGGCCCATGGTCGCGCACCGACAGGCGACCCGGTTCCACGGTGATCTCGATCGGCTCTCCGGCCGGGTTCCACTTACACGCGTTGTCGACCAGGTTCTGCACCGCCCGTTCCAGCATGTTCGGCCGACCCCGGGCCAGCCAGCCCGGTCCGCTCACGGTCAGGACCTGCCCCGTCCGCTTGCGGGCCCGATCGGCCACCCGCTCGGCGAGGGCACGCATGTCCACCTCCGCGGTCGGCTCTTCCGAGTGGGTGTCCGTTGCGAGCTGGACCAGCTCGGCGGTCAGCTGGGCGAGCTCGTCGACCTCGGCTCGCAGGTCAGCGACGATCTCCGACCTGCTGGCCTCGTCGAGGTCGCTGCGGGCGAGGAGCTCCACGTTGGTGCGCACGCTGGTGAGCGGGGTCCGCAGCTCGTGGCTGGCATCGATCACCAGGCGCTGCTGCTGCTCACGGGAGAGCTTCAGGGCGGCCAGCATCCGCGAGATGCTCCGGGTCAACCGACCGATCTCGTCGTCGTGCGTGGCGGCCGTGGGGATGTCGAACTCGAGGGTGTCGGCGACGTGCTCGGCGGCGCGGGTGAGCTCCTCGACGGGAGCGGCGGACCGGCGAGCCACCCACCAGCCCACTGCGGCGGCGAGCACCGCACCGGCGATCGAGACGACCACCAGCGAGAGCGCGAAGCGAGCCAGCGTGGCCTCGACCTCCTTGAGCGGACGTGCGATCTGCACAGCCAGCTGTCGTCCGGTGGAGGCGGTCACCATCCGGTAGCGCTCACCGTCGATGGAGACGGTGCGGAGCCGGGTGGCCCCGGGGGGCTGTGCGGCGAGGGCTTCGTCGGCGGCGTCGACGGGGAGCTCCTCGGCCTGTGCGGGTGGTGTCGCGATCGCGCCGCCGGCGCGCACCACCTGGAACAGCACATCGGTGGGCAGCGCGGCTCGCCGGCGGGGTCGGAGCAGCAGGCCGGGCCGGCGGGCCTCACCGATCTCCGTGAGCTCGGGCATGGCGAGCGGATCGTTCGTCGCTCGTCGGAGCAGGTCGTTGTCGATCTGGGCGATCATCTGTCGTCGCACCGTGACGAAGCCCGCGACGGAGCAGGCGATCACCGCGGCCACGAACGACAGGCCCGCGAGCAGCGCGATGCGCCGGCGGAAGGTCACGTGTCCTCCGGTCGCAGCACGTAGCCGACCCCGCGAACGGTGTGGATCAGGCGGGGCTCCCCGTGCTGTTCGGTCTTGCGCCGCAGGTACCCGATGTAGACGTCGAGCGAGTTGGAGCTGGTCTCGAACGAGTAGCCCCAGACCCGCTCGAAGATGACGTCGCGGGTCAGGACCTGGCCGGCATGCTCGGCGAGCAGGGTGAGCAGCTCGAACTCGGTCTTGGTGAGGCTCAGCTCGTGCTCGCCTCGGTGCACCCGGCGGGCCCGACGGTCGATGCGCAGGTCTCCCACCACGATCGCGCCGTCGGCCGGGGCTGCAGCGCGCCGGATCAGCGCACGGAGCCTCGCGAAGAGCTCGTCGAGCGCGAACGGCTTCACCAGGTAGTCGTCGGCACCCGCGTCGAGCCCGGCCACCCGATCGGCGGTCTCGTGCCGCGCGGTGAGCATCAGGATCGGCGTGCGGTTCCCCCGCTCACGAAGTCGGCGGCAGACGTCGAGGCCGCTCATGTTCGGCATCATCATGTCGAGCACGACCGCGTCCCATTCGCTGGCTTCGATGCGTTCGAGACCGGACAGCCCGTCCGAGGCCTCGTCGACCTCATATCCCTCGAGTGCGAGTGCGCGGCGAAGCGCCTGACGGAGGTGCGGATCGTCTTCCACCACGAGGATCCGGGTCATGCCCGCGTGACTGTATTTAACGGTCCCCGCCGTGCCCCCGATTCTCAGGATCTTCTTAGTTGACACTCAGCGAGATCTGAGGTGGGTTGCTCACCATGGGCTCCAGCGCGTGAGAGTCACGCCTGGAACAAGGAGGCCATCCATGAACAGCACGGTTCGGAGCCTGCTGATCAGCAGTGCACTCATCGGCGGCGCCGTGGTGACCGGGGCGGTCGCGTTCGCCCAGGACGGATCGGGCGGACCCACCACGGAGGCGCCCTCCACCGAGGTCCCCACCACGGAGGCCCCTGCACCCGACGCCCCCGTGCCTGACGCGTCTGCGCCCGACGATCAGGGCGAGCACTGCGAGCACCGTCATCGGGGCGAGCGCCGAGAGGAGTTCGATCAGGCGATGGCCCAGCAGCTCGGCATCTCGGTCGACGACCTCCGGGCGGCCCGCGAGGCCGCTCATGATGCTGTCGTCGCCGAGCTGGGTGAGATGCCGTGGCCCGAGAGCCGGCCGGACACCCAGGAGGAGCGCGACGCCATCCGCCAGCAGCTCGAGCAGCGCAAGCAGCTGTTCGACCAGAAGCTGGCTGAGCAGCTCGGGATCTCGGTCGACGACCTGAAGGCCGCCCGCGTCGCGGTCGCCGAGGCGCGCATCGCCGAGAGGGTGGCGAACGGTGACCTCACCCAGGAGCAGGCGGATCGACTGCTCGAGGCGATCCGCAACGGCGAGGAGCCGCCGTTCGGTCCCGGTCGCGGCGGCTTCGGGCACCATGGCCCCGGTGGTCTCCGTCACTGGTTCGGTGGCGGCCGCTGATCCTGCCTCACCGTCCATCCTGACCCTCGACCCGGAGCATCGACCCCGTGTGGGTCGATGCTCCGCGTCCGGCCACGGCTGGGCCTGCAGAGGGCATCGTCCCCCTCGTGGTTGGCGGGCCGCGCGCCCCGACCCGCCCGCCGCTCTCGAGCCCCTTTGACGAGCTGCCGGAGCGGCGTCAGGCGATGACCCCGCGGGTGCGCAGCTCGTCGAGTCGGGTGGCGTCGAGCCCCAGCTCGGTGAGCACCTCGTCGGTGTGCTCCCCGGTCGCAGGGGCTGCTCGACGTCCGTCGACCGGTTCACCGTCGAACTGCGCCGGGCTGGCCACCAGTCGGGTGGTGCCGCGCTCGGGGTGCTCGACCTCGACCAGGTAGCCGTTCGCCTGAACCTGCACGTCCTCGACGTACTCCGACGGCGACTGCACCGGCGCCCACACGAGGTCGGCGGCGTTGAAGCGCGCCGCCCACGCCGCCCGTGGCCTGCTCGCGATGATCGAACCGATCAGCTCGTGCAGCTCGTCGTTGGCGGCCGTGCGCTTCTCTGGTGTGTCGAACCGCTCATCGCCGAGGATGTCGACCTCGAGCGCGCGACAGACCGCGGGCCAGTACGCCTCGGGGTTCATCATCGTGAACACCAGCCGCTTGCCGTCGCTGCACTCGTACCAGGTCATGAGGGGCCCGGCACCGCGCCCGTCGGGGCCGTTGCGCGGCAGCTCGAAGCCGTTGGTGAGGTAGTTGGCGATGTCCGGGCCGATCATCCATGCGCCCGATGCGAGCAGGGAGACCTCAACGTCGACCCCTTGGCCGGTGCGCTGGGTGCGGACCAGCGCGGCGGCGATGGCCCCGGCGAGGAAGTGCCCTGCGGTCGTGTCCACGAACCCCGCTCGCTGGCCGACGAGCGGCCCACCCTCGGGTGTGAGCCGGTCCCCGACCCCGGCGCGGGCCCACGCCGAGACGTAGTCGTAGCTCGGGCGCTCGGCGTCGGGACCCTTGCTGCCCTGCCCGGTCGCCAGCGCGTAGACCAGGCGCGGGTTCACGGCCCGCAGATCGGTGGGTTCGATCCGGAACCTGCGTCGCAGGGGTGGCAGGTAGTTGGTGAGGAAGACGTCGCTGGTGCGCACCAGCTCGTCGAGCAGCTCTCGACCCTCGTCGGTTCCGAGGTCGATGCCCACCGATCGCTTGTTGCGATTCCACTGCTCATGGAGGAAGTTGACCATGGCACCCGCGGCGAAGCTCACGGTGCCGAAGATGCTCCGCAGCGGATCACCCCGGCGCGGATCCTCCACCTTCACGACGTCGGCACCCCAGTCGGTGAGCACGGTGCCGGCTGACGGAGCGAAGCCCCAGTTGTCGACCTCGATCACCCGGATGCCTTCGAGCACACGCGTCATCTCAACGTCCCCCCGGTCGTGTGCTTGCTGCGACGACCTGCGGCGAAGCCTACGTCGGAGGCCCTGAGCCGGCATCGCGATCGGCGCCGGTGTCGAGCTCGCTGAGCACGCCGGGTGCGCCGAGGCGGACCCGCGCTCCCACGCACTCCCGCTCTGTGAGCTCGACGGCGATCGCATGGTCATCGGAGCGTGCGATCGATCGCCTGCCGGCCGACTCGACCACGGCCACGGCGCGGGTGGGCTCGCTCCCCGCGTACACGACGGTGGCGGCGACGATCACCGCATCACCGGTGAGGTCGGGATCGAGCGGCACGACCGCAGTCGTCGAGGTCGCCTCCCCGGTCACGTCAGAGGCGGCGAACCCTCGGGCTGGTGGCTCGGTCGACCACAGTGCGAGCGCTGGCTTGGTGAGCATCCCGCTCACCGAGCTGACCGCGCCCCGGGAACCTGCGTCGGCGCGCAGCCGCTCGACCATGGCGGTCATCGCCTGGAGGACGTAGTTGTTGAGCGGGCCTCCCGCGAACGTCATCCCTCCGGTCACCGTCAGTCCCCGGCGATCGTCCAGGTCCAGCCCGAGCTCCGCGGCCTGCACCTGCACCGCCGCCGGGAAGCAGCTGTACAGATCGAGGTATGCGACTTCGTCGAGGTCGACGCCGGAGGCCTCGAAGACGGCTCGGGCGCAGGCGGCGAAGGCAGGCCAGCGGTCGATCGAGCGCCTGCACGGCAGGGGCACCACGAGGTTGGACTCAGCGGCCGCCAGCGGGAACACCCACCGGTCCCGCGAGATGCCGAGGCGCTGCGCGACCTCGGCCGAGCACAGCACGAGGGCTGCAGCCTGGTCGACGTTCCACTGGGAGCAGAGGCGCTTCGTGTAGGGGGTGGCGACCATGCGGTTGGTCGGCGTGGGGGTGATGATCTCCGCGGCGGTGGCACCTCCTCGGTCCCAGGCGTGAGGATTGTCGACCGCCACCGAGGCGAAGCGCGTCCAGAGGTCACCGAGCAGCGCCCGGTGGTCGGCGGGCTGGCGGCGCGCGCTGGCCCGCAGCGCAGCCTCGACGAGGGCGTACTGGTGTGCCGGCACCGCGAGGTCGCGCTCGATCTCGGTCGGGGTGAGCAGGTCACCGTGGGGCAGGAGCAGCTCGTCCGGGGTGGTGCCGGCGGGCTGGGTGGTCTCAGGTGCGTCGGCGCCTGCGATCGCGGCCCGTAGCGCCCGATGCTTGGCTTCGCCGCCGCACACGGCGACCACCTCCGCGCGTCCGGCCGCGATGTCGCAGGCCGCGCGGGTGAGCAGCGTCTGCTGGAGCACCCCGATCTCCGCGAGGATCGTCCGGGCCGGTGCGCGGACCCGCTCAGCGAGCAGGCGGCCGGGGTCGGGATAGCTCCAGGTCCCGTTCGGCACCGCGATGAGATCGATGTGCCCGAGCAGCGATCGGGCTCCTGCGTCGTCAACCGCGCCGAGCAGCGCCTGCTCCATGAGCACGATCGCCTCCGCGGCGGAGGACGGGTCTTCGTCGTGCTGGGTCACCGCGGCCGCACCCACCAGGACCGGGGTGCGGGGATCCAGTCCCATCTCAGCTGGCTCCTCTCAGCTCGCTCCTCATCGGGTGGTGGGTGCTCGTTCGTCGCCACCTGAGGCGCACCCTAGGCTGACCACGATGGTCTCTGAGCTGTTCGATCCCGCCGCGTGGCGGACCGTGGAGGGCTTCGACTTCACGGACATCACCTATCACCGGGCGGTTGACCACGGCACGGTGCGCATCGCGTTCAACCGACCCGAGGTCCGCAACGCCTTCCGGCCTCGCACCGTCGACGAGCTGTACCGCGCGCTCGATCACGCTCGCATGACGAGCGACGTGGGGTGCGTTTTGCTCACCGGGAACGGACCCTCGCCCCGCGACGGGGTGTGGGCGTTCTGCTCGGGTGGCGACCAGCGCATCAGGGGCCGTGATGGCTACCGCTACGCCGACGGTGAGACTGCCGACACCATCGATCCCGGCCGCACCGGTCGGCTGCACATCCTCGAGGTCCAGCGTCTGATCCGGATGATGCCGAAGGTGGTGATCTGTGTAGTGCCGGGCTGGGCCGCGGGTGGTGGCCACAGCCTGCACGTCGTGTGCGATCTCACCCTGGCGAGCCGTGAGCACGCGCGCTTCAAGCAGACCGACGCCGACGTGGCCAGCTTCGACGGCGGCTTCGGCTCCGCGTACCTGGCGCGCCAGGTGGGGCAGAAGTTCGCCCGGGAGATCTTCTTCCTGGGGCGCGAGTACACCGCGGAGCAGGCGCACGCCATGGGCATGGTGAACGAGGTCGTGCCCCACGCTGATCTCGAGCGGGTCGCGCTCGAGTGGGGTCGCATCGTGAACGGCAAGAGCCCGACCGCGCAGCGCATGCTGAAGTTCGCGTTCAACCTCATCGACGACGGCCTGATCGGCCAGCAGGTCTTCGCCGGCGAGGCCACCCGCCTTGCCTACATGACCGAGGAGGCGATCGAAGGTCGTGACGCCTTCCTCGAAAAGCGCGACCCCGACTGGTCGCGGTTCCCCTGGTACTTCTAGCAGCGCGCTGCCTCCTGTCGATGGCCTCGCGGGGCCCTGGCTGGAGACGGATCACGAGCCGGCGGCGCGCTCCTGTCGCGCCGAGGACGGGGATGCAGCGCGAGGCCGGGGGGTCCGGCCGGGTCCCGTAGGCTCTGGACATGGCAGAAGCTCGCACTATCGCTCCCGCAACCGGTCGGCTCGGCGTCCTCACCCCCGGCCTTGGCGCGGTGGCGTCCACCTTCATCGCTGGGGTGCTGGCGGCCCGCCAGGGGCTCGCCGTGCCGGTCGGCTCCCTCACCCAGCTCGCGCACATCCGGCTCGGCGAGCGCAGCGAGGGACGGAACCCGCTGATCCGCGAGTTCGTGCCCCTCGCGTCGCTCGACGATCTGGTCTTCGGGGGTTGGGATCCGATCTCGCCCAACGCCCTCGAAGCTGCCCGGACCGCGGGCGTGCTCGAGGAGCGGGACCTCGCGCCGGTGTCAGCACAGCTGGAGGGCATCGTGGCGATGGACGCGGTCTTCGACCGCCGCTGGGTGAAGAAGCTCGAGGGGCACCGGGTCAAGGCACAGACCTCCAAGTGGGAGCTCGCTCAGGCGCTCATCGACGACATCGAGCGGTTCCGTGCCGACAACGACTGCGACCGCCTCGTCATGGTGTGGTGCGGGTCGACGGAGGCCTATCAGGAGCCCTCGGAGGTGCACGCATCGCTCGAGGCGTTCGAGCGAGGGCTGCGCGACAACGACGAGAACATCGCACCGAGCCAGATCTACGCGTACGCCGCGATCGCCTCGGGTGTTCCCTACGCGAACGGGGCTCCGAACCTCTCGGTCGACCTGCCCTGCATGATCGAGCTGGCTGCCGATCGGCAGGTGCCCATCTGCGGGAAGGACTTCAAGACCGGCCAGACCCTCATGAAGACGCTGATCGCGCCTGGGTTGAAGGCGCGGATGCTCGGCCTGCGGGGTTGGTACTCGACGAACATCCTGGGCAACCGCGACGGCGAGGTGCTCGACGATCCGGAGAACTTCAAGACCAAGGAGATGTCGAAGCTGGGTGTGCTCGACACGATCCTCCAACCCGAGGTCTACCCGGAGCTGTACGGCACCATCGACCACGTCGTGCGGATCAACTACTACCCGCCCCGAGGTGACAACAAGGAGGGCTGGGACAACATCGACATCTTCGGGTGGATGGGCTACCCGATGCAGATCAAGATCGACTTCCTCTGCCGGGATTCGATCCTGGCGGCCCCTCTGGTGCTCGACTTGGCGCTGTTCCTCGATCTGGCGGCTCGTGCCGGCCAGTCGGGGGTGCAGGAGTGGCTTTCGTACTACTTCAAGTCGCCGCAGCCTTCGAGTGCGCTTCCTCCCGAGCATGACCTGTTCATCCAGCACACGAAGCTCAAGAACACGCTGCGTGAGTGGATGGGTGAGGAGCCCGTGACTCACGCCGAGGACGACTGACCGGATCCGCCTCGGCCTGTTGAACATCTGAACTGCGCTGTTCAACAGCATCCACGTGCGGGGACGGTCATGAGTGCGAGCGCGCTGGTCTACGACCCGGCGGACCCGGCGACGATCCGCTCGCCGTTCGCCATCTACCGGCGGCTGCGCGACGAGGCACCGCTTCACCGGATGGGGGAGCGGGTGTGGGTGCTGTCACGTTTCGCCGATGTGTTCACGGTCGCACGCGACACCGACACGTCCTCGTCCGCGCAGGGTCTGTCCTCTGAGGGCGGCGACATCGAGGTCCTGGGGCTCCTCCCGACCATCGTGATGATGGATCCGCCCGACCACACCGCTTTCCGTCGGCTGGTGAGCCGAGGGTTCACCCCCGCGCAGTGGCTGAGATCGAGCCCGCCGTCCGGGCGTTCGTCGTCGAACGCATCGAGGACCTGCGCGCGGTGATCCGTGAGCAGGGCTGCGCGGACATCACCGCCGAGCTGGCAGGTCCGTTACCGAGCTTCGTGGTCGCGCAGCACCTCGGTGTGCCGGAAGCCGACCGTGGACGCTTCGATCGCTGGACCGACGCGATCGTCTCCGCGAACGCGCGGGGCGATGTGATCGGTGCAGCACGACAGGCGGTCGGAGAGCTCTACGAGTACTTCACCTACCTCGCCGAGCGGCGTCGCGAGGAACCGGCTGGCGACCTGATCTCCCAGCTCGTCCATGCGTCGCTGCACGGCGAGCCCGTGTCGATCGAGACGGTGCTCGGCTACGCGTTCGTGATGGTGGCGGGCGGCAACGACACCACCACGGGCATGCTCGGCGGTTCGGCGGAGCTGCTCACCCAGCGGCCTGATCAGCGTCAGCTTCTGCTCGACGAACCAGCCCGGCTGGTGGGTGCGGTGGAGGAGCTGCTGCGGTTGACCTCACCGGTGCAGGGGTTGTCGCGCACCACCACCCGCGACGTGCAGCTCTACGGCGAGACCGTCCCCGCTGGCAGCAGGGTGCATCTGCTGTACGCGGCTGCCAACCGCGATCCCCGGGAGTTCGGTCCCACTGCTGAGGAGCTGGACGTGGGACGGCGCATCGATCGGATCCTGACCTTCTCAAGCGGACCGCACTTCTGTCTCGGAGCCGCGGTGGCTCGCCTGCAAGCCCGGGTGGCCCTCGAAGAGCTGCTCGCCCGGCTCCCGGACTTCGAGGTCGACGTCGACGCTGGGGGCTACGCGCCAGGCGCATTCGTGCGTCGCTTCACCTCACTTCCGATCACCGCGTCGGTGTGACGGGACCGAGCGAGGTGGATCAGCGCTGGGGCCGACAGGACGACCCCAGCCGGGCGGTCGAGCGGTTACTCGACGCGGCGGGTCCGCACGATCCGCGACCCAGGCAAGCGTCTCGTCGTCGCGATCGTCGAGGCCATGCGAGCTGTCCGCGGGGATGAGGTGCTGCGGGCCTGGCTCGATCCCGCCGAGTCGGCCGATGAGCGACGCCTGCTCGAGCGCTACCTCTTGCGATCGCTGTCGTAGGCTCACGTCCGTGACGGACACCACCACCTCTGCAGCGGACCTGGTGGCCGAGCGGCTCGAGCAGCTCCTCGCCGAGCTCGATCCCGCCACCGCCGACCCGATCGAGTTCCGGGGCCGCCAGTACGACCTGGGCCTGGCCTGGGTGCACTTCCCGGAAGGTTGGGGCGGCCTCGGCATCGCCCCGAGCTACCAGAAGGAGGTCGACCGGCGGCTCCGTGAGGCCGGCGCGCCGCCCCCGGACGCGCGGCTCTTCTTCGGTCTCACCATGGCCGGGCCGACCGTCGTCACCCACGGCAGCGACGAGCTGCGGGAGCGGCTGCTGCGGAGGATGTTCACCGGTGAGGACGCCTGGTGTCAGCTC
This sequence comes from Acidimicrobiales bacterium, assembly GCA_037478855.1. Lineage (GTDB taxonomy): Bacteria > Actinomycetota > Acidimicrobiia > Acidimicrobiales > Acidimicrobilacustridaceae > Rhabdothermincola. The sequence goes on along the minus strand of JBBFLY010000019.1, from coordinate 13,959 downwards.
TTCAGCGAGCCGGGGGCCGGATCGGACCTGGCCGGTCTGTCCACCCGTGCGGTGCGCGACGGTGACGAGTGGGTGATCACCGGCCAGAAGGTCTGGAACACCCTCGCCCATCTGGCCGATCGCGGCATGCTCGTGGCCCGCACCGACCCTGACGCCCCGAAGCACAAGGGGCTCACCTACTTCGCGCTCGACATGCATGCACCGGGCGTGGAGGTACGTCCGCTCGTGCAGATCACCGGAGAGGCGGAGTTCAACGAGGTCTACCTCACCGAGGTGCGGGTCCCCGACGCGGATCGCATCGGTGGGGTCGGCGAGGGCTGGCGGGTTGCCATGACCACGCTGATGAACGAGCGGACCACGATTGGCGGCGGTTCAGGTCCGCCGGCTAGGGGCTCGGGCGCGATCGCGGAGGCCGTGCGGATCTGGAAGGAGGAGGCCGTTGAGCGCACTCCGGTGGCCAGGGACCGGCTGATGCGGCTGTGGATCCAGGCCGAGGTGCTGAGGCTCACCAACATCCGGGCTGCGCAGAACCGCAAGGCTGGCAACCCCGGACCCGAGGGATCGATCGCCAAGCTCATGTTCGCCGAGGTCAACAAGGACATCTACGAGCTGTGCGTGGACCTGCTCGGCGCCCACGGGCTCGTGGGCTACGACTACTCCCGCCGGCGCACCGAGAACCTCGGTCTGGTGGGTCCGCCCGGATCGGCACGCAAGATGTTCCTGCGGTCCCGAGCCAACTCGATCGAAGGTGGCACCTCGGAGATCCAGCGCAACATCATCGGCGAGCGGGTGCTGGGCCTGCCCGGCGAACCCCGCGTCGACAAGGACCTTCCCTGGTCCCAGGTCCCCCGGAGCTGACGGGAGCGGTCCCTGAGCATCTGACGGGACCGGTTCCGGCAGTTCGCTCCCCGTTCGATCTTCTCGCCCCGGGGTGGTTCGCGCCCCCCGGGGTGGTGTGCGGCCCGGGGGGCGCCCGGTACGTCGCTGCGGGGTCAGCGCACGGCTGCTGGCGCGCCCAGGGCCACGTCCATGCGGTTGATGCCGTTGATGAAGTCGGAGCGCATGCGGATCGGCTCCCCCGTGAGCTCGATGCCCGGGTAGCGGGTGATGAGCTCACGGACCATCGCCCGGATCTCCACCCGCGCCAGGTTGGCGCCGAGGCAGTAGTGCTCACCGCCTCCGCCGAAGGTCACGTGGTCGTTCGGGCGGCGGGTGATGTCGAGGGTGAAGGGGTCATCGAAGACCTCCTCGTCGAAGTTCGCCGACAGGTAGTAGAGCACCACCTTGTCGCCTGCTCGGATGTGCTGGCCGCGAAGTTCGGTGTCGACGGTGGCGGTGCGGCGGAAGTTGTGGATCGACGAACCCCAGCGCAGGAGCTCCTCGACCGCGTCGTCCCACAGCGAGGGGTCCGCGAGCAGCTGGTCGCGGACATCGGGGTGCTCAGCCAGAGCCTTCACGCTGTGCGTGATGAGGTTGCGGGTGGTCTCGTTCCCCGCCACCGCGAGGGTGACGAAGAACATGTTGAGCTCGTCGGGGGTGAGACGCTCACCGTCGACTTCGGCGTGGACGAGCACCGAGAGGATGTCCTCGCGTGGGTTCGAACGTCGCTCCGCGGCCAGCGACTCGCAGTACGCGTAGATCTCCGCGGCTGCTCGCTCCCCGTCCTCGGGGGTGTTCTGCCAGTAGGGATCGTCGAACCCGACCATCGTGTTGGTCCACTCGACGACCTGCTTGCGGTCCTCAGCGGGCACGCCGAGCATGTCGCAGATCACCTGCGCGGGCATCTCGGCGGACACCTCGGCAACGAGGTCGATCTCATCCCTGCCGTCGAGTGCATCGACGATGTCGCGCGCCCGCTGCTCGATCTGCTCCTCGAGGAGCCGGATCATCCTCGGGGTGAAACCCCGGTTCACGAGCCGGCGGTATCGGTTGTGCTTCGGAGGGTCCATGTTGAGGATGGTGAGCCGCATCACCGCCAGGTTCTCCGGCGTGGGGTCGGCGATGAACGTCCCCATGGCCTCCGACGAGTAGGTCACGGTGTCGCGGCTGACGGCCCGTACGTCGGCGTGCTTGGTCACCGCCCAGAACCCGGGGGCCTTCTCCCCATCGAGGTCGTGCCAGTAGACCGGTGCTTCGCGCCGCAGATACGCGAAGGTCTCGTGCGGGATCTCCGAGGCCCAGGTGTCCTCCATGAGATCGATGTCGATGCGCTCCACGGCCCCTCCCCGTGCTCCGTGGCGACCTCCCCCGGCCGAGAACGCGTTCTCGTCGAGATGCCGGGCACATCATGGCGTGGCTCCGCCCAGCGGTGCCAACGTGGCGTTGGCCCACCGGTGCGCGCCACGGGGTGGGACGGGCGCTGCCGGCAGGTGACGTGCCCGCGGCTGGAGGTCCGATCGGTGTGCAGGGCTGCTTGCTCCGCAGGGTGCTTCGGGCCACGATGCGCCTTGTGACCGATCAGCCGAACGAAGCTCTGACCCGTTCCAGTCGTGACCCCGAGGAGCTGCGAGCGCGCATCGAGCGCTGGCTGGCGGGCGAGCTCGGTGACGGGGCGGCACCGTCAGTCTCCAGTGTCGAGGTGCCCTCGTCGAACGGGATGTCGAGCGAGACGCTGCTGTTCGACGCTACGTGGATCGCCGGGGGCCGCCAGCAGTCCGGATCCTTCGTGGCTCGGGTGGCGCCCGACCCGGGCGACGTGCCGGTCTTCCCCACCTATGACCTAGAGCTGCAGTTCCGGGTCATGAAGCTGGTTGCTGAGAACAGCGAGGTGCCGGTGCCTCGGGCCCTGTGGCTGGAGCTCGATGAGGGGCCGCTTGGGGCGCCGTTCTTCGTGATGGAACGGGTGCACGGTCGTGTCCCACCCGACGTGATGCCCTACAACATGGGGAGCTGGTTGCTCGATGCTGATCCGGCGGAGCAGCGGGCGCTGCAGGATGCGAGCGTGGCGGTGCTGGCGGGCATCCACAGCATCGACCGGTCAAGGCTCGACACGCGCTTCCTCGAGTACGACGCGCCGGGCGACACCCACCTGCGTCGGCATGTGGAGCACTGGCGCCGCTACTACGACTGGGTTCGGGGCGAGGCGCGCTACCCCGTGCTCGAGGCCACGTTCGACTGGCTGGAGCAGCACTGGCCGGCCGACGAGGGCGACACCGTCATCAGCTGGGGCGATGCGCGGATCGGCAACATGATGTTCGACGGCTTCCGCCCGGTCGCGGTGCTCGACTGGGAGATGGCCGGGCTCGGCCCCCGTGGCATCGACCTGGGGTGGATGGTCTTCCTGCACAGCTTCTTCGAGTTCATTGCGCACCAGCTCGAGATGGAGGGGATGCCGCAGTTCCTGCGGGCCGAGGACGTCTGCTCCACCTACGAGGAGCTCACAGGTCGTTCCGTGGGTGATCTGCGCTGGTACGAGGTGTACGCCGCGCTCCGCCACGGCATCGTCATGGCCCGGGTGCACGCTCGTCAGGTGCACTTCGGTGAGGCCGAGCCACCCGCCGAGCCTGACGACGCGGTGATGCACCGGCCGCTGCTGGAGCAGATGCTCGACGGCAGCTACTGGCGTTGAGCAGACCAGCCTCCGTCGGTCGAGCAGCTGAAGACCATCGAACGCACGTCGGCACCGTTGGTGATGATCCAGTCGTGCACCTCGACCGCCAGGTCGGCGAAGACCCGGCGCGCCGCGTGGAAGCGCTCGATGTCGGCCTCCCGTAGCTCCCGCACGTCCGCGTCGCCCACGGCGGAGAGCAGCACGAGCGACGCGACCCGGGCGTCGTTGCACACCAGGCAGTGCGCCCAGTCGAGCGCGCAGTCGATGGTGTGATCGCCAGCGTAGGGGAGGAGGTCGACGATGCAGCCGTCGTCGTCGAGCGCCGCGACGGCGTGCGCCTGCCAGTAGAGCTCGTGCAGGCCGAGGGCGGCCTCGATTGCGTCGCGGAACGTCGTGATGGACGGGATCGGGTGAGACACGGCTCGCTCCGTTCTCGCACGGCGTGCCGCTGGGTGGCACGCCTCTCGCTGACCGGACGGCGGGACCGATCCCGCGATGCCGAGCACCTTACCCACCCGCACTGACAGGCTGGGCTCCACAACCGGCCCGTCCCCGGGCGGGTCGGGGCCCACCCTGGCTGACCGGTTCGGCACAGTCGAGGCGCTCCGAGAGGTCGCCGACGCCTACACCTCGGGCGCCGAGACAGCTTCGGCCGCCACCACCGGTTCCTCCACCGGGTGACCGGAGCCGGGGTGTCGTCGGACCGCGAGCGCCATCGGGGCGGCGGACAGCGCAGCCAGCGCACCCGGCAGCGCGTACGCCCAGCCGAAGCCACCCAAGTCGGCGACCGCACCCACCGCGTAGCCGCCGAGCCCCTGCCCGACATCCATGAACGCGACGAGGGAACCGAGCGCGCTGGCCCGCTGGGTCTCAGGCACGACAGCGGACATCCAGGCCACGATCGCGGGGAACACCAGCGCCCAGCCGGTTCCGACGAGCGCCACCCCCGCGATAGCGCTCGCCGGCCGGTCGAGCAGTGACAGCACAAGCAAGCCGAGCGCGAGCGACCCGATGCCGGGGAAGATGACCCGAACCGGTCCGATCGCGTCGGCGAGGCGTCCCGACCCGAGCCGCACCAGCAGCACCGAGATGGCAAACGTGGCGTACAGCACGCCAGAGGACCCGAGGCCGATCGCGCGGGCGTACAGCGCGGAGTGGGCGGTCACCGAGGTGTAGCCGACGCCGAGGGCCAGCAGCACGATCCCGGGCAGCACCGCCCCGCGGTGGAGCAGCGGCTGTCGAGGGGCGGCGCTGCCCATGCCGCGTGCCGGTGTGGGAGCAGGTGGTCGGGTCTCGCTCATGGTCGAGGCGATCGCCGACCCCAGCACCATCAGCAGCGCGAGCACGGTCCAGGTCGCGGCCGGGCTGCGGTCCATGAGCAGCTCGCCGAGCGCCGGCCCGCAGGCGAAGCCGAGGTAGATGGCGATCGACAGACGGGCCACCGCGGAGGCCCGACGCTCGATCGGGGCGAGGTCGGTCGACGCGGTAACCGCCGCCACGTAGAACACCGAGCCGGCCGCACCCTGCATCACCCGCAGGGCCAGCACGACGGGCACCCATCGGGCGCCGTGAAAGCACAGCAGCACCACGGCCATGACCAACGGCGGTACGACGAGGAATGGGCGGCGGCCCAGCCGGTCGATGAGACGGCCCGCTACCGGACGGGCTAGCACCGCGGCGAGGAAGAAGATCGAGACCGAGAAGCCCGCGACGGCTCTGCTGCCGCCGAGTTGCTCGGTGACGAAGCGTGGCGTGGCCGAGAACATCGCACCGAGCGCGAGATAGATGAGCACCGCGCCGAGATCGAGACGCAGCTGGCGGGTCACGTCGTGACCGTAGCCGTCACCTCGTCCCCCCTCGCCCGGTCCCGCCGCTCGGGGAGGCGGTGACGCTCAGTCAGAGCGGCCGAGCAGCAGCTGCCCGGGCCGGCAGGCGCGCACGAGCTCGTCGCGCTCGCCGGGAGCCAGCACGTCGAGCCGGGGAGGAGGCGGCGTTCGCACCATCGCGCAGGCGCGACCGAGGAACCCCTCGTCCTCGGGGAGCTCGAAGAACGTTGCGATCTGGGCGAGCACGATGTGCGGCGCGACGAGCAGGTCCTCGAACCGCACCTGCAGGAACTGGTTGCGGTTGAGCCGTGGTAGCGCGCGGAAGCCGCGCAGCACCTGGTCGCTCCAGAAGCGCCCGACGGCCCAGCAGGGTGGAGGCGTGTCGATGATCCTGCTGATCAGCTCCGCCTCGTCCTCAGCGTCGCTGCGCTCGGGGAGCAGCTCGAGGAAGAACGCGACGCCGAGGCGGAAGAAGGGATGCTCGCGGATGGACAGCGCGGCCTCCGGGCCGTCACGGTGGATGTGCACGAACCGGGCGTCGGGGTACAGGTCGATCAGACCGGTGAGGTAGTCGAGCGATGAGCCTGAGCGCTCGATCCACACCGAGCCGTCGAAGCGCTCGGTGAGCAGCTCGAACAGTGAGCGGTAGTGGTCAGCCAGCGGCGCGTCCGGCCGCGCGCGGGCGAACGCCATCACCTCGTCGAAGAGCGGGTCCGGATCGTCGGTCAGATGGCTGAGCATCGAGATGAGGATCCACGGCACTGGATCACCCGGCTGGTACCGCGCCCCCGGCGCGCCGAACGGGTAGCGGATCTCATCGCTGGTGTGGCCCCGAGCCAGCACCGCGTTGGTGACCGGCTGCTCTGCGCCGATCAGTGCGGCGAACCGCTCGCCGCTCACGACCCCGGGCGCGAACCGCCGCTCCCAGTCCAGGCCGGTGAAGAACTCGTGGAGGCTCACCACCTCCCGGTGCTCGGCCAGCATCCTCGCGAGCAGCGTGGAACCGCACCGGCCCGTTCCCACCACGAAGCGTTCCATCTCTACCTCCGGTAGCGGCGCATCACGGCCCGCCGCCGGCGCTCGAGGACGATCCTGCGCTCCGCAGGGTCGATGCGTGGGGTGTCGGGGGGCAGCTCGTGGTCGAGCTGGTCCCGGGCCACCGTGCGATATCGCAGGGTGGGAAGGTCGTCAGGCTCGGGGAGCAGGTAGCGGAGCGCGAGCGTGCCTTCTCGATGGCCGGCGGGGTCGAGCCAGTTGGCCACCCCCGGGTCGTCCTGGCAGATCACCGCCACCAGCTGGCCGTCGAGGTTCAGCGTCGCCTGCGCGGAGTTCAGTGATGACTGGTGGTTCGCGAAGTCGATGCTCTGCCAGAAGCGGTCGCAGAGCGACACCCCCCACATGCGACACGTCGGCGGTTCGAGGGTCAAGATGACGGCCTCGTCGGGCTGGCAGCGCCACGCGCCCATGCCGTAGGCCTGCCCCTTCAGCCCGGACGCGTCGACCGGGGGACGGAAGGGTGTCAGATCGCCCGGCTCCGCCTCGAGGATGCCGCGGCTGATGTCGTCCCAGCAGCGGGCTCCGACCTCGAGCCATTGGCACAGCAGGTCGACTCGGGCGCCGATCTCGCCAGTGGTCAGCGATCTGGGTGGGTACCGGAACCCGACCTGTTCGATGACCAGCTCCGCCGGTCGCTCGTGCTCCCAGTCCTCGAAGTACTGGCGGACGAGCAGGAAGCTGGCACGCTCGTCAAGCCGCAGCCAGTTGCCGCCGGCATGCTCCCGGGCTGAGAGGAACAGCTCGAAGTCCCCGTCCCCATCGGTGGTCAGCTCGTCGCCGGTGATCGCCGAGACGGCGCGCCAGCCGGTGAAGTTCCCGTCCGACATGTGGCCCGTGTTGACCTGCAGCTCGAGGTGTCGGGCCGTACCCCGGTTGCCGCTGATGCGATAGGTCGCGTCGCCTCGCAGCCGCGTGTAGGAGTAGTTGCAGTCGGGGTTGTCCAGCCCCCAGCTCATGTGGTTCTCGATGTACCGGCCGAGCTCGGGGGTCTCGGTGTCGTCGTACTCGACGCACGCGGCGATGCCCGCAGCCAGGAAGCGCAGGAGGTAGCGCAGCCCTTCAGCCCGTACGAGCGGATCAGCGGGGACGCCGTCGCTCCACACCAGCGATCGCAGGTCGGCGACCTTCGCCACCAGCAGATCCCACAGCTCCCCGTTGAGAACCCGACGGTCCGACGGACGCTCGGGTGCGGGGGGCACGTCAGCGATCCTCGAAGTTCGGGGGTCGGCGTTCGGCGAAGGCGCGTCCGCCCTCTGCCGTGTCGCGCATGGTGATCAGCGCTGCCGCGTGGCGGTGCCCGAGGGCAAGAGCGTCGTCGGGCGCCATCCACGCGGCTCGCGTGATCTGTTCTTTGAACGCTCGCAGGGCTGCGGGCGCGAGCGCGGCGAGCCGTTCGGCCCACCGCAGGGCCTCGTGCAGCGCCCGGCCTGCGGGCACCACTCGGTTCAGCCACCCCATCTCGTACATCCGGGAGGCCGGGAGCCGCTCGTCGGCGAGCAGTGCCAGCTCGAGCGCGTGCGCGGGCAGGAGCTGTCGGGCAAGCGCGCCCAACCACTGGGCAGGGAGGTTCCAGCGCGCCTCGGGCAGACCGAACTCGGCGGTGTCACCGGCGATGCGCAGGTCGCATCCGGTTGCGATCATCATGCCTCCCCCCAGGCAACGGCCCTCGATCGCGGCGATCACCGGCTTGCGGGCCAGACCCTCGGCCACCTCGGGGTACGGGGGGTCATCGAAGCCACCACCTGCGGCCGCGGCGATGTCGGCGCCGACGCAGAACGCCTGCTCGCCGGCCCCGGTGAGCACACCGACCCGGAGGGCGGGGTCCTCGTCGAGCAGGTGCCAGACCGTCCCGAGGGCTTTGAGGCCGGGACCGTCGTACGCATTGAGCTTCTGAGGGCGGTTGAGGGTGACCAGCAGCACCGGCTCTCGGGCTTCGACGGTGAGGTAGTCACCCTCCACACCCGGCAGCCTAGGTGCCGTCGTGTCGGTCAGGAGGTGTCGCCGCCCCTGCGTGATGCCAGCGACCCCTGCCTTGGCGCTTGGCCTCGTAGAGCGCGCGGTCCGCCTGCTCGAGGAGGACGTCGGCGTCGAGGCGTGAAGCCTCCACCGTCGCGATGCCGATGCTCGCGCCGACGTGAAGCGTCTCGCGGCCGATCACGAACGGCTCCTCGAGGATGCGCAGCACCCGTTCAGCCAAAGCGGCCGCCGCATCCTCGGTCGGCAGGTCGCGACAGACCACCGCGAACTCGTCACCGCCGATGCGGGCCACCGCGTCACCGGGCCGCAGCGCGGCGGTGAGCCGGGCGGCTGCTTCGGTGAGCAGCCGGTCGCCGACCGTGTGACCGAACCGGTCGTTGATCTCCTTGAAGCCGTCGAGGTCGAGGTAGAGCACCGCCACCTTCGCAGGCGGGCTCGACCGCTTGAGCTCTTCGAGCAGCGCCCAGAACTCGGCCCGGTTGGGGATGCCCGTGAGAGGATCTCGTCGGGCGGCGCGCCGGAGGCCGTCGACGTGGTGGCGCCATCGCAGCACGGCCCGCAGGTTCTTGGCCATCACCTCGAGTGCGTACCGGAAGACGTCCGGGGGTGGGCCGTGACGACGGGCGTAGGCCACCACCGCGTAGCTGTCGTGCATCGGGTCCTCGACCGGGTGGGCCCAGGTGTGGGTGAACCCCGCCTGCTCGGCACGACCGGCGTAGTCGGGGTGCAGCTCCTCGATCGTCGCGAGTCGTGCCTGGCCGCTCGCCGCCGCCTCGGCCCACGGCGTGGAGGGATCCTCCAGCCCACCGAGCTCGACCAGGGTGTGCGAGCCGCTGGCTGCCGGGCGGCCATCGTCGTCGAGGTAGAAGATGGCGTAGTCGACGTCGGGCTGCCGCCACCAGCCGAACTCCGGCACCATCCCGATGAGCACCTCGGTGGGAGCATCGTTCGTGAACAGCTCGATGAGGCGGTCCTGCAGGTCGTGGTCGCCGGAGTACCGGCCGACCACCACGAGCTGGTCACCGTGTCCCCGGCGTGCGAGGGCGGCGTTCAGCTCGATGCGCCGCCACCGACCGTCGGCGGTCCGGAGGCGGTAGAAGGCTGGTGTGACGTCGAAGTCGTGGTTGCCTTCGCTGATGCGCCCGATCACTTCGAGCGCCCGATGGAGATCATCGGGATGGACGAGCTCGAAGATCGCTCGTCCGACGATCTCGTCGGGGTTGAAGCCGAGGAGGCGGGCACTGTGCGGGTTGAGGTAGCGGATCCGCCAGGCTTCGTCGACGACCGCCACCAGGTCGGTGATGGTCTCGATGGCGTCGACCACCACCTGTCCGTCTCCCCATGGCGGCACGCCACCCGCACCTGCCGTCTTCACAATGTTCACTCTGTCAGAGCGGTTCGGTGCGTGCTCGTCGGCCTACGATCGAGGAGGTCTTCCGACCGTCGTAGGGGGCTTCCGTGGAAGAGCTCGATCATCCGGTCTTCGATTGCGACAACCACTACTACGAGGCGCTCGACGCCTTCACTCGTCATCTCGACCGGTCACTCGGGCCCCGGTGCGTGCAGTGGTGCGAGATCGAGGGGCGTCGCTATCACGTGGTGGGCGGTCGGGTCAGTCGCGCGGTCACCAACCCCACCTTCGACCCGGTCGCCAAGCCGGGCGCGATGCACGACTACTTCCGCGGCAACCCCGACCAGCGCAACCCCCTCGAGTTCCTGCAGGACCGCGAACCCATCCGCGCGGCCTACCGGGACCGTGACGCCCGCCTGGCGGAGATGGATCAGCAGGGTCTGCAGGCCTGCTGGCTGTTCCCCACGCTCGGGATGCTCTACGAGGAGCTGCTCAAAGACGATCCCGAGGCGGTGTGTCTCACGTTCCGGGCTTTCAACCGCTGGGTGGAGGAGGACTGGGGCTTCGCCTACCGCGACCGCATCTTCGCCGCCCCCTACCTCACGCTCGCCGATGTGGACTGGGCCGTCGAGGAGCTGGAGTGGGCGCTCGACCGTGGTGCCGGCACGATCGTGATGCGGCCTGCCGCCCCCACCACCGTCACGGGCCGGCACAACCCCTTCGAGCCGATGTTCGATCCGTTCTGGGCCCGGGTGAACGAGGCGGGCATCACCGTGGTGCTGCACGCCGGGGACAGCGGCGGCTCCTCGAACGGCTACGCGCCCGACGGGTTTGGTGCGACCTTCCAGGGCAGCTGGAAGCCGTCGATCAAGATGTTCGCCATCGAGCGGGCGATCTTCGAGTACCTGCTGTCGTTGATGTTCGACAACCTCTTCGTGAGGTTCCCCAACCTGCGCATCGCGTCCGTGGAGAACGGCGCCGAGTTCCTGCCCGATCTGTTCGCCAAGTTGCGTTCGACGGCCCGCAAGGTGCCCGGATGGTTCCCCGAGGACCCGGTGGAGCTGTTCCGGCGGCACGTGTGGATCAACCCGTTCTGGGAGGACGACGTCAACAAGATCGTGGAGTGGATGGGTCCCGACCGGGTGATCTTCGGCTCGGACTGGCCCCACATCGAGGGCATGCCTTCCCCACTCGACTACGTGGTCGAGCTGAAGGAGCTGCCCGCGGAGGCGCGCCGGCGGATCCTGTTCGACAACGTCGCCGAGCTCAACGTGCGACGCCCCTGAGCTGTGCGCATCCTGGTCACGAACGACGACGGCATTGGCTCAGAGGGCATCCACGTCCTCGCCGGCGCCCTGCACGAGGCGGGACACGAGGTGCTCGTCGTCGCACCGTCCCACGACTGGAGCGGCGCATCCTCCGCTCTCGGGCGGATGCATCCCGACGAGCACGTCGAGGTGGCCCGCGCCCACCTCCCGGGTGCGCCGGAGGTCGAGGCCTGGTCACTCGCCGGCCCACCGGGGCTGGCCGTGCTGGCCACCGTGCTCGGGGGGTTCGGCGATCGCCGGCCGGAGTTCGTGGTGTCTGGGATCAACGCCGGGCTGAACACCGGACGGGCGATCCTGCACTCGGGTACCGTCGGCGCGGTGCTCACCGCACAGAACTTCGGGTTGTCCGGTCTGGCGGTGAGCGTGCAGTCAGGCGAGCGCTGGCACTGGGACACCGCGGCTGCGATCGCGGTGGAGACCCTCGCCCTCTTCAACGAGGCACCCGCTCGCAGCGTGCTGAACCTCAACGTGCCTGCGCTGCCGAGAGAGCGGGTCCGAGGTCTGCGCTGGGCACGCCTCGCTCCGTTCGGGGAGGTGCGAGCAGGTGTCGAAGGCCCAGCCCGGGACCGCCTGCAGTTCGTGCTTCGCACGGTCGAGATCGACTACGAGCCGGACACCGACCAGGGGCTCGTCCGAGCGGGTTACGCGTCACTCACGACGCTCGTGGGCGTGGTGGAGGCCTGGCCCGACGACCGTGGGGTCGAAGCCGGGCAACCGCAGCTCTCGGAGCAGCTCGTTCCGGGGGCTCCCGTGCATCCCGTGCACCGGATCCCCGACCCGTCGAACGGTGGGGTGCTGCGCCGCCCGCGCCTCGGCGAGGGGTAGGCCGTCACGCATCACCACGGCTCCGACGGTCGGGCGGGCAGTACGCTCCCCGACCATGCCGCTGCCGCCACAGGGACGATCCAAAGACGAGATCCTCGCCGAGCTGCGAGCGAAGCAGGCCAACGACGTGCGCTGGCAGGACGGCAAGACCTTCGGGATGGTCTACGACGGCGGCCCGTCGCTGCACGAGGTGCAAGAGGCGGTGGCCGTCGAGTTCCTGCACGAGAACGCGCTGAACACCCTCGCCTTCCCGAGTCTCGGCGCCATGCAGTCGGAGGTGGTGCGCATCACCGCCGACCTCCTCCACGGCGGCCCCGAAGCCGCGGGGTTCATGACCTCGGGTGGCACCGAGAGCATCCTCATGGCGGTCAAGTCGGCCCGCGAGCGGGGGCGTGTCGAACGGGGGATCGACCGTCCCAACCTGGTGGTGGCGGAGTCGGCACACGCCGCATTCCACAAGGGTGCGCACTACTTCGGCTTGGAGATGCGCAAGGTTTCGGTGCGCGACGACTGGCGAGCCGACGTCGACGCCATGGCCGCGGCGATCGACGAGAACACCGTGCTGGTCGTCGGCTCCGCTCCCCAGTACCCGCAGGGCGTCATCGATCCGATCGGCGAGCTGGCTGCCGTCGCGGCCGAAGCGGGCGCGAACTTCCACGTCGATGCCTGCATGGGCGGCTTCGTGCTGCCCTTCATGGAGGAGCTGGGCTACGAGCTGCCGCCGTGGGACTTTCGCGTGGACGGGGTCACCAGCATCTCGGCCGACCTCCACAAGCTCGGCTACGCGCCGAAGGGCGCGTCGGTGATCGTGCACCGCAGCAAGGAGCTTCGTCGCTACCAGACGTTCGTCTTCGACGGGTGGCTCGGCGGCTTCTACGCCTCGCCCGCGATGCAAGGCACCCGGCCGGGTCTGCCGATCGCGCTGGCGTGGGCCACGCTGCAACACCTCGGCATGGAGGGCTACAAGCGGCTCACGAAGCTGACCATCGAGACTCGGGAGCGAATGGTTGAGGGCATTCGTGCCATCGACGGGCTCACCGTGCTTGGTGAGCCCGAAGCACACCTGGTGGCGATCGCCGCCGACCCGGAGTCGGAGGAGCCCCTTGACGTCTTCGCGGTCGGGGACGCCCTGTTGCGGCGGGGCTGGTTCCACGATCGGCAGACACCGCCCGACTCGTTGCACGCCACGGTGAGCGCGGGCAACGCGCCAGTGATCGAGGAGTACCTGCGGGATCTGGCCGACTGCGTTGCGGAGGCCCGGGGTTCGCGCACGGAGGACCGCTCCACCAGCTACGCCACCCTGGAGTAGCTGAGGTCGATCGGCTCTCCGTGCTCGGCTGCTCCCCGGCTTCCGTCGGGTGGCCGTGACGTCGTTCAGGAGTCGGTTCGACTCGGTGGTCGCAGCTCAGCGGTGAGCAGCCGCACGGCGAGCGCTCCGTTGGAGGTGCGGAACCGCTCGTGCAGCGGGAGCGCGGTGTGCGCGGCGAGCCGCCGGTCCGCGGCGAGCAGACCGACCGACCACCCGGGGAACCGGCTGCGCGCCACCTGCCCGAGGCGGGCGTAGAGGTCCCGCAGGTCGCCGGTCGAGCTGATCCGCTTGCCGTACGGCGGGTTGGTGAGGATCCAGCCGGGGTTCGGCGTCGACGCCGGTGGCTCGACCTCGGAGATCGTGGCTCGACGGAGCTCGACGAGGTCGGCGACGCCGGCCCGCTGCGCATTGGCCTGCGCTGCCTCGATCGCGCCGGCGTCGCGGTCGGACCCGATGATCACGGGCGGGTCGGACCGCCTCCGGGGCTCCTCGCTGGCTCGCCGGGCGGACTCGAGCACGCTGGCCCAGGTTCCCGGGGCGAAGCTGGGCCAGCGCTCGAACGCGAAGCTGCGACCCGCGCCGGGCGGTCGGTTCATGGCGAGCAGCGCGGCTTCGATCGGGCTGAGGGTGCCGAATGGTTCTGTGACATCGCTGGAGTTCGGGCGGGATGGCGCAAGGCTGCTCTGCTTTGGAAGCGTGGGGCATCTGGAGGCCCTCAAGTTAGCGGCAGGAACTGC
>JBBFLY010000018.1:0-46165 GCA_037478855.1 Acidimicrobiales bacterium | reverse complement strand
GTCGCGTTCCAGGTCATCCTCCTCGGGGTGAGCATCGAGACACCGTTCGAGTGGCTGCGTTGGTGCATCCCGCTGGTGATCGTGGCGCGGGTGCTGGGGGCGAGCAGCGCGGCGGGAGGAGGGCACCACGATGTCCAGGCGTCAGTGCGCGCTGACCCGTCGACCGCTTCGGCGTGAGCGCGCCGCGACGGGTCCAGCTGCGCGCCGGGATCCGCCGGGCCGCGCCGGCGACCTGGGCCCTGGCGGCGCGCCTGGCGGGTCTGGTGGCGTCGACCGCGATCGCGATGGTGCTCGCCCGTTCCCTCGGGACCGACCAGTTCGGCCGCTTCTCGGTGGCCTCCAGCATCGCGGTGGGAGGCAGCATCGGGGTGTCAGGCGGCTTGAACCGCGCCGCCCTGCGCGACGTGGCCTCCCGTATGGCTCATCAGGAGCCCGGGGCCGCACAGGCGGTGATCGCCGCCGCATGTCGGGCCTTCGGCATCGTCGCGCCGCTGGGTGCTGTGGCGACCGCGTTCGTGGGGTCGCTCGTCTTGGGATGGGGCACGACGGTGGCACTCGCGGCGATGCTCGCCCTCGTCCTCGGGCTGCTGCTCGTCGTCGCGGACGTGCTCCGGGCACTGGGTGACTACAAGATCGCCAACGTCGCCTCCGGACCGAGCGGCGGCGCGCTGGTGGCCCTCGGATTCCTCCTGCCGCTGGGATGGTCCGCGCTACGGCCCACGACGGCGGACGCCGCCCTCGTCGTCAACCTTGTCGCCGCGATGGTCGCCTCCGCGCTGGCGGTGGGGGTGCTCGTGGTCCGGACGCGGAAGGTGACAGCGACGGAGGCGTCGGTGAGGCGTGGTGCCACGCCAGCGCGTCTCCTGCATGCGGGCCTGCCGTTCATGGTGACGCAGGTCGCGCTGTTTCTCAGTTTGCAGGTCGACCTCTGGATCGCCGGTGCCACGCTGTCTGAGGAGGACACCGGCCTGTACGCGGCAGCGCTGAGGCTCATGAACGTCATACGGGTGCCGCTGACCGCCGCCCAGTTCACGCTCCTCGCCGCCATCCCTGCCCTGCATGCGCTCGGCCGGATGCGCGAGCTCGAACGCCGGGTGCGTCGGGCTGCGCTGATCGTGACCGTCCCCTCCGCGGTCGGGCTGGTGGCCTGTGCGTTCCTGGCCGGTCCGATGCTGTCGCTCGTGCTGGGTGAGGGCTATCGGGGCGCGGCGCCGCTGCTGGTGACCCTTGCGCTCGGACAGCTGGTCATCGTCGCGCTCGGGTTGAGCGGCAACGTCCTCAACCTCTGTGGCTTCGAGCGGCTCATGCTCGTGGTCAGCGTCAGCTCGCTGGCCGCATCCGTTCTCGCGGACTTCGTGGCCGCACGGCTCTGGGGGGTGGAGGCTCTCGCGGTGGCCTCCGCCTCCACCACTGCCGGGAGCTTCGTGGCGCTGTGGTGGCTCGCACACCACCACCTCGGGATCTGGACCCATCCGCTGTGGCCGACCATGCGAAACCTGGTGTCGAGCGGGGAGCGCTCCTCGCAGGCTGCCGCCGGCGATCCGAGCTGAGCGGACCGGACGCTCAGGCCAGCACCGCGCTGACCAGCTCCACGAAGCGGTCGCCGAGCGCGTCGACGCCGAAGTGCGCGAAGGCGAGCTGGCGCGCGCTCGCCCCCATCTGCGCCCGTCGTCCGGGGTCGAGCTCGACCAGTCGACGCAACCCGTCGCGCAATGCGTCCGGGTCACCCGTGCGCACCATGATCCCGTCGGTGCCGTCGCGATAGTGGGGTGGTGCGCCGCTGCAGTCGGTGAACACCGTGGGGCATCCGGCAGCCATCGCCTCCATGATCGCGAGCGATGAGCCCTCCCATCTCGCGGCGTGCACGTACCCGTCGGCTGCTCCGAGCAGAGCGGGCACGTCGTCGCGCCAGCCCGCGAAGCGAACGGTCTGCTCGAGCCCCGCGTGGTGCACCCGGTCGTGCAGCGAGCGGACGTAGTCCTGGTTGCGTCGTGGAACATCCGGCCCGCCACCGTCACCGACGATCACCACTTGGACCCGCTCGGCTAGCTCGGGTGCCCCGGCGAGCGCGCTGATGAGCAGGTCGTGACCTTTCTGCGGGTCGAGCCGGCCCACGCTGAGCAGCAGGAGGCGGTGGGGATCCCCGCCGAGCTGGTCGCGCACCGCGGCCCGCTCGACGTCGCCGAGCGTCACCCGGAACGGCTCGAGATCGATGCCGTTGGGGAGCACCACCGTGCGCTCAGCGGGGAGCCCCTGCTCGAGGACCTCCTGGCGGACCACCTCGGAGGTGCACACGGCCAGGGTCGTGAGCCGGGCCACCGCGCGGGCGTACACGGCGCGCTTGACGGCGGCGAGCGGCGCCGGACCGTGGAAGCGGTGCTGGTTCTGAACCATGAGGATCCCCGGGACACCCAGGCGGCGCGCCGCGACCAGCGCCGGCACACGGTCGCGCTGGTTCACCCCGATGACGCAGGTGGCACCGGCGGAGCGCGCGTGCCGCGTCAGATCGGCCGCCTGGAGCGGGTTCCACGGCTGCTCCATCCGACGGGTGCGCACCGTGGTCGCGCCGATGGCGGCGAAGTCGGACACGATCGACGGCGCACCGGCGGGCGGCGCGCCGTGGAGCAGGGTCACCTCGTGTCCCGAGCGGAGGAAGGCCTTCGCGTACCCGAGGGCCATGCGTGCCGCGCCGGTGCGGTCCGGGAGGCGCAGCGTCATCACGATCCGCTGCGGTCGGTCAACCAACGCTGGACCTCCTCCTCTCGTGGTCGTGCCTCGCAGCGGTCAACGCCATGTCCCGCGCACCAAATCGACGAACCGTGCCGCGAGGTCGTCGATGGCGTAGTGGTCCCGGATCAGCGCGGCGGCGTTCGCGCCCATCACCCGCCGCGCGTCGGCGTCCATCGCGACCAGGCGCGTGAGCGCGCGAGCGAGGTCGTGGGGGTCACCGGAGCGCACCATCAGACCGTCGCGCCCCTGCTCGAAGTGCGGTGGGCTCCCCGAGCAGTCCGTGAACACCGTCGGCAGGCCGGTAGCCATGGCCTCCATCACCGCGAGCGGGAGCGCCGGCCCCTCCCATCTCGCGGTGTGGACGTAGCCGTCGGCGATCGCGAGGATCTGCGCGACGTCGTCGCGCCAGCCGGTGAAGCGGATCGTGTCCTCCAACCCCATTGCTCTGGTCTTCGATCGGAGCTCTTCGGGCCATCGGGCTCGCAGCTGATCCCCGGTTCCTCCGGCGCCGACGATCACCACCTGGGCCTGGTCCCGCAGCTCCGCCGCGCTCCCGAAAGCGTCGATCAACACGTCGTGGCCCTTCTGCGGATCGAGGCGACCGACGGAGACGAACACCAGACGGGCCGCATCGAGGCCCAGGGCGTCGCGCAGCCTCCGGCGGTCGTCGGGGTCGGCAGGCGGCGGCCCGACGTCGGGATCGATCCCGTTCGGGAGCACGACGGTGCGCGCCTCGGGCAGTCCGAAGGCGACGATCTGCGACCGCACGACCTCGGAGGTGCACACGGCCAACGTGGTGAAGCGGCCGACGCTCAACCGGTAGGCGAAGCGCTTGGCCCGGGACAGCACGCCGTTGCCCCAGAAGTGGTGCTGGTTCTGCACCATGACGATGCCGGGCACCCCCGCTCGTGCCGCGGCGAGCACGGCGGGAAGACGGTCCCGCTGGTTCACCCCGATGATGGCCCGGGCCTCCTCCCGTTTGGCTCGCTCGACGAGATCCCTCACCAGCAGCGGACTCCACGGCCGGGCCAGGCGCCGATCCAGCGCGGTGTGGGCACCGGCCTCCCGGAGGTCCGCGAGGATCGAGGGGCCGTCGGTCGGTGGTGGACCGTGGACGACGGTCACGGCGTGGCCGGCCCGGCGGAACGCGGCCGCGAAGTGCAGGGCCATCCGGGCTGCGCCCGTGCGGTCCGGCAGCCGGAGGGTGAACAGCACGTGGCCGGCGTCGGTGGTCATGAGCCCGACGGTCTCCGAACCTGCCGCCAGCTCGACAGGTCGACACCGAGCAGCTGCTCCAGCCGGTCGAGGTCCGCGGCGAACCCCGCGATGAGGCGCTCCCGCACCTCAGGTGGGTAGGTGCTGCGCACCACGTTGTGGCGCCCGATCGCGGAGCGGAGCCGGGTTCGCACATTCGAGGGTACGAGCCGGCTGAGGAACCGCTTCGCAGGGTGTGGGGTGTTCACGACCCGGCTCAGGGTCTTGAGCCGCGGCTCACCGGAGCGGTGTGGCTCAGGGGTGACCGTGGGTGGGATCGGCTCGACCGACAGGAAGCGGTAGGTCCGCTCGAGCACCCCGAGCGGGTCGGTCCTGAAGTCGTCGTAGAGGATGACGAGCACCTGCTCGCGGGGGAAGAGCTCGAAGAGATGGGTGAGCTGCTCTGCGTAGCGTCCCATGGCCTGGTAGTGCCAGATGTGGTGCCAGCCCGCGGCGATGCGCCGGGGCTCGTCGTCGAGGGCCCGCTCGAACTCCGCGTACGGCTCGAAGGTGCGGGTGCGCATGAAGCTGTACGCGGAGAACGCCCGGTCCGCGGGGTCGCGCAGCATGCAGATGATCTTGATCTGCGGGTTGTGCTCGCGGAGCCTGCGGTGGGCCTGTTCGTAGTAGAGGGTCGAGACCGATGCCTCACCTCGAAGCGTCCCGGGTGGGGCCGGTTCGAAGAGCGCGAGGTACCGGTCGCGGTCGGTGATCGCGAGCCGGTTGATGGTCCGGTCGTCGCCGGGGCCGGTGAAGGCGGGGCGGCTTCCGGCGAGCGCGAAGTAGTGGGGTTCCTTCGGTTCGGTGAGGAAGAGACCGGGATGCTCCCGGAGGTACTGGTAGAGCGCGGTGGTCCCCGACTTCGCGGCTCCGGCGATGACGAAGTCCGGCCCTGGTCGGGACGCGCTCATCGCGGCCCCGCCCAGGAGGGCGCATCGTCGCCGAGCAGCGCGACGAGCGCGTCACGTTCTGCGGCGTAGAGCGACTCGAGCGTCGGTCGGGTGTCGCCGGGCAGCTCCATCCGTTCCAAGTTCCTGCGACGCACCCACTCGCGCAGCCTGAAGGGCACGGCCGTGCGGACCAGCGCTCGGGTTCGCTCGTGTCGTCGCAACCAGTTCATCGCCCGGGTCATGGTCCGGCTCTGCGGTCGCCCACCCACGTTGACCTGCGCGCCGAGCTCGTCGATGCCGTGTTGGTCGAGGTCCAAGAAGGCGAAGATCCGTCTCAGGTGTGCGGCGGGGTCGGCCACCAGGTCCTCGTAGCCGATGACGAGCAGTCGGTCGCGCCCGAACGCCTCGATGAACGGGGCGAGCTGGCGGGAGTAGAAGCCCATGCGGGTGTAGTGCCACAGGTGGTGCCAGTGCCTGGCGCGACGCTCCTCCTCGAGCTCGAGCGCCCGCTGGAAGGTCTCGGTCTCCCAGCCGCGTCCCACCAGGTAGCTGTACGCGGAGAACGCCCGGTCCACCGGGTCACGTAGCAGCGCGATCAGCTTCACGTCAGGGCAGTGGGCGCGGATGCTCTCGATGGCCTGAGGCGCGTAGTACAGCGTCGTCACCGAGCCCTCACCGCGATGGCGGCTACGGGCGCCGGGTGCGAAGAGCGCACGCCAGCGTCGCTCATCGGTGACCGCGTACCGGTTGATGGTGTCCGCGTCGCCTGGTCCGGCGAAGTCGACGGTCTGGCCGGCGAAGGCGAGGAAGTGCGGCTCCTTGGGGTCCGTGAAGAACACGTCCGGATGTCGGGCGAGCACGTGGGCGAGCAGCGTGGTGCCGCTGCGGGCCGCACCGATCACGAGGAACGTCGGGCCGGGAGCGGGGGAGGTGGCGCTCATCGTGGGCCGGCTCGGAGCTCGACGAGCAGGCGCTGTACCGCTGCCGTGACCGACTCGACGGAGCGCTGCTCGGAGAGCTCCGTCTCCACCCGTCGCCGACCTGCCCGCCCCTCGGCTGCGCAGCGCTGCGGGTCGGCGAGGCGCAGCGCGAGCTCGTATGCGAACCGGTCGGTGTCGCCCAGCGGCACCGCGGCGCCAGCGTCGCGGATCTGGTCCCCCATCCCGGACATGTCGAAGGTCACCACCGGCCGGCCTGTCGACCAGGCTTCGATGGTGGCGAAGCTGATGCCCGCCTCCCAGCGCGAGGAGACCGCGGCGACATCAGCGGCGGTGAGCCAGCGGTGCACATCGGAGCGATCTCCCGCGAAGTGCACGTGGGCAGGTGCGCGCCGCCGCAGCGACGGGCCGTCGGGTCCGTCGCCGACGAGCACCAGCTGCGCGTCGGGAACCCGGCCGAGCACCCGGGTCCACGCGTCGAACAGCAGGTCTTGGCCCTTCTGCTCACAGAGTCGGCCGACGCAGACCGCGGTCGGTGCGTCGGGCAAGCCCAGCTCACGCCGGGCCTGTTCGCGCGCGGCATCGTCGCTGAACGGGAACGCGTCGGGATCAACCCCGTGGGGGATGGTCACGTAGTGGCCGCGCACCCCGACCGCTCGACCCTGCGCCGCTTCGGTCTCGCTCACCATCACGAACAGGTCGACCCAGCGTGACGCGAGGCGCTCCCAGACTCGTGCCAGAGGTTGGAACGGGCCGGACGGATGGAAAGACCAGGCGTTCGGCTCGAACACGACGGGGATCCTTCGTCGGACGACCAGCCTGCCGACCAACCCGGCTTTGGCCGAGTGGAGGTACACGACGTCCGGCTCGACGGCTCGGACGATCGCACGCAGGGCCACGGCCTCCGCTACCAGCCCGGGACCGGGGTTGCGGGTCGCCTCCCAGATGACGACCGGCACCCCGAGGGCGCGCAGCTCCTCCGCGAGCCACCCGTCGGACGGACAGGCGACCGTGACCTGCCAGCCGATGCGGTGCTGGTGGCGGGCCACGTTGCGGACGAACACCGCCACCCCTGCGATGGTGGGCTGGGCCACGTGCAGGATGCGGGGGGCGCGCGACGGATCGGTCATGAGGGGGAGCGTCTCAGTAGGCGCCGCGTGCGGCCAGCACGGCTGGAACGGTGCGCACCAGCAGCTTCAGGTCGAGCATCGGCGACCAGCAGCGTACATATGCCGCATCGAGCCGAGCCCGCTCCTCATGGGTGAGCGAGCTGCGGCCGCTCACCTGCCAGAGCCCGGTCAGCCCGGGCTTCACGGCGAAGTACACGTCGAGATCGTCGCCGAACAGCTCCTCGGCCTGCTCGAGCAGCACCGGCCGAGGACCGACGAGGCTCATGGTGCCGAGCACCACGTTGAACAGCTGGGGGAGCTCGTCGAGGCTGGTGCGCCGCAGGAACCGGCCGACGGCCGTGACCCGGGGGTCCCGGTCGAGAGGGAGCTTGTAGCCGTTGGCGATGAACTCCTGTCGGAGGGCGGCGTCGGCTGCGAGGATCTGCTCGGCGTCGACCCGCATCGTCCGGAGCTTGTAGATGGTGAAGGTGCGTCCGTCGCGACCGGGGCGCTGCTGGCGGAACAGCGCAGGGCCCGGTGAGCTCAGGCGCACCAGCGCGATGAGGACGACGAGCAGCGGGAGCGCCAGCACGAGCAGCGGGACGCCGATGAGCAGGTCGAAGCTCCGCTTCACCGCCCGGTGCCATCGTGCGTGCAACCGCAGTGGCGGGCGCTGCACCGACGAGGGTGTCGCCCCGGTGGTGGGGCCGAGCGGAACCTGCCTGCCGGTCATCGGCGAGTCGGCGGCCGCCGTCGGTTCGGGATGGCCGGCGGGCGCGGCGACGCGATCCACGGCCGTGGCTGCGTCAGCAGTCGTCACGCGCCGTCACACCTCCTCCCGCGTTTCGCTTCGCTCAGCCTCCGCCCGGGGAGAGTAACAGAGCGCGTTCGCCCCCTCGCGGACCGTGTTGCCGGCTGGGATCCGCTCCCCGGGCCTCTGACCGGTCTTTCATCGGCGCCGTCCTGTTGCGGTGTGAGGGACCCGCACACCCGTGGCGCAGAATGAGTCGGACGGCTCAGGGCACCCGGGCAGGTGCCGGTGGCGTCGGCCGAGCTCAGGCAGGCCGAGGTGGCGAGCCGGGGTCGGAGGCGAGGGTCCGCAGGTCGGCGAAGGGCACGAGGATCGCTGCGACCGCAGCACCCACCAGCACCACGACGGTCACGGAGGTGGTGTCGATGATCGGTCCCGCCACCAGCCCGCCGATCGGGACCGTGCCGCCGAAGGCCATGATCCACAGCGCCATCACCCGGCCGCGCACCCGGTCGTCGAGACGCTTCTGCAGGACGGTCGACAGCGAGGTGACCGTGGCGAAGTAGCAGAACCCCACGATCAGTGCGACGGGGTAGGCGGGTGGAGGGTTGCGCAGCAATCCGAAAGCGCACAGCGACACCGCGAAGCCGCCGAGGCCGACACGGACGATGGTCTCGAGCGAGTGGCCGGCGAGGAACGTGCCGATCGACAGCGCGCCCGCCACCGCGCCGAGGCCGAAGCAGGCGTAGAGCGCGCCGAACGCAGCGCTCCTCGGGGCGATGGAGAGGTTGTCGGCTGCGAGCCGCTGGATGTGCAACACGAACGGCAGGCAGAAAAAGGAGAACAGCGCCATGGTGGTGAGGCAGCGACCGACCACCCGATCCCGGCGGGCCACCTGGAAGCCCTCGCCGATCCGCCGCAGGCCGGTCGGCTCACCCGAGGCCCGCGCCGCGGTCGCGGGCAGGGTCACCATCAGCAGGGCCCCGATGATGAAGAGGTAGGTGACCGCGTTGCCGGCGAAGACCCAGGACGCACCGAACCTCGCGTACACCACTGCCCCGATCGCCGGTCCCACCACCCGCGACAGGTTCATGCTGGCGGAGTTGAGCGACACCGCGCCGGGGAGGTCCCGGCGATCCACCAGCAGCGGGAGCAGCGCGGAGTACGTGGGGGCGTAGATCGCCTGGCCGACCCCGATCAGGAACGTCACGAGCACCAGACCCCACAGTGAGGGCGAGGAGCTCCGGGCGAGCCAGGCGAGCACCAGGGAGAGCAGCAGCTGCTGCACGGAGACGAGCACGAGCAACCGCCGGCGGTCGACCACGTCGGCGAGCGCACCCCCGGCCAGGGAGAACAGCAGCAGCGGCCCGAGCTGCGCGAACGCGATCCAGCTCACGTAGGTGGAGGACCCGGTGAGCTCGAGCGCGAACGCGCCCAGAACGACGTTCTGCATCCAGGAGCCGATGTTCGACAGCAGCGAGCCGACGTAGACGGTCCGGAACGTGCTGTAGGTGAGCGCGGCGCGTGCCGTCCCTGGTGCGAAGGTCCGGTCGCCTTCGAGCAGGGCGTCCTCGGCGTCCTCGACGGTGAGCTCGACCTCGGGATCGACCTCGGGCTGGTCGGGCTGCTCGGGCTGCGGGGGCGTCGTCACCGGGGCGGAGGCTACGGCGCTGGCCGCCTGCCTGACGAAACCGCCCGGCTCGCGGTTCCCGCCGACCGTCGTGCGCGGGGTGCACTGGGCTCGGTTGGCCGCGGGAGGCCGAACGCTCGGCGTCGGTACGATCGTCAACGACGACTGACGGGGGTACCTCAGGTGTGGGTTGGGAACCCGAGGTCGGGCCCGGCGGGCGCATCCGTGGTGGGGGTCGGCCAGCGGGTGGTCACCACCTTGCCCCGGGTGTAGAAGTGCACCCCCTCTGGGCCGTGCACGTGCGTGTCACCGAACAGGGAGTCGTTCCAGCCGCCGAAGGAGTAGTAGGCCATCGGCACGGGGATGGCCACGTTGACCCCCACCATCCCGGCCTCCACCTCACGGGTGAAGCGGCGGGCTGCGCCGCCGTCCCGGGTGAACACGGCCACGCCGTTGCCGTAGGGGTTCGCGGCGACGAGTTGCAGCGCCTCCTCATGCCCTGACACCCGCACCACCGACAGCACCGGGCCGAAGATCTCCTCCCGGTAGATCGACATCTCGGGGCGCACCCGGTCGAACAGGCACGGTCCCAGCCAGAACCCGCCCTCGTAGCCAGGGACCCGCAGCCTCCGCCCATCCACCACGAGCTCGGCACCCTCGGCGAGGCCGGCCTCCACGTAGCCCGCCACCCGATCGCGGTGCCCGGCGGTGACGAGCGGCCCCATGTCCACCCCCGGCTCGAGCCCGGGGCCGACCCGCAGCCGCTCGGTGCGCGCCCGGATCCGGGTCACCAGCTCGTCGCCGATCGGGTCCACTGCCACCACCACCGACACGGCCATGCACCGCTCGCCAGCGGAGCCGTAGGCGGCACCGACGGCGGCGTCGGCGGCCCAGTCGAGGTCGGCGTCTGGCAGGACCACCATGTGGTTCTTCGCTCCCCCGAGGGCCTGGACCCGGATCCCAGAGCGAGCCGCGGTCTCGTAGACGTGCCGGGCGACGGGCGTGGATCCGACGAAGCTGACCGCGTCGACACCGGGGTGGGTGATGAGCGCGTCGACGGCTTCGCGGTCGCCGTGCACGACGCTGAACACCCCGTCGGGCAGGCCCGCCTCGGCCCACAGCTCGGCCAGCAGCATCGACGCTGCCGGGTCCCGTTCGCTGGGTTTGAGCACGAAGGCGTTCCCGCAGGCGATCGCCACCGGGCACATCCACAGCGGCACCATGGCCGGGAAGTTGAACGGGGTCACCCCGATGCACACGCCCACGGGCTGGCGCAGCGAGAACACGTCCACGTCGGTCGAGACCTGCTCGCTGTGGGAGCCCTTGAGCAGGTGCGGGATCCCGCACGCGAACTCGACCACCTCGAGGCCGCGACCCACCTCGCCGAGGGCGTCGGCGTACACCTTGCCGTGCTGGGCCACGATGCTGCGGGCGAGCTGGTCGCGGTGGCGGTCGAGCAGCTCCCGGAACGCGAACAGCACCGCCGAACGGCGGGCCAGCGAGGTGGTCCGCCAGGCTCTGAACGCCGACCGGGCGGAGGCGACGGCCGCGTCCACGTCCCCGGTCGAAGCCAGACGCACCTCGGCGGTCACCGCACCGGTGGCGGGATCGAACACGGGTGAGGTGCGTGATGAGCTGCCGTCCCAGCGTTTGCCGTCGATCCAGAGCGGGATCACCTCCGGCCCGGTCATCGAGCCCGCTCCCGGTCGAGCGTGGTCAGCACGTCGACGAGGACACCCAGCCCGGTGTCGATCTCGTCGTCGGTGACCGACAGCGGCGGGGCGATGCGCAGACAGTTGCCGAACAGACCCCCCTTGCCGATGAGCAGCCCGGCCTGGCGCGCCAGCTCCAGCGCCCGGGAGGCGGCCTCGGCGTCGGGGGCGTGACCGTCGGGGCCGACCAGCTCGACACCCACCATCAGCCCTTTGCCCCGGACCTCGCCGACCACCGCCAGCCGGTCGACCAGGGGGCGCAGCCCGTCGAGCAGACGCTTGCCCGTGCGGGCGGCGTTGGCCTGCAGGTCGTGGTCGAGCAGGTAGTCGAGGTTGGCCAGGGCGCCCGCGCAGACCAGCGGGTTGCCGCCGAAGGTGGAGATCGAGTTGGCCCGCAGGCAGTCCATGATCTCGGCCCGGGCGATGACGCCGCCGATGGCCAGTCCGTTGCCGAGACCCTTGGCGAAGGTGAGCAGGTCGGGGCGCACCCCATGGGCCTCGTAGCCCCAGAGGTGCTCGCCGGTGCGCCCCCAGCCGGTCTGCACCTCGTCGCTCACGTAGAGGATCCCGTACTCGTCGAGCACCTCTTGGACGGCGCCGAGCATGCCGTCGGGCGGGACGGTGAACCCGCCCACCCCCTGGATGGGCTCGGCGATCAGGCAGGCGACGTCGCCGGCGGTCATGGTCACGATGACGTCACGGACGTCATCGACCACCGCCGCGATGAACGCCTCGTCGTCGAGGTGGCGGAACGGGCTGCGGAACCGGTAGCCGTTGTGCACGTAGTGCACGGCGAAAGGGGTGAGGCTCGACGCCGACCAGCCCCGGTTGCCGGTCACGCCGATGGTGGCGAACGACCGCCCGTGGTAGCTGTTGCGCAGCGCCAGCACCTGGTTGGAGCGCCGGTGCGTGGAGGCCAGCAGCAACGCCGCCTCGTTGGCCTCCGACCCTGAGGTGGTGAAGAAGACCTTGGCGTTCGGGATCCCCGACAGCGCCGCCAGGCGTTCGGCCAGCTCGATCTGGAGGCGGCTGAGATACAGCGTCGAGGTGTGCAGCATCCGGCCGGCCTGGGTGCGGATCGCCTCGACCACCTCGGGTACGGCGTAGCCGGTCATGGTGGTGAGGATCCCGCCGAAGAAGTCCAGGTAGCGGTTTCCCTCACCGTCGACCACGTGGCGCCCCTCACCGGCGACCAGCTCGATGGGTTCGTCGTAGTAGAGGGTCAGCCAGTTCGGCAGCACCCGCCGGTGGCGGGCGAGGAGCTCGGCGTGCTCGGACACCAGTGATCACGTCCTCAGGCGGTGTTTGACAACGGACTCGACGGAATCAGTTGTCAACGTCGGATGTTGCGCTCGATTCCACGGCAGATTCCTCTGGTCGTCAAGCGGATGTGTGGTGGTGGGGTGCAGGGTCGGGTGTCCCGACGTACGCTCCCGCCTCGATGCGCGCCCCACTGGCCGACGACTACCGCGAGCGGGTGCTCTGGCAGGCGCTGGCCGAGTCCGATCGCCCGGTGGTGCCGCCTCGGCCGCTGCCCCGCTCGGCCGACGTGGTGGTGGTCGGTGCGGGCTACGCCGGGCTCTCGGCAGCGCACGCCTTCGCCGAACGGGACCGGGCGGTGGTGGTGCTCGAGCGCGATCCGCTCGGCACGGGTGCCAGCACCCGCAACGGCGGCATGGTGATCCCCGAGCTGAAGGCCGGGCCGCTCGGGCTGGCCCGTGCCCACGGGGAGACCGGCCAGGTCATGTACCGGGAGGTCAACGAGGCCTTCGACCACGTGGAGGCCTTGGTCGGCGAGGGTGGGATCGCCTGCGACTACGAGCGCACGGGCCAGCTGCTGCTGGCCCACGCTCCCCGCATGGTCCCGGCGCTGCGGGCGCTGTACGACGAGCACCGGTCGCTGGGTGAGCCGGTGCGCTTCGTGCCCGCCGACGAGCTCGGCGCAGAGATCGGCTCAAGCCGGTACCACGCTGGGCTGGTGTTCGAGCGCACCGGTGCGCTGAACCCGGCCCGGTTCCACGCCGGCCTGACCCGCCGGGCGCTCGGGGCCGGGGTCGAGCTGCACGACCGGACTGCGGCGCTGCGGATCGAGCCGCGCCACGGCGGCGGGTTCCGGGTGGCCACCCTTCGCGGGGTCGTCGAGGCGAGGTGGGTGCTCGTGTGCACCAACGCCACCGCCGACGCGCTCGTGCCGTGGCTGCAGCGACGAGTGGTGCCGGTGGGCAGCTACATCATCGCCACCGAGGTGCTCGACGCCGAGCTGGCCCGCTCGGTGAACCCCCGTGGTCGCATGTTCGTGGACACCAAGCACTTCCTGTTCTACTGGCGGCTCACACCCGATCGCCGGATGCTCTTCGGTGGCCGCCGGTCGCTGCGGCCGACCACCGTGCCTGAAGCTCGCGACTTCCTCTACGCCGCGATGGTGCGGGTGCACCCCCAGCTCGGCGGGGTCCGGGTGTCGTGGGCGTGGGGGGGCTGCGTAGCCATCACGGTCGACCGCCTGCCCCACGTCGGTGTCCACGACGGGATCTGGTTCGTCACTGGCTGCAACGGCTCGGGCGTGGCCCTCAACACCTGGCTCGGGCGCCGCACGGCCCTCGCGATGGTTGGCGAGGAACCTGTTCCGGCGTGTGCCCGCATCCGGTTCCCGGCGGTGCCGCTGTGGGCGGCGCGCTCGGTCACCGTGCCCCTGGCGGGGGTGCTGCTCGGTCTCGACGACCGGCGGCGCTGACCGGTGGTGCGGGCGGCGAGTGCCTCGCGCTCAGGAGGCCAGGGCCTCGCAGAACTGGCTGAACTGCTCGACGTAGCGGTCGATGTCAGCCTCGGTGTGCTGGACCGACAGGGTCCACTGCTCCTCGTCGCCGGGGGTCATGAAGATCCCCCGGTTGAGCGCCCACGGGAAGGCCGCGCCGAACAGCTGGGGCTTGGTGTCGAGGAAGTCCCGATAGTTGCGCAGCCGCTCACGGCGGAACGACACCGCGCCCTTGGCGCCCAGATCGACGGTGTGGGCCGGGACGTCGTTCGCTTCGATCGCGGCCGCGCACCCACCCGCCAACCGGGCCCCGAGGCCGGCCAGGTACTCGTAGGCGTCGGGGGTCATCACCTCGGTGAGGCAGGCGAGACCCGCCGCGGCCACCAAGGGGTTGCCGTTGAAGGTGCCCATCTGGGCGGCGCCGTGGCCGATGATGTCCATCACCGCCTGCTCGCCGCCGAACGCGGCACCAGGAGTGCCACCGAACAGCGCTTTGGCGAAGCAGGACAGGTGGGGCTTCACCCCGTAGCGCTCGGCGGCGCCGCCGTAGGCCACCGTGGCTCCCGACTTCACCTCGTCGAAGATGAGCACCACCCCGTGCCGGTCGCACAGCTCCCGCAGGCGGGCCAGGTACCCGGGCTCGGGCTCGACGATGCCGATGTTCATCATCACCGGCTCGAGGATCAGGCAGGCGATCTCCCCGCCCCGCTCGGCGAAGAGCCGCTCCACGTGCTCCGCGTCGTTGAACGGCACCACCAGCGTGTGCTCCGCCATGCTCGCCGGGATGCCGAGGGACATGGGCGTGGAGGCGGGCATCTCCCGGCCACCAACGGCGTCCGCGTTGGGCAGCACCGAGAACATCACCGCGTCGTGGTGTCCGTGGTAGGAGCCCTCGATCTTCACGATGACGTCACGGCCGGTCGCGGCGCGGGCCACTCGGATGGCGTCCATGGTGGCCTCAGTGCCGGAGTTGGCGAAGCGCACGGTGTCGAGGCCGAAGCGCTCACAGATCGCCTCGGCTAGGGCCACGGTGACCGGCGTGGGGGTGGCGAAGTGGGTGCCGGTCCGGGCTGCCCGGGTGATCGCCTCGACGATCCGGGGATGGGCGTGACCGACGACGTTCACCCCGAAGCCACCATGGAAGTCGACGTACTCGTGGCCGTCGACGTCCCACACGTGGCTGCCCTGACCCCGCTCCAGGTAGATGGGGTAGGGGTCGGCCGCCTGGAACGATGACGGCACCCCGAGCGGGAGGTGGCGCACCGCCCGCTCGTAGGCCGCCCTGCTCCCCGGGGTCCGCTCCAGCAGCCGAGCCTGCTCGGCGCGGGCGATCTCGGCGGCCCGGTCACTCATCCGGCTGGTGCCGGTGATCACCTCGGTCATCAGAGCTTCACCATCACGTGCTTGAGCTCGGTGTAGTGCTCGATCGCGTAGATCGACATGTCCTTGCCGTACCCGCTCTGCTTGAACCCGCCGTGGGGGAGCTCGGAGACGATCGGGATGTGGTCGTTGACCCACACCGTGCCGAACAGCAGCTCCCGGGACATGCGCATGGCCCGGCCGACGTCGGCGGTCCAGACGCTCGCCGCGAGGCCGTAGTCCACGCCGTTGGCCCAAGCGAGGGCCTGGGCCTCGTCGGTGAAGCGCTGCACGCTCACCACCGGCCCGAACACCTCGCGCTGGACCAGCTCGCTGTCCTGGTCGGGGTTGGCCACCACGGTCGCCTCATAGAAGAAGCCGGGCCGTTCGATGGCGGATCCACCGATGACCACCTCGGCGCCCGCCTCCACCGCTCGAGCGACCATCCCGGCGATCCGGTCTCGCTGGGCGGCGGAGATCACCGGCCCCACCGCGGTGGCCTCGTCGGCGGGATCGCCCACCACGATCTCGCCGACCGCGTCGGCCAGCGAGCCGACGACGTCGTCGAACACGCGTGGTCCGGCCAGCACCCGGCACGGTGCGGTGCAGTCCTGGCCCGAGTTGTAGTACCCGGCCTCCGCCAGCGTCGCCACGAGCGCCTCCACGTCGGCGTCGTCGAAGACGACCACCGGCGCCTTGCCCCCCAGCTCCAGGTGCACCCGCTTGAGGGTGTCGGCCGCGTTGCGGGCGATGATCCGCCCGGTGTCGACGTCCCCGGTGAGCGACACCATGGCCACCCCCGGATGCCGTACGAGCGCGTCACCGGCGGTCTCACCCTGCCCGCAGACCACGTTGAACACGCCCGGCGGGAAGATGCCGGCGGCGAGCTCGGCCAGCTTCAGGGCGGTCAGCGGTGTGAGCTCGGAGGGCTTGAGGATGAACGTGTTCCCTGCAGCCAGGGCCGGGCCGAGCTTCCAGATGGCCATGTTCAACGGGTAGTTCCAGGGGGCGATCCCCACACAGACCCCGAGCGGGTCGCGGCGCAGCATCGACGTGTGGTCCTCGAGGTACTCCCCGGCGGCCTGCGTGCTCAGACACCGCGTTGCACCGGCGAAGAAGCGCAGGTTGTCGAGGGTCAGGTCGAACTCGAAGTCGATGATGGACACCGGCTTGCCGACGTTGGCCATCTCCAGGTGCTTCAGCTCGTCGAGGTTCGCTTCGATGGCCTCGGCGAGCGCCAGGAGCTTCTCGCTGCGCTCCCGGGGGGTGGTCCTGCCCCAGGTGGTGAACGCCTCCGCGGCGGCCGCAACAGCCGTGTCGACGTCGTCGGCGTCGCTGGAGGGGACCTGGGCGAGCACCTCCCCGGTCGCCGGGTTGACCACGTCGTCGGTGGCGCCGCGGGCGGCCGGTCTCCATTCGCCGCCGATGAAGTTCTGGTGGACCACGGTGCGCTCCTCGGGCACGGGCTGGACAAGACGCTTCGACAGAGCATGCGCCGAAGAGCGCTGATGCGCAAGGGATTCCGTTGCAAGCTCATGAACTGACGACGGGATCGCTTGCGAACAGAAGAGAACTTTGCGAATCTGCCACTCTGACGCCACCGGTCCGGTCGGCCGTCCAGGCCAACGAGGGGGCGATGCTGAGCGAGCACCCGGCACCAGCAGCCGCGACTTCCACCATCGGTGCTCCGGTGGCCGCGAACATGGTCACCGTGTCCGGCCCGGCTGTGATCGAGATCGACCACGTCACCAAGCGCTTCGGCGACTTCGTGGCCGTCGACGACGCGCACTTCTCGATCCCGGAGGGCGAGTTCTTCTCGATGCTCGGGCCCTCCGGCTGCGGCAAGACCACGACCCTGCGGATGATCGCCGGGTTCGAGACCCCCACGAAGGGTCGGATCCGCCTTGACGGCGTCGACGTGTCACGGGTACCCCCGTACCGGCGGAACGTCAACACGGTGTTCCAGCAGTACGCCCTGTTCCCTCACATGACGGTCTGGGACAACGTCGCGTTCGGCCCGCGCAGCCAGAAGCTGGGAAGGCAGGAGGTCGCGCGGCGGGTCGACGAGCTGCTGGAGGTGGTGCGGCTCACCGACTTCGCCAGACGGAAGCCGGCACAGCTCTCCGGGGGCCAGCAGCAGCGGGTGGCCCTCGCCCGGGCGCTCGCGAACTACCCGAAGGCGCTGCTGCTCGACGAGCCGCTGGGCGCGCTGGATCTCAAGCTGCGCCACGCCATGCAGTTCGAGCTCAAGCGCATCCAGCGCGAGGTGGGGATCACCTTCGTCTACGTCACCCACGACCAGGAAGAGGCGCTCACCATGAGCGACCGCATCGCGGTCATGAACCTGGGCCGGGTCGACCAGATCGGCACCCCCTACGAGATCTACGACCACCCCGCCACCGTCTTCGTCGCCGGCTTCATTGGCCAGGCCAACCTGTGGCCGTGCCGGGTCGAGGCTCGCACCGACCACCTCGCCGAGGTCACCGCCTTCGGCGGGATCCGGCTGCAGGCCGCCTGTCGGATGGCCGACGTCGTCGCCGGCGGTCCTGGCACGGTCATGGTCCGACCGGAACGGGTCCAGATCACCATGGAGGAACCGACCGGACGCCCGCGGGTCGCGGGCACCGTGACCGACCTGACCTTCCAGGGACCGATCGTGCGGCTCTCGCTCGCCGCGCCGGGCGGGAGCACCGTCATCGCCAACGTCAGCCACGACGCCGCTTTGCCGCTGCTGCGACCCGGCGATGCCGTCTGGGCGAGCTGGGCCCCCGACGCCGGCTGCGTCCTGCCCCCCGCTGACCACCTCCCGCTCACCGACGAAGCGCTCGTCGAGGAGAGCTGACCGACGACCACGACCACCACCGGAGGGAACCCAGATGAGCCCGAACCCACCGACCGATCCCCGGCCGCTCGCCTCGCGAGCCGCGCCGCGCACCACCCGCCGGCAGTTCCTCGGCCGGGGAGCAGCCGTTCTCGGGGGCCTTGCTCTCGGTCCCAGCCTGCTCACCGCCTGTGGTGGTGACGGCGGCGACGGCAACGCTGCCACGACCGCCGGCGGCACCACGACGGACGGCGGCCTGCAGGGCACCAAGCTGGTGATCCTCAACTGGCCGCTCTACATCGAGAACGACGATGCCGAGACCTCGGCCACCCTCCGGGCGTTCAGCGAGCAGACCGGGATCGAGGTCGACTACCGGCCCGAGATCGACGGCAACGACAGCTTCTACACGAAGTACGAACCTCAGCTCTCCGCCGGTCGGGGCATCGGCGCGGACCTCGTGGTGCTCACGAGCTGGATGGCCGCCCGGATGATCGAGCAGGGCTTCGTGCAGGAGCTCGATACCACCTCGGTGCCCAACAGGTCGAACATCCTTCCCGACCTTGCCGACCCCGACTTCGACCCGGGCCGGCGCTTCTCCCTGCCCTACGCCATCGGACAGGCCGGGCTCGCCTACTACCCGGACAAGGTCGGCGGTGAGATCGACGACGTGAACGTCATCTTCGATCGGCGGTTCGCCGGAAAGGTCACCATCCTCGACGAGATGCGGGACTCGGTCGGCCTCACGATGCTCGGCATGGGCCTCGATCCCTCCACCGGCTCCGTGGCCGACGCCGAGGCCGCCATCGCCAAGATCGCCAAGGCCCGTGAGGCGGGTCAGTTCAAGCGGATCACCGGCAACAGCTACACCGAGGACCTCGACCTCGGTGACACGTGGATCGCCATGGCCTGGTCCGGTGACATCGCCAGCTTGCGCGCCGAGAACGAGGATCTCGCCTGGGTCATCCCCAAGCAGGGGGGCATGCGCTTCGTCGACAACATGCTCATCCCGATCGGCGCCGCGAACAAGGCGGGGGCCGAGGCGTTCATGAACTTCCTCTACCAGCCCTCTGTCGCCGCCGGGCTCTACGAGGCCATCAACTACGTGCCGCCGGTGGCCGGCGCCAGGGAGCAGATGACCGCCGAGGCGCAGAGCAGCCCGTTCATCAACCCGCCGCCCACCCCCAAGCTCTACGACTTCCGCACCCTCACCCCGGAGGAAGACGAGCGGCTCGGTCGGGCGTTCGCCGAGGCCACCCAGCAGTAGGGGCACGGTCGGGTGAGCGCCGAGGCCTCGGGGGTGCGGGCCAGCCGGTGGTACGTGCCCTACCTGCTGCTCGCACCGGGTGCGCTGTGGCTGGTGCTGTTCTTCATCGTGCCCATGTTCTCGATGCTGCAGCTCTCCCTCGAGGACCGGGGGCTCGCCAACTACACCGACGTCATCACCGGCAACGGCACGGTGATCGTGCGCACGTTCGGCTACGCAGCGGCGGCCACCGTGGCGGCGATCGTCATCGGCTACCCGCTCGCCTACTTCATCGCACTGCGGGGCGGTCGCTGGAAGAACCTGCTTCTGGCGCTGGTGGTGCTGCCCTTCTTCGTCACCTACCTGGTGCGCACGCTGGCCTGGAAGATCCTGCTGTTCGACGGCGGCCCCGTGGTCGCCGTCCTGCAGGGGGTCGGAGTGCTCGGCGACGGCGAGAGTCTGCTCGGCCGGCCCATCGCGGTCATTGGTGCGCTCACCTACAACTTCCTGCCGTTCATGGTGCTGCCCATCTACGTGAGCCTCGAGAAGCTCGACCGCCGCCTCCTCGATGCGGCTGCCGACCTCTACTCGAGCCCCGCCAGGGCGTTCCGCACGGTCACGCTCCCGCTATCGCTGCCGGGGCTGTTCGCGGGCACCCTGCTCACCTTCATCCCGGCCGCCGGTGACTTCGTGAACTCCGAGCTGCTCGGCAGCGAGCGGACCACGATGATCGGCAACATCATCGAGAAGAACTTCGGCAAGGAGTACTTCCGGCCAGAGCTGTCGGCGTTGTCGTTCATGCTGATGGCCCTGATCCTGGTCGGCGTGATCCTCTACGCCCGAGCCCTCGGCACCGAGGACCTCGTCTGATGTCGGTTGGCGCACCACCCCCGGTCTCCCACGACCTCGACCCGGCCACCGACGCCCGCCGCGAGCCAGCGGTGCTCGGTGGCGGCGGGCCCCCACCGTGGCTGCGTCGCCTGGGACGGGGCGCGCTCGGGATGTGGGCCCTGCTGGGTCTGCTGTTCCTGTTCACCCCGATCCTCGTGGTGGTGGTGTTCTCCTTCAACGAACCGCAGGGCAAGTACAACTACAAGTGGGGTCGCTTCAGCCTCGACGCCTGGACCGACCCGTTCCGCTATGAGGAGCTCACCGACGCGCTCGCCTACAGCCTGCGGATCGCAGCGGTGGTCACGCTCATCGCCACCGTGCTCGGCACCCTCATGGCCCTCGCCATGGTCAAGTACCGATTCAAGGCGAAGGGCCTGCTCGGCACCATCCTCATCCTGCCGCTCACCTTGCCCGAGGTCGTGCTCGGCTTCGCCCTGCTCACGTTGTTCGTCGCGCTCAACTGGGCCCGCGGGTTCGCCACCATCGTGGTCGCCCAGGTGATGTTCTCGGTCAGCTACGTGGCCATCACCGTGCGGGCTCGCATCCGTGGCTTCGACTGGCGTCTCGAGGAGGCGGCGCTGGACCTCGGGGCGACGCCTTGGCGCACGTTCGCGCGGATCACGCTTCCGCTCATCGCCCCGGGCGTGCTCGCCGCGGCGCTGCTGACCTTCGCCCTCTCCCTCGACGACTTCATCATCACCTACCTCAACTCGGGGCTCGACCAGACCTTTCCGATCGCCGTGTGGGTGACCAAGAAGAGCCGCATCCCGCCGCAGATCAACGTCATCTCGACGGCCATCCTGATCGTGTCGATCGCCGTCGCCCTCCTGGCGGTGTACGCCGGTGGTCGACGGGCCAGGAAGCTTGAGCGGTGGAACCCGTGAGCGCCGAGGGTCCCGCCGGTCGCCTTGAGCGGCTCGCCGACGCCCACCTGTGGGGCCACTTCTCGCGGCTGGGGGCCGGCGAGCTCGCGGTCATCGTGCGGGGTGAGGGCTGCTACGTGTGGGATCAGCACGGCCGCCGCTACCTTGACGGCCTCGCCGGCCTGTTCACCGTGCAGGTGGGACACGGCCGGCGCGAGCTCGCGGAGGCCATCGCGACCCAGGCCGCCGAGCTCGCCTACTTCCCGTTGTGGACCTACGCCCACCCCAGCGCCATCGAGCTCGCCGCCCGCCTCGCCCGGCTGGCGCCGTCAGGCATCGAGCGGGTGTTCTTCACCACCGGTGGGGGCGAGGCCGTCGAGTCGGCCTGGAAGCTCGCCCGCCAGTACTTCTCGGCCATCGGCCAGCCCCGGCGCACGAAGGTGCTGGCCCGCCACCTCGCCTATCACGGCACGACCATGGGCGCGCTGTCCATCACCGGTCTGCCGGCGATCAGGCAGCCTTTCGAGCCGCTGGTCCCCGGCGCGTTCCACGTCGCCAACACCAACCGGTATCGCTGCAGGCTGTGCGCCCACGCGGCCGCGTGCACGCTCGCCTGTGCCGACGACATCGCCGACATGATCGAACGGGAGGGTCCGGACACGGTCGCGGCGGTGTTCCTCGAGCCGGTGCAGAACGCCGGAGGCTGCATCGAACCCCCATCGGGCTACTGGCAGCGGGTGCGCGAGATCTGCGACCACTACGGGGTGCTGCTCGTCTCCGACGAGGTCATCTGCGCCTACGGCCGGCTGGGCGCCTGGTTCGGCGCTCAGCGCTACGACTACGTCCCTGACATGATCACCACCGCCAAGGGCCTGACCTCGGGGTACGCGCCGCTGGGCGCGCTGCTGGTCTCCGAACGGGTGGCGGAGCCGTTCCTCGGTGGCGACCGCTCGTTCCTGCACGGGTTCACCTTCGGTGGTCATCCCGTGAGCTGCGCGGCGGGCCTCGCGAACCTCGACCTCATGGAACGCGAGGGGCTGGTGAACCGGGTGGCCGAGCTCCAGGACCGCTTCCGCGCCAGCCTCGAGGAAGCCGTGGGCGAGCTGCCGATCGTCGGCGAGATCCGCGGCACCGGCTACTTCTACGCCGTCGAGCTGGTCGCCGATCGCCGCACCAGGGCCACCTTCGACGCGGCCACCGCGGAGCGGCTGCTGCGTGGCGTGCTCTCCCCGCGACTGTTCGAGCTGGGGCTGATCTGTCGGGCCGACGACCGGGGCGACCCGGTGATCCAGCTCTCGCCGCCGCTCGTGGCCGGGCCCGAGGAGTTCGACGAGATCGGCAGGATCCTGCGCGTCGCCCTCATCGAGGCCATGGAGGAGATGCACCGGTGACCGGCGCGGTGGTGCGGGTCTGCAGGGAGCTGCAGGAGACGCTCGCCACGCTCGGGGGGGAACGGTGAGCGGCACGCCGCGCCGTGGCAGCCGCTCCGGGAGCCGCCAGGTGACTCGAGAGCAGGCGCGGCGCCGACCCGTGCTCGACGACATCGACAAGGCGATCATCCGGGAGCTGCAGCTCGACGGGCGCATGGCCTACGCCCAGCTCGCACCGCGGGTCGGGCTCTCCCAGGCCGCGGTGCGGCAGCGGGTGCAGCGCCTGTGTGAGCAGGGGGTGATGCAGGTCGTGGCGGTGACCAACCCCCTCATGCTCGGCTTCGAGCTGCAGGCCCTCATCGGGATCCATGCTGACGGTGACCTGCGGCCCATCGCCGCCGCCCTGGCTGAGATTCCCGAGGTGGACTACGTGGTGATCACCGCCGGGCGCTTCGACCTGCTGGTGGAGGTGGTGTGCCGGGACAACGAGGAGCTCCTCGCCCTGGTCAACGACGTCATCCGGGCCATCCCCGGGGTGCGGCGGACCGAGACCTCGACGTACCTGCACCTCGAGAAGCAGAGCTACAGCTGGGGCACCCCGTAGCCGGGCGTGCCGCCCGTCAGGCGCGGCCCAGCACCTCGCGGAGCGCGTCGCCGGTGGCCGTCACACAGCGCGTGAGGTCGTCGTCGCCGATGACCAGTGGCGGGCAGAAGGCGAGCGTGGTCGTGCCGATGGGTCGGGCGATCACTCCGCGGGCGAGCAGCGCGGCCCGCACGTCGAGCGCACTGACCCCCTCTAGCATGTCCAGTCCCCAGATGCCGCCCTCGCCCCGGACCTCAGCAGCCAGGCCCTCGGCCACCAGCTCCGCGAACCCACCTCCGAGGGTTCGTCCGATGGGGCCCGCTCGCTCGACCAGCCGCTCCTCGCGCAGGATCCGGATGTTCTCGATGCCTGCGACGCAAGCGGCGGGGTGTCCGCTGTAGGTGAAGCCGTGGCGCAGAACGAAGGACTCGTTGGCTTCGAGAGCGGCTCGTACGCGTGGCCCCACGATCACCCCGCCGAGCGGTTGGTAGCCGGAGGTGACCGCCTTCGCGAAGGTGATCAGATCCGGGGTCACGCCGTAGTGGGCGCTGGCGAACCAGGCGCCGAGCCGCCCGAAGCCGGTGATGACCTCGTCGAAGATGAGCAGCGCACCGTACTCGTCGCAGAGCTTGCGGAGCCCGAGCAGGTACCCCTCCGCCGGGGGGTGGACCCCACCGGCGCCGATCACCGGCTCGGCGATGACCGCCGCGATGTGCGCCCCGTGCTCGGCGAAGACCGCCTCGGCCTCCTCCAGGTCATCGTGGGCGACGTGGAGCACCGGTTCGAGCAGCGGTCCGAAGTGCTCCTGGTTGAGGGGGAGGCCCTGCACGGAGAGCCCGCCGTAGGTGACGCCGTGGTACGCGTGGTGACGGCCCACGATGACGTGGCGTTGCGGGTCGCCTGCCAACGAGCAGGTGAGCCGGGCGAGCTTCAGAGCCGTGTCCACCGCCTCCGAACCCGAGCAGGTGAGGAAGATCCGCGCTTCGGGGACCGGGGAGAGCGCGGCGATCGTGGCGGACAGCTCCTCGGCCGGTTCGTTGGTGAAGAGGTCGAAGGTGTGGTAGCCGGCGAGGCGGGCCATCTGGGCGCCCACCGCCGCGGCGATCTCCTGGCGGCCGTGTCCCACGTTGCAGTACCAGAGGCTGGCGAGGGCGTCGATGTAGCGCCGTCCGTCCGCGTCGTAGACCGCTGCGCCCTCACCGCGCACGATGGTGATGAAGTCGTCGGCGGCTGGTCGGGCGAACGGGTGCAGGAACGTCGTGGGCATGGGTGCAGTCTGCCGCTCGGCGTGCGACGGCGCCGAGTGCAGCTCCCCGGAAACCTGTGCCTGCCGTGCGGGTTCCTGCGGCGACCAGCGCTGGTGTGGCTGCGCGATCAGCGTTGCCGTGCGACCGCGGTGGCGTGGGCTTCGACGGTCGCCGACCGGACGCCGGGAAGGGCGCGGGCGAACAGGTAGTCGACCTCCATGTGCAGCTCGACCCGCACCTCGTCGACGGCGGTGAACCGAACGACCGGTGGCGCGGAGAGTCGGTCGAGCAGCCCACGGGCGGCGAGCGAGCTGACCACCGCTTCCCGGGCGCGTCGTTCGTCGAGCAGGTAGCCCTCACCTCGCCGGAAGCGCTGCTCGTCGAACCCGTAGGTCACGGCGTCGTTGGCGGCGGCATCGGCGGCGTGCACCAGCTCCCGGCGTCCGAGGTGCACGATGGCGGTGTCGACGGTGATGGCAGCGAGCGTGAGCACGATGAGCACCGCTGCGGGCATGAGCATCAGCGCGCTGCCCCGTTCGCCACGCACCGGGCGGTCTGGGGGAATCGGGGTCAGCATCGGCCACCGACTGGCAGTCCCGCCCGGAAGGGGTCGATGCGCTCGCTGTGGGCCGAGACCACCTCGAAGCCCGAGCCGTACCCACCGATCCACGGCAGCGAGAGCGCGGGAACCTGGTAGCGGGCGGTGATCAGCACCTGCGCACAGCGACGCCACGGCTCATCACCGAGGTGCCGGGCCTCGAGGACGAGTCGCTCCGGTCTCCGGCCGTGGCCGGCGATGACGGCGCGTGCCGTCGCGTCGGCGGCCGTTGCCGCCTCGGTCGGGTCGCTCGCCTCGACGTAGACCCGCACCGCCTCCCGTGATGCGGCGCTGACCGCCAGCTTGGTGTCGACCACCGCCCAGGCGTTGGCCACCAGCAGGCCGCCGATCACGAACACCAGCAACCCGAAGGGGAGCACCTCGACACCGGCGAGCCCGGCGTCGCCTCGGCACCGGACGCGCCGCCCGCAGCGCCCGCGCCGGCCGTCGCGATGGTGGTCGGCGGTGTTCACCGCAGTTCTTCCATCCGTACGCGGACTGTGCGGTCGATGT
This sequence comes from Acidimicrobiales bacterium, assembly GCA_037478855.1. Taxonomy (GTDB): domain Bacteria; phylum Actinomycetota; class Acidimicrobiia; order Acidimicrobiales; family Acidimicrobilacustridaceae; genus Rhabdothermincola. Next base: position 20,911 of record JBBFLY010000018.1, on the reverse strand, counting down.
CGTCGAAGCCCAGTCGGGCCGGCAGGCCGCCGAGCGTGAAGCGCGGGGAGGACGCCCGCACCCGCAGCACCACCGTGTCGGCGGTGCTGGCCGACCAGTCGAACTGCACCTGCTCGCCGTAGCGGCCCAGGAGGGTGCGGGCCCGCTGCTCGCCGCGCTGGCGTCCGGCGGCCACCGAGGCACCGTCGGTGGGGTCGACTGACGCACCCGCGGCGACCCGAGCTGCTTCGTACGCAGCGCTCGACACCATCGACGTGGTGTGCAGGTTCATCAGCAGTTGCACGGCGAAGAGGAGGAACGCGAGGAACACCGTGATGCCCGCCATGGCGCCGATCAGGCCGGCACCGCGATCGCGGAGCTGGTGGCGCCGCCGCATCGCGCTACTCCTGGCCGATCTGCTGGACCTTGTTCTGCGTGGTGGCTTCGGTGTCCTTCCACATCCGGTTGAAGCCGATCCACATCGCCGCACCGAGGAACGCCATGATCAGCACCGCGATCGCCGCGCTGATCACGCCCTCCCCACGGTCGCCGGTGCCGCGCTCGCGGGCTCGAAGCTCGTCGAGCACCCATCGGATCGTGATCATCAGCATCAGTCCTTTCTGCTCGGTGGGGGTGTTCGGGGTGTGCGCTCCCGGTTCCGAGAGGTGGGAGCGGCTGGTCGCTCGCCGGGGTCAGCCGGCGGTGAAGAGCCGCATCGCCTCGACGAACGGGACGGTGAGGAACAGCACGCCGGGTACGAGGGTGGCGACCGTGACCGGGATCCAGACCTGCTGGGCCCGGCGTTCGACCGCTTCGATCAGCTCGCGCTGGACGTCACGTCGGATGGCGCGTGCCTCCTGTGCGATGAGCCGGCCGAGGTCGCCACCGTCGCGGTTGAGTGCCAGGACGCCGACCAGTCGGTTGACCGCGTCGACACCGGCGAGGTCGGCCCACTCCTCGAGCGCGTCGGTCTCCGCGAGTCCCTGGCGGATGCGACCACAGACCCGGGCCAGGTCTCGGGCGCAGCAGCCGTGTCCGCGGCTGGCGATGCGGTTGAGCGCAGCGCCGAGCGAGTAGCCGGCCGACAGCAGCATGCCGAGCTGCTCGCCGACGACCGGAAGCTCGTGGAAGAGGGCCCGCTGCCAGCGCCCGGACGCGCTGATCACCTGCTGCTCGAGGAGCAGGAAGGTGAGCAGCGGGCTGCCGAGCAGGAACAGCACGGCGAGCGCGGCAGGCATCCCGGTGCTCAGTGCGATCACGCCGCCTGCGCTGAACGCGGCGAGCGACCAGCCGAGCTGACGGGCGCGGAAGTCGGCGACGGTGTGCGGCGAGTGGATGCGCTCTAGCCGGGTGGCGAGCTCCTCACTCACGCCGAACAGGCGCGACAGCTGCTCAGCGAGCTCGTGGAACAGCGGCTCGACCACCTCGCGCAGTGCTCGCAGCGAGAGTGCGTCGGCGGTGGTCGCGGTTGCCGCCCCGGCCTGACCGGGGGCGTAGGGGCGGAGGCGCTCCACCAGCGTCAGTCGGCGGAACCAGCGCAGCTGGGACAGCAGCAGGGTCGCTCCAGCCCAGCCGATCAGGCCGCAGAGCAGCAGCACCCGGCTCATCGGTCGAAGACCCGCTCGGCCTCGGGGAGCTTCATGATCTGCCCGGCCCAGATCCAGCAGGCGATCACCATGCCGAGCGCTGCCACGACGAGGAGCTGACCGGTGGGTGTGGCGTAGGCCTCGCGGCCGTTGCCCACGGACAGCCCGGCGACGGCCATACCGAGCGGGACGATCAGCACGAACCGGCGCGCGAAGCGCACACCGGCCTGCCTGGCTCGTGCGTCCTTGCGGTACTGCAGCTCGGAGCGGCGGTCGTCGGCGAGCGATTCGAGCCGTTGGTCGAGGTCGCTCCCTCCGATCTCGTGGGCGGTGAGCAGCGTTTCGCAGACCACGTCCGCGGTGGGGTCGTCGAGCCGGTGCTTGAGCACCCGGAGGGTTCGCTCGAAGTCCGTCGAGATCCGCCACTCTCGGTGTGCCGCCTCGAAGGCGTCTCGCAGCTCGGGCGGGCCGTTGCGACCGGCCTCGAACAGCGCCTGGGGGATCGAGCGACCGACCGAGCCGGTGAGGATCCGGATCTCGTCGATGAGCCGGGGCCAGGCGTCTGCTGAGGCGGCCCGGCGGCTCCGTGCCCGCTGGCGGTGCGCGGCGAGGGGGAAGCTGGCCGCGAACAGTCCCGTGACCAGCGCGGGAGCGACCCCGCCGAAGACCACGAAGGCCAACGCGGCGCCCATCGTGAACAGCAGGATGGCGACGGCCGCCACGTCGCGAACGGAGAGCTCCGCGAGGCCGGCCCGATCGAGCCAGCGTCGGATGCCGCGCCGGGACTCCGCCGGAGCGCCGCGGCGCGTCCAGAGGGATGCGAGGTTCGGCAGCTCACGGCGGCCGAGCGCCACACGGGTGAAGAGCAGGTGCACCCCGGAGGCGGCCGACACGGACAGCAGCAGCGCGATCAGAACTGCCTCCACTCACCGGAGGAGGCCTCGTGCAGCACCTCCACCACGTCGACGCCGATCGCGGAGAAGAGCCGGGCGACCCGGACTGGCACCTGACCGGTCCACTCGAGGGGATGGTCGTAGCCCCGGCGGCTGTAGAGCTCGGTGACGGTGAACGGTGTGGCATCCGCGGCACCGGCGAGGTCCTCGACCGACACGACCTCCATCACTCGTGGCCCGTCGGGACCCCGGGCGGCGTGGACGACAAGGTCGACCGCCTCGGTGACCAGCGCGTTGAGCGCGCTCATCGGCAGCTCGGAGGCGGCATCGCTGAGCTGGGCGATGAACCGCAGCCGGCTCAGGGCCTGGCGGGCGGAGCCGGCGTGGATGGTGGTGAAGCCCTTCACCCCGGAGGAGAGGGTCAGCAGCAACGGGAGGGCTTCGCGATCGCGGACCTCACCGACGATCGCAACGTCCGGAGCCATGCGGAGAAAGCCGGCGACCAGGCGTCGCAGATCGATCTCGGGCCGGTCGCTGCGGGCGGCTCGCGTCTGCATGCTGGCCACGTTGGGCAACGGCACGTCGGCTTCGAAGACCTCCTCGGCGATCACCACACGGAGGGAGGGGTCGAGCTCGGCTGCGCAGCACGACAGCAGGGTGGTCTTGCCTGAGCCGGGCGCCCCGGCGAAGACGATGGAGCAGCCGGCGCGGACCGCGGTGGCGAGGAAGCGGGCGACGTGGTCGCTGAGCGTGTCGCGCTCGACCAGCTCATGCAGGCTCCGGAACGGCACCCCGGTGAACTTCCGGATGTTCACCATCGTGTGGCCACCCCTGCTCAGGTCGCCGTGGACGATGTGCAGGCGGGCCCCGTTGTCGAGCTGTGCGTCCTGCAGGCCTTCGCTCGGGTCGAGCTTGCGGTGGCTCGACGAGGCGTCGTCGAGGATCTTGGTCAGGATGCGGGTGACGTGCTCGTCGTCATGGAAGACCTCATGGTGGTAGCCGCTCGGCCCGCAGTGGCGTTTGACGAAGATCTGATCGGGGGCGTTGATCATGATCTCCCACACGTCGTCGTCGGCCAGCAGGGGGGTGAGCGGCCCGTAACGGGCCAGGTTCCGGAAGGCCCGCTCGGCGATGAGCTCGGGCGAGGCGAGCGGCTGCGGGCGAAGGCCCCGTTTGTGGTCGAGCTCCCAGCGGTCGACCTCGTCGTCGATGAGGGCCCTCAGCGCAGCCTCGCCCTCGGGTCCGGACATGTCGAGGGCGATGTCCTTGGCGCGAGCCTGGACCGCACGCTCGATCTGCAGCAGTGGAGGGAGGGAGTCGTCGACCGCCGTCATCGTTCCGCCGGGTGAGGGGTGTCACGGGACCCTACGACGCGTGCCGCCCGAGGTCCTCATGACATCCGCCACATGCAGCACCTTTCGTGGCATAGCTACCGCATGGTGTGCTCATTCGGAGTCGTTTCAGCGGCGATCCCGTCTCTGACTACCTTTCAGGTCCGGCTGATCCCGCTTCCGAAAGGACCCGACGTGAGCGAACCCGCAGTGCTCGTGGACCGCGACGGCCACATCGTCACGGTCACCCTCAACCGTCCCGACAAGCGCAACGCCTTCAACGCGGAGGTGCTGTGTCGGCTGTGCGACGCCTGGGACCTGATCGACGGCGACGATGACATCCGGGTGGCCATCCTCACCGGCGCGGGAGGCAACTTCTCGGCGGGCGCCGACCTTGACCGCCTCGTCGGGGCGCTGCTGTCCGGCAAGCCGACCGAGAACGAGTTCGAGGAGCGGATCAAGGCTGACTTCAGCCTGATCTTCAAGGGCTTCCTCAAGGACTACGTGCTGAAGAAGCCGATCATCGGGGCGATCGAGGGCTACTGCTATGCGGGCGGCACCGAGATCCTGCAAGCGCTCGACATCCGGGTGGCGGCACAGGGCGCCCAGATCGCGATCAGCGAGGTCCAGCGTGGTCTGTTCCCCATGTCCGGCTCCACCGTGCGCCTGCCGCGGCAGATCCCCTACACGCTCGCGATGGAGATGCTCTTGGTGGGTGAGCCGATCAGCGCGCAGCGAGCCTACGAGATCGGTCTGGTCGGCCACGTGGTGCCCGACGGCCAGGCGCTCACGCGGGCCAGGGAGATCGCAGCTCGCATCGCGGCCAACGGCCCGCTCGCGGTGCGTGGCATCAAGGAGTCGGTGATCGCCAGCCAGTGCCTGCCCGAGAGGGAGGCCTTCGTCAAGGAGATGGAGATCGGCATGGCGGTCATGTCCAGCGAGGATGCCCGGGAGGGTCCGCGGGCGTTCCTCGAGAAGCGCACCCCCGATTTCAAGGGGCGCTGAACCGCCAGCGACCCGCAGAGCGCTGCGGCTTCACCAGCCACGGCGTCAGATCCCGCTGGCCGGGCGCTGGCGGGCTCGCTGGCGGCCACATCAGCCCGGTCGAGTCCGGGCGTCGCTTCAGCGCTGAGGGGTGGACCACGCGCCGAGCGAGCCGGGCTCGACCCGCTGCGGCACCGGAGCTGAGGCTGCAGTGGTGTCGAAGGAGCGCTCGAGCAGCGCCCCTACGGCGTCGCCGACCATCGCGGCGAGCGACGCCGGCAGCGGGTCGGCAGCTCGGAGGACGTCTTCGAGACCGCGGCGATCGGGCACGAACAGCGGCGAGCACAGCTGCGTGGCATCCGGTGTGAGCGGTCGGGCCAGCTCCGCCACCGTCCGGGCCAGCTCCGCCCGGGCTCGGCCCTGGCGGGGAGCCCTGTTGATGGTGGGCAGGATCCGGTGGGCTCCGACCCCGTGCCGGAACAGCGCGTCGAGCAGACGGGTCATCCGCTGCAGACCCACGACCGTCGGCTGGATCACCACCAGGACCACGTCAGCCGTGGCGGTCGTCGTGCGGGCGAGCAGGTTGCGGTCCTCGACGTCGGCCGAGCCGCACTCGTCTTGGCCCTCCAGATCGGCCGCGACGTCCGCGACGGTCACCTTGTAGGCACGGCGGAGCGCGTCGAGGGCCGCGGCGGTGGCCCGGGGGCGCAGCGCCGACCAGTCCCGGTGTCGTCGCAGGCCGAGAAGGAGGTCGTAGCCGCGGTCGGCGATCGCGAAGGTCATGGCCCGAACCTCCTCGGGCGCCGGGCGGCCGCTGCGGTGCGCATCGACCAGTTCCTGCAGCCCGGGGACGACGTCGCCGACGTCGTGGAGCATGGCCTGGTCCGCGTCGAGGGCCAGATCCGCCAGCAGCACCCGCCCTCCGAGCCGCGCGTCGGACGCCAGACCCTGGGCGGCTGCCATGGCGATCGTCGAAGCCCCGGCGCCACCAGCACCGAGGACCGCCACCAGCTGCCCCCGCCAGCCACCGGCGCCGTCGCCCTCTCCGGTCAGATCGATCGTCTCCCCGAGCGGGTGGACCGGCTGCGCGTGCTCGCTCAGGGCGGCCATCAGCAGCCGCCGGTCGAGCGGCTCGGGCACCACCGCGGAGACGCCGATCGCGGCGAAGTCCCGTCGCAGCATCCCGTCGTCGACCGCGATCACCGCGCAGCCTTGCGAACGGGCCGTCTCGACGAGATCCCGGTCGAGGGCGGGCAGCGCACCGTCGACGAGGAGGGCCGAGAAGGCGCGTCCGGACGCCAGCCTGGCCCGCACCTCCTCGGGGGAGATGCACTTGACGAACTCCAGGGGGGCGGCTCCCGCGGTCGCCCAGCGACTCACCTCGGTGAACCAGGCGGAGCGCACCCGGGCCAGTCCCAGCACGACGAACTGCTCAGCGGACATCGACCGGCCCTCAGCGGGTGGACCCGCCCGCACCCATGGCCGCGGCACCGGGGGCTCGGTACTGGTCGGGCAGCGTCCGATCCGCGCGCGAAGCCCGCACCAGGGTGACCGCGCCGACCTCCGCCGCGTGTGTCAGGCGTAGAACCTCGTCCGGGTCGTGGAGAGCCAGCGTGATCACGACCCTGCCCGGTGAGCCGATGGTGCCGCCGGAGCCGTCGTCGATGGCGGTGACCCGCGCATCGCGAGCCGCCACGAGGGTGTAGGCGCCGTCGCCGGTGCCGTAGGTGGCGAGCACGTCGACCGTCTCACCCCGGCGGAGGGCGCCGTTCAGGGCGTGATCCCGGTCGATCGACAGGGAGAACTCATGCGACGGGCCCGCGCCGGCAGCTTGGTCGGCGGGGAGCACCGCGGAGCGGAGCACCAGGTCGCCAGGCGCGAGGGGAGCGAGGGCGACCGCACCGTCGAGCTCCGCGACCGACTCGAAGACGCGTGCCGCCTGCCCCAGTGGCAGCTCGATCGCCTCGAGTCCCAGCGCGTCGGCGGAGATCTCCCTGCCGGGATCGATGACCCGGGTGGCGACGACGTACCGCGTGGTCGGCGGGTCACCCGCCTGCTGGTAGGCGGCGAACACGCCGACGGCCGCCACCGTCACGAGCAGGCCACCGAGGACCGACCGGCTGCTCGGCAGGCTCGTTCGGCGGATGATGCGCTGCGCCATGGTGAGCTCTCCGCCGTCCCTCGCGGTTCGTCTCGGCATCTTCGACCTCCTCGCCCGCCTGCGAAACCGGACGAACGTACGACGCCGACTTGCGCCGGGCTACATGACCTCCGCCACATCCATGACGTAGCGTGGTGGCGCACGCGCGTGCGGCGCCTGATTGGGGTGGTGTGCGGGCCCCCCGGGGGTGCGTGGCGGAGTGACGACGGACCACGATCAGAGGGTCGGGCCGTTGGTGCGACCGGGAGGGAACGGAGGCGCAAACATCATGAAAGGGACACAAACGCTCTGAGAGTGGTAACGTCCGGTCGCATGGCTGGACACGATGACCGTCGCGGAGCGGGCGAGATCCGCTGGCTGAGCACCGCCGAGGCGGCGTCCCGGCTCGGCATCACCCCGCGCACGCTGTACCGCTTCATCGACGAAGGCCAGCTGCCGGCCTACCGGTTCGGCCGGGTCATCCGCTTGAAGGCGAACGAGGTCGACGAGTTCATCGAGTCCTGCCGCATCGAGCCCGGCAGCCTCGAGCACCTCTACCCGGAGTCGACCAACGAGACCTCGGCCACCGACGCAAGGGCCAGGTAGGCCCAACTGCGCTCCGCGGCCACCTCGATCGCCAGAACGTCCCGGCCGACCGCCGCGATCCTGCCGACAACGGGTGTGGTGACACCCGTGGCCCAGACGGCGACCTCCTGGGCGCCACCGGCGAGGCCGGCGAGCACCTCGGCGAAGGTCGTCACCGTCGTGAGCTCGCGATCGCCGGTCGCGGGCCCCTCCCCGGGCGCGGGTCGCAGCACCGCCACCGCGTCGAGGGCGACTACCACATCCACCCCGTCGACCGGCCGCAGGACGAGGAAGTCCCGGCCCACGACCGTCAGGATGCCGCGATGGCGACGGCCTGAGCACAGCTCCACGAGCACCGGTCGACCCCGCTCCGCCAGGTCAGCCAGCGCCCCGTGCCAGGTGGCCTCATCGGCGGCCTGGCGCGCCAGCCACCAGGTGCGGGCCCGTTCACCGATCGCCCGGTCCGCACTGACCTCGGCCAGCCACCGGTCGAACGGGTCGGTGCGGTCGGTACGCGTCCCCCGCGGCTCGGCAGGCTCCACGGGTCGGCGAGGCTAGCGAACCCGAAGCTGGAGACCACCCACCGGACCCATGCGGCGAAGGGCCCGGAGTGGCCGTACGCTGGTTGGCGCACATGGCAGACACCCAGGTCAAGATCCACGTTCCCGGCAACCACCTGATGGTCGGCCTGCTCGGGACGCGAGACGAGTTGCTCCGCCTCGTCGAGACCTCGTTCCCCGGTGCCACCGTGCACGTGCGCGGCAACGAGATCACGATCGGCGGTGAGCACGCGGAGCAGGTCGGCCGGCTCTTCGAGGAGCTCGTCGTGCTGCTCCAGCAAGGTCACGTGCTCGAGCCCGCTGGGGTGTTGCGCAGCATCGACATGGTGAAGGCCGACGAGCGACCCTCCGAGGTGCTGGCGGCCGAGGTGCTGCGGTCGGCGCGAGGGCGCAGCATCCGGCCGAAGACCAGCGGCCAGCGGCGCTACGTGGACGCCATCCGGAGCAACATCGTGACCTTCGGGATCGGCCCGGCCGGCACGGGGAAGAGCTGGCTCGCCGTGGCGATGGCGGTGCAGGCGCTGCAGTCCAAGCAGGTCGAGCGGATCATCCTCACCAGACCAGCGGTTGAGGCTGGGGAGCGGCTCGGGTTCCTGCCCGGAGACCTGATGGCCAAGGTCGACCCGTACCTGAGACCCCTCTACGACGCGCTCTACGACATGGTCGAGCCTGAGGGGGCGCAACGTCTGCTGGATCGGGGGAGCGTCGAGGTGGCGCCGCTCGCGTTCATGCGTGGCCGGACGCTCAACGACAGCTTCATCATCCTCGACGAAGCCCAGAACACCACCCCCGAGCAGATGAAGATGTTCCTCACCCGCATCGGGTTCGGCTCGAAGGCCGTCATCACTGGCGACGTGACGCAGGTCGATGTGCAGGGAGGCCGGAGCGGTCTGGCCGGTCTCGAGGAGGTGCTGGGCGGGATCGAGGGCTTGGCGTTCGTGCACCTCTCCAGCCGTGACGTCGTGCGGCACCGCATCGTCCAGGACATCGTGAACGCCTACGCGGCAGCCGCCTCCCGTCGCGGTGAGGACGATGCGTGATCGACCGCCGAGGGAGCGGCTCCCTCGACGGGTCGGTCCACGGGAGGGCTCGGTGACGGTCTTCGTGGCCGACGAGCGCGGCGAGCCGCCCGCGCCGGATCAACCATCGATCGATGCCGCGCGCTGGATCGCCCTCGCGGAGCAGGTCCTCGCCGCGGAGGGGGTGCGCGGTGACGCAGAGCTGTCGCTGCTCTTCGTCGACGAGGAGGCGATGGCGCGCCTGAACGAGCAGTTCATGGGCGCAACCGGTCCGACCGACGTGCTCGCGTTCCCGATCGACGGTGAACAGATCGAACCCGGGCGTTGGCCCGACGGTGGCACGGAGGGGCCGGAGCGGATCCCGCCCAGCGCCGATGAGCTGCCGCTGCTGCTCGGTGACGTGGTGATCTGCCCCGCGGTGGCGGCTCGCAACGCTCCTGAGCACGCCGGCAGCTTCGAGGATGAGCTGGCTCTCCTGCTCGTGCACGGGGTGCTGCACCTGCTGGGCCACGACCATGCGACCGACGAGGAGCGGGCGGCGATGCAGGCGCGCGAGCGCGCACTGCTCACGCAGTTCTACGGGCCGCTCGGTGGCGATCCGTGGGGTCGGTGATCCTCGGCGTCGCCCTCACCGGGGCCGATGTGGCGATGATCGCGGCGATCGTCGTGCTGCTCGTGCTCTCGACGTTGCTGGCGGTGGCCGAGACCGGGCTCACGCGCATGTCCCGCTCGAAGGCTCAGGCGCTCTGCGAAGAGGGGCGTCCCGGAGCGGAGCGGCTGCTGACGCTGGTGCGCCACCCTGAGCGATTCCTCAACCCGGTGCTCCTCGCCGTGCTGGTCTGCCAGCTGGTGCAAGCCACGCTGACCGGCATCGTCGCCAATCGCCTGTTCGGGGCTGTTGGGGTGGGCGTCGCCACGTTCTTCAACGTGGTGGTGGTCTTCGTGCTCGCCGAGGCTGCGCCCAAGACCTGGGCGATCCAGCACCCCGAGCGCGCCGCGCTGCTGTCGGTCCGCCCGGTGGCCGCGCTGGTGAGCTTTTGGCCGTTGCGGATGCTGTCGCGGGGCCTGATCGGCTTGACGAACGTGATCCTCCCCGGCAAGGGGTTGAAGGAAGGGCCGTTCGTCTCCACCGAGGAGCTCCTCGCGATGGCCGATGCTGCGGTCGAAGGTGAGGTGATCGAAGCTGAGGAGCGCAAGCTCATCGAGCAGATCATCGAGTTCGGTGACACCATCGTGCGTGAGGTCATGGTTCCCCGGCCGGACATGGTCGCGGTTCCGGCGGACATGCGGGTCGCCGATGCAATGGAGGTGGTGTTGCTCAACGGCTACAGCCGGCTGCCCGTCTACGCCGGGTCGATCGACGACATCGTCGGGATCGTCTATGCGAAGGACCTCATGCGCGCGGACCGCGACGGCCAGGCCGACCGGGAGGTGGGCTCGTTGGTGCGACCTGCGCACTTCGTGCCGGAGACCAAGCGCATCTCCGAGCTGCTCACGGAGATGCAGGCTGAGCAGTACCACATGGCGATCGTGGTCGACGAGTACGGGGGAACGGCGGGGTTGGTCACGCTCGAGGACCTCATCGAGGAGCTCGTCGGGGAGATCGTCGACGAGTTCGATCGGGAGGAGCCGATGATCGAGCCCGTGGCCGGTGGTGGCGTGCGGGTCAACGCGCGCATGCCGGTCGACGAGGTGAACGAGCTCCTGCATGCCGAGCTGCCCGAGGGTGACTGGGATTCGATCGGTGGTTTGCTGCTGCACCTGCTCGGCCACATCCCGGTCAACGGGGAGTCCGCTGAGGTCGACGGCTTCACGCTGCGGGCCGAGCGGGTGCAGGGCAGACGGATCGGGCGGGTGCGCATCGAGCCGGTTCGCGTGCCGGAGCCAGGCGGGCAGGACGGCTCCGGCACGCAAGACCGCTCGAGCGGGCAGGCGGGGTCGGACGCGCCGGACGGGTCGGGCGGGCGGGGGGAGCCGTGAGGTCAGGCTTCGTGACCCTCGTGGGCCGGCCGAACGTCGGCAAGTCCACCCTGCTCAACCGCATGTTGGGCACCAAGGTCTCCATCGTCTCGGACAAGCCGCAGACCACGCGCTCTCAGGTTCGGGGTGTGCTGAACCGCCCTGACGCGCAGATCGTGTTCGTCGACACGCCCGGCATCCACAAGCCCCGCACACCGCTCGGTCAGCGACTCAACGCCACTGCCACCTCCACCATCGGTGATGTGGACGTGGTCTGCCTGGTGGTCGATGCGACCGCGACGATCGGCCCCGGTGACCGCTTCATCGCAGCCCGGGCGCCGTCGGACGCGGTCGTGGTGGTGAACAAGATCGACGTGGCGAGCCCGGAGCAGGTGATCGTCCAGCTCGCGCGTGCCGCTGAGCAGCTCGACCTGTCGGAGTACTTCCCGGTCTCGGCGCGCACCGGGGAGGGGGTGGACGTGCTCGTCGATCACCTGGTTGAGCGGCTGCCGGAGGGGCCGAAGTACTACCCCGACGACATGGTGACCGATGTGCCCGAGGCGTTCTGGGTGGCGGAGCTGGTCCGTGAGCAGCTGCTGGCGGTGACGCATGACGAGCTGCCGCATTCGATCGCGACCCGGGTCGTGGAGTGGGAGTGGCCGCGCATCCGGGTCGAGATCCTCGTTGAGCGCGACTCGCAGAAGGGGATCGTGATCGGGCGTGGTGGATCCGTGCTCAAGAAGGTTGGTACCGCGGTGCGCGAGCAGCTGCCGCCGGGCGCGTATCTCGAGCTGTTCGTGAAGGTGGAGAAGGATTGGCAGCGTCGCGATCGGGCGTTGGACCGGCTGGGCTTCTGACGGCGTTACCCGTCGTGTCACGCGCAACGAGCGCCGGATTCGACACCTCCCCCCTCCGAAGGAGTAGTTTGACGTGTAGTCGCAACGCTCCCTGCAGTCTTCTGCAGTGACATACCTCTAGCTTCGGACTCATGCCTGACGAACGCCGTGCCATCCATGCCTATCTGACTGCAGAGAGCCACGACACCTGGCACCGGGTTGCCGAGGAGTCGGGGGTCAGCCTCTCGGGGCTGCTCGAGGCCCTTGCGACGGACATGGCCGAGAACCCTCCCGACGCGGGCGGACACCCCCGCTGGGACGACGTCGTGAAGAGCGCTCGACGCATCGACGCTCAGCGTCGTCGTCGCAGCCGCGTCTGACCCGTCTGCTTCCCCCGGTCCCGCTGTGGTCAGCTGTCGCGGGTGGCCGTCGCGAGGCTGCGCAAGAAGCGCGCCGCCTCCTCGCGGTCGCGGGTGCGTCGCATCGGAGGCAGCGCCCGGATGATGTCCCACCGGTAGCGCGGGTTGGTGGCCAACCGCGGGTCGAGCACCGCCACCACGCCGCGGTCCCGGCGTGACCGGATCAGCCGCCCGACGCCCTGAGCGAGCAGCGTGACCGCCCGCGGCAGGTCAACGGTGCGGAACGCGTCGGCCCGGGCCCGTTCCCGTCTGGCCTGCAGCAGCGGTTCGTCAGGACGAGGGAACGGTATGCGGTCGATCGTGACCAGGCTGAGCGAAGGTCCGGGGACGTCGATGCCCTGCCAGAACCCCATCGTGGCGAACAGGCAGGTCGCCGGCTCGGCGGTGAAGCGCTCCACCAATCGCGGTTTCGGGAGCTCGTCCTGCATCAGCAGCGGATGGTCGAGCCGGGTCCGCAGGGCGTCGACCGCCGCGTGCATGGCCCGGTAGCTGGTGAACAGGGCGAGGGTGCGGCCACCCGCAGCCTCGATCAGTGCGGCCAGCTCCTCGTGGGCGGCGGCGTCGAACGCAGGGGAGCGGGGGTCGGGCAGGTCAGCGGCGCAGTAGAGCAGGGCCTGCTCGCCGTAGTCGAAGGGGCTGCCCACGTCGAGCTCGTCGTAGGTGCCGGGAGCGAGTCCGATGCGCCCAGCCAGCCCGGTGGGGATGGTCGCGCTGGTCAGCACGACCGTGGTCCGCTCCCAGAGGCTGGTGCGCAGCACCTCTCCCACGTCGATCGGCGCGACCTTGAGCACCGGCGCGTGCACGTCGCCCTCGACCCAGGCCACGTCGCCCGGCGGGACCGACAGCGCCCCTGTCAGGTCGTCGATCAGCGAATCGGTGGCCGTCACGGCTCGTTGCTTGCGGGCGGCGACGTGCTCGGAGGCCGCATCGTCGACGCTCCGCAGCGCATCGAGGGCCCGGTCGAGCCGCCCGCGGGCGAGGATCAGTGCGTCGGCCAGATCGGGATCGACGGCGCCCCGGAGGCGGCGGCCGATGTGGCCGGCGAGCGCGCTGCGAAGCCGGTCACCGGCGCCGACCAGGTCGGCGACGAGCTGGTCGTCGTCGACGATCGCCTGCACCATCCGAGCCAGTGCGCTGAACCGACCCGCGGTCAGCTCGAGCCCGGCGGTGGCGGAGATGGTGTCTTCGAGCTGGTGCGCCTCGTCGATGATCACCACGTCGTGGTCCGGTAGCACCGCTCCGCCGCTGGCCAGGTGCAGACCGTACAGGTGGGTGTTGACGACCACGACCCGGGCCTCGGAGGCGGCGGCGCGGGCCCGCTCGCCGAAGCACCGGTCGCCGCTCGGACAGCGACCGGCGCCCGGGCACTCGTGGGGGCCGACGCTGAGCGCTCCCCACACCCTCGCGGAGGGCTCCCAGTCGAGCTCCGACCGGTCACCCGTGGCCGTCCGCCCGGCCCAGGCTGCTAGGCGGGCCACCTCCTGCTTCGGGAGGTCGGCGTCGGGTCCGCCGAGCCCTTCGAGCCTCTGTTGGTGCGTCCCTCTGCGCGTTGCGGTGACCTCGGTCAGGCGCTGAACACAGAGGTAGTTGGCCCGCCCCTTCAAGACCGCGAAGCTGAACGGTCGATCGAGGTGCTCGGCGAGGTAGGGTAGGTCCCGGGTCGCCAGCTGGTCCTGGAGCGCCCGGGTCGCGGTGGCGACCACCACCCGATGTCCGCTCTCGATCGCCGGTATGAGGTAGGCAAGCGACTTGCCGGTGCCCGTGCCCGCTTGGACGATCAGGTGTCGTTCGGCGGTGATCGCCCCGGCCACGGCCCGAGCCATCTCCAGCTGACCCGGACGATGCTCGCCGCCGGGGAGCGCCCCGGCGATCCGGATCAGCACCTCCTCGATCGATCGCGACATCGCGGAGATCGTCGCGCGTGCGCGGTTCGCGGCGTCACGAGCGGATGCAGGGGTGCTCGGGACGTGGGGCTATCGTGCCCGCGTGGACGTTCCCGGCATCGATGCAGGCGCGATCCCTACGCACGTCGCGATCGTGATGGATGGGAACGGCCGGTGGGCGCAGCGGCGGGGGCTCAAGCGCACGGAGGGTCATGCCGCGGGCGAGGAGGCGCTGTTCGACACGGTGGAGGGGGCCCTGCAGCTCGGCATCCAGTGGCTCACCGTCTACGCCTTCTCCACGGAGAACTGGAAGCGCCCCGCGGACGAGGTTCGCTACCTCATGAGGTTCAACGAGTCGCTGCTCGTGCGCCGACGGGATGAGATGCACGAGCGCGGTGTGCGGATGCGCTTCGTGGGGCGTCGCGACTGGCGCGTGCCGCGCCGGTTGATCCGGCGGATGGACGAGTCGGTCGAGCTCACCCGCAACAACCGCACCATGACGTTCACCATCGCCTTCAACTACGGCGGCCGGGCTGAGATCGTTGACGCGGTGCGGGCGATCGTCGCCGAGGGCGTGCCGGCCGACAAGATCGACGAGCGCACGATCCGCCGCCACCTCTACGACCCGGAGATGCCTGATCCGGACCTGATGATCCGCACGTCTGGCGAGTACCGGATCTCGAACTACCTGCTGTGGGAGATCGCCTACAGCGAGCTGGTGTTCACCGATGTGCTCTGGCCGGACTTCCGTCGTGAGCACCTGTTCGAGGCGGTGCGCGAGTACCAGCGTCGGGAGCGCCGGTTTGGGGGCATCGAGGCGGTGACGTGACCGGAGCGGCGACGTGAACCTCTACCGTGACAGCGCGGTGGTGCTGCGCACCTACAAGTTGGGTGAGGCCGATCGCATCGTCGTGCTCATGACCCGGAGCCGGGGCAAGGTGCGCGCGGTCGCCAAGGGGGTACGCAAGACCAAGAGCCGGTTCGGTGCACGGCTGGAGCCCACCAGCCACGTCGCCGTGCAGCTCTATGCGGGACGTGAGCTCGACATCGTCACCCAGGCCGAGTCGATCGATCACTTCCGCTCGATCCGCGACGACCTCGACCGCATCGCCAAGGCGTCGGCCATGCTCGAGGCGGTCGATCAGCTGGCCCAGGATGGGGAGGCCAACCCGCAGCTCTACCAGATGCTGCTCGGCGCGCTGCGCTCGCTCGCTGCTCAGGACTCGCCGCTCGTCGTGCCGGCGTTCTTCCTGAAGGTGCTGGCGCTCGAGGGCTACCGGCCGGTGGTCGAGCACTGCGCGAGGTGCGGGGTCGACGGTCCGTTGGTGGCCTTCGACCTGGACGAGGGCGGGCTGCTCTGTCAGGGCTGCCGGCGCGGTCAGGCCGTGACGGCGGCAGCGGTGGTGCTGCTGCAGCAGGTGCTCGGCGGCCAGCTCGGCGCGGCGCTCGCAGCCCGCCTGTCGGTTGCCACACACGAGGTGCAGCACCTCGCCACCCGGGCGCTCGAGCATCACCTTGAGCGGCGGTTGCGCTCCATCAGCCTGCTCGACCGGGCCTGAGCTGGCCACGACGGATGCGGGCCACGGGCCCGGCGGCCGCGCCCCTCGGGCGGGTGTCGGACGCTGCTCAGTCGAGCGGCTTCCAGGTTCCCGTGGTGTCGTCGTAGGTCAGCCAGCGCTGCTCGGTCGGATCCCACTGAACGTAGGCGTTGCGCTGAGGATCCCACTGCGGCCCCGTCACCCCCGGTTGGGGCATCGGGCTCGTCGCGCTCGGATCGCTGCCCGTCGCGGTGGGTGTTGCATCGGCTGTGGCTGGCCCGGCGGGTGGCTCGGGGTTTGTGCCGCCCGGTGGGGCGAAGCCGGGCTGTGGGCCCGGTGCTGACGTCGCGACGCTCCCCGGAGGTGGGGGAGGGGTCATGCCGCCCGGAGGTGGGGGAGGGGTCATGCCGCCCGGAGGTGGGGGAGGGGTCACGCCGCCGCCCGGAGGTGGGGGAGGTGTGGGTGCAAACCCGGGGGTCGGAGGCGCGCCGGGGTCGGTGACCGGCCCCTGGGGAGGCGTACCCACGGCTGGCGCCACCATCGTGGGCCCGGCAGGGCTGGTGGCACCGGGGATCACGATGGGCGACCCCGCCGCCGAGGCGCGCACCACGTAGGTGCCCGCCGCCAGGTCGCCGACCCGGCGATGGCCCTTGGTGACGAACATGGTGATCAGGCCGACCACGGGCACCAGTGGCATCAGACAGAAGGGCAGGGCATCGACGACGCCCGCGACGCCACGGATGAGCTGCCTGCCGAGCCCGGGCGGTCTGCCGTCCGGACGCACGGTCCGGATGCCGACCACCGCCTTGCCGAGGGTCGCGCCGGTGAGCCCCTGCGTCAGCCACAGCACGAGGACGAGGTAGCCGCCGCCGACGGCGTTCGGGATCAGCAACGACCGCTTCCGCATGACGATCGTGTCATACGTCTTCGCACCGCTGGCGTCGGTGCTCTCCACCCGCCTGCAGAAGTAGGTGACGTCGATCTCACCCGAGCGCCGGAGGTTCGTGCAGGTGGGGCCGTCGGTGTACCTGGTCAGGTCGGCGGTCGCGAAGAAGAGGATCGCGGGGATGATGGAGATGAAGAGCACCCAGTCGATCAGGTAGGCGACGATGCGACGGCCGCCGACCGACGTGGGGTCACCTCCGGGCAGGTAGCTCGTCACGGCGCATCCTCCTCGCTCCGGCGGGTTCAGGCGGGCGGCTCGCCCACCTCGGGTCGACATTGTTGCCCAACGCGCTTCGCGGTGCCGGGATCTGCGGGCAGGGGGTCGCGATGGCCGCAACTAGGCTCGACGCCCATGTCCGATGCTGTCGACACGCCTGTCCCGGTCGAGGTGCCGAACGACGCCACCCTGATGGAGAAGATCGTCAGCCTCTGCAAGCGCAGGGGGTTCGTCTTCCCGTCGGCCGAGATCTACGGCGGCTTCCGGTCGACCTACGACTACGGGCCCGTCGGCGTGCTCATCCTGCGCAACGTGAAGGACGCCTGGTGGCGGTCGATGGTGCAGTTGCGCGACGACGTGGTGGGCATCGACGCCGCCATCCTGTCGCCACCGGCGATCTGGGAGGCGTCCGGTCACCTGGCGAACTTCACCGACCCGTTGGTGGACTGCAGGAACTGCAAGGAGCGGTTCCGCCTCGACAAGCTCGAGGACCCCGAGGTCTGCCCGAACTGCGGTGCCCGGGGCTCGTTCACCGAAGCCCGCCAGTTCAACCTCATGTTCAAGACCTACGCCGGTCCGGTGGAGGAGTCGGCGGCGGAGGTGTACCTGCGACCGGAGACCGCGCAGGGCATGTTCGTCGACTTCCTGCAGGTGCTGCAGACGAGTCGCAAGCGGCCACCGTTCGGCATCGCGCAGGTGGGCAAGTCGTTCCGCAACGAGATCACCCCGGGGAACTTCGTGTTCCGCACCCGGGAGTTCGAGCAGATGGAGATGGAGTACTTCGTACCGCCCGAGGAGGCACCCAAGTGGTACGAGTACTGGTGCCAGGAGCGCCTGCAGTGGTACCTCGACCTCGGCATCCCCGCGGAGAAGCTGCGGTTGCGCGCCCACGAGCCGGACGAGCTCAGCCACTACTCGAGCGGCACCTCCGACGTCGAGTTCCTGTTCCCCTGGGGGTGGGACGAGCTCGAGGGCATCGCCAACCGTGGCGACTACGACCTCACCCAGCACGCCAAGCACTCGGGGCAGCGGCTCGACTACTTCGACCCGGTGACCAACACCCGCTACGTCCCCCACGTGATCGAGCCGGCGGCCGGCGCCACCCGAACGATGATGGCGTTCCTGCTCGCCGCCTACGACGAGGAGCTGGTGCGCGGCGAGCTGCGCACCGTGTTGCGTCTCCACCACCGGCTCGCGCCCTACAAGGTGGCGGTGCTGCCGCTGTCGAAGAAGGACACCCTCACCCCGGTGGCCCGCGAGGTCCTCGCTCTCCTGCAGCCCGAGTTCATGTGTGACTACGACGAGACGCAGGCGATCGGTCGTCGGTATCGCCGCCAGGACGAGCTGGGCACGCCGTTCTGCGTCACGGTCGACTTCGAGACCCTCGAGGACCGTGCCGTCACGGTCCGCGAGCGGGACTCGATGCGACAGGACCGGGTGGCCATCGACCGGCTGGTCGAGTACCTGCGCGACCGGCTCCGCTGAGCAGATCCTGCGCCGATCCACGATCTGCTGCGACCTCGGCCCGCTCCGGGGTCGGTCGGTAGGCTCCGGGGCGACCCCTGCAGGAGCTGACATGGCACTGGTCTTCGCGTTCGACTTCCCGCACGCTGCGCCTCCGAGGGAGATGACCGACGTGCTCGGGGAGAAGGGGGCGAGCCTCGCGGAGATGACCTCGGTGCTGGGGCTGCCGGTGCCGCCCGGCTTCACGATCACCACGGCCGCCTGCCGGGGCTACCCCGAGCACGGTTGGTCGGCGGAGCTGGACGCCCTCGTCGCCGAACACGTGGCGAGACTCGAGCGGGACACAGGCAGGCGCCTCGGCGACCCGGACGATCCGCTCCTGCTGTCGGTGCGCGCCGGAGCCCCGTCCCCCCAGCCGGGGATCGTGAAGACGGTGCTGAACCTGGGCCTGAACGACCGCTGTGTTGAAGGGTTGGCCGAGCGGAGCGGTGACGAGCGCTTCGCCCTCGACTGCTACCGCCGCTTCGTGGAGTTGTACGGCCGGATCGTGCTCGGTGTGCCGGGGGAGCACTTCGAGCGCCAGCTCGCAGCGGTGAGGGAGGCCGCCGGTGTGCGATCCGATGCGGAGCTTCCCGCGTCCGCGCTGGCTGGGATCGTCGCTGGTCTCCGCCGGGCGGTGGAGCAGCACACGGGCGAGCCCTTCCCAGACGATCCGACCGTGCAGCTGCGTGGCGCGATCGAGGCGGTCTTCCGGTCGTGGTACGCGCCCGGGGCGCTGCGCCGGCGGCGGCGGGAGGGCGTCGACGACGACCCGGGCACCGCGGTGAACGTGCAGGTCATGGTGTTCGGCAACCTCGACGAACGCTCCGGCACGGGTGTCGGCTCGACCCGCAACCCCTCCACGGGGGAGGCGGTGCCCCAGGGTGCCTTCCTCGTGAACGCGCAAGGCCGGGAGGTGCTCGACGGTGCGCGCGAGCCGTTGTCGCTGTCCGAGATGGCGGGGCGGTTTCCCTCCCAGCACGCCCAGCTGCTCGAGATCTTCGATCGTCTCGAGCGGCACTACCGTGACCTGCTCGACACCGAGTTCACCATCGAGCACGGCACCCTGTGGATGCTCCAGGTGCGCGAGGGTGAGCGCACCGGCGCCGCTGCGCTGCGCATCGCCGTGGATCTCACCACCGATCCTCGCATCGGCCTGTCTCGGAGCGAGGCGATCCTGCGGGTGCGGCCCGAGCATCTCGAGGAGGTGCTGCACCCGCATCTCGAACGGACCAGTGCCGTGCTGCTCGGCGGCGGTGTGGCGGCCTCCCCCGGCGCAGCGGTCGGTCGCGCCTACTTCGACCCTGACCGCGCTGCCGACGCGGCGGACCGGGGTGAGCGGGTGGTGCTGGTGCGTCAGGAGACGTCGCCGGAGGATGTCCACGGCATGATCGTGGCGGAGGGCATCCTCACCTCGCGGGGAGGCCTGGCGAGTCACGCCGCGGTCGTGGCGAGGGGCTGGGGGAAGCCAGCGGTCTGCGGTGCCGAGTCCCTCACGGTCCACGAGGACGCGTTCACCACCGCGGATGGCACGACCGTGCGTGAAGGCGAGGTCATCTCCATCGACGGCTCGACCGGGTCGGTGTACCTGGGAGCAGTCACCCTCGTGGAGGGGGAACCGCCCCCGCAGCTCGACGTCCTGCTCGGGTGGGCCGACGAGCTGCGGGCCGGGCGGCTCGGTGTGCGCGCGAACGCGGACACCCGCGAAGACGCGGTCCGTGCCCGGGCGTTCGGCGCTGAGGGCATCGGTCTGTGTCGGACCGAGCACCTGTTCCTGGGTGAGCGGCTCCCCGTCGTGCGGCGGATGCTTCTCGCCGATGGGCCTGAGCAGGAGGCCGCCGCGCTCGAGGAGCTGCTGTCGGTGCAGCGGGCCGATCTCCTCGAGGTGCTCGAGGTCATGGACGGCCTGCCGGTCACGTTGCGACTGCTGGACCCGCCCCTGCACGAGTTCCTCCCCTCCGTGGAGGACTTGCTCGTGGAGCAGGCCCGAGGACGTCTCACTGTCGAGGATGAATCCCTTCTGACCGCAGCGATGAGGTGGCGGGAGCACAACCCGATGCTTGGCACCCGGGGAGTGCGGCTCGGCATCCTGCGGGCCGGCCTGTACCGGATGCAGGTCCGTGCGCTGGTCGAAGCGGTGCTCCAACGACGCGATGCCGGAGGCGACCCACGGGTGGAGATCCTGATCCCGCTGGTCTCGACAACCGCCGAGCTCGAACTGGTCCGTGAGTGGGTGCTCGACGAGCTGACCCAGGTGGCGGGAGCGCGTGCAGCGGAGCTGGACATCGCGGTCGGCACGATGATCGAGACCCCCCGCGCCGCGCTGTGCGCCGATGAGCTCGCGCAGCACGCGGACTTCTTTTCGTTCGGCACGAACGATCTCACCCAGCTGACCTTCGGCTTCAGCCGTGACGACGTGGCCCCGATGCTCGAGACCTACCTCGAGGCGGGCCTGCTGGAGGTGGACCCCTTCGCGTCGATCGACGAGCAGGGCGTGGGTGAGCTCATGCGCCTGGGCATCGAGCGTGGGCGGG
>JBBFLY010000017.1:38163-46858 GCA_037478855.1 Acidimicrobiales bacterium | reverse complement strand
CAGGATGCGCGCATCGCGGACATGGCCGCCGAGCTCGCGGCGACACTCGAGTGGGGGTCACCCTGCCCCGTCTGCGGGAGCACCGATCACCCCCGCCCCGCCCGCAGCACGACCGGGACGCTCATCCGTGACGAGCAGATCGAACGCGCCCGGGCGGCAGTTGAAGCCGCGGAGCGACACCGGTCCGAGCTGGAGCGGGAGCAGACCGAGCTCAAGGCGAAGCTCGCCGCGGCGCAGACCAGGGCGGGCGAGACCCCCGTGGAAGAGCTGGAAGAGCAGGCAGCCGCAGCCCGGGCAGCGGTCACCGACGCTGAGCAGCAGGCCGCCGAAGCCGACACGATCGAGACGCAGCTCAAGACGCTCACCCGAGCCGAACGAGACCTCCGCGAGCGACAGCGCGAGCTCAGCACCGCCATCGGGAAGATCACCTCAGCGATCACCGAGGTCGAGCGGGCACAGAACGAGGGCCGCAAGCGCCTCGACGACGCGCTCGCCGGTGAGCCGACCGTGGCCGACGCGATCGATCGACGCAGGCAGCTCGCCAGTGCCTGCGAGGCGCTCGCGGAAGCGATCAAGGCTGCTGTTGACGCAGCGGAGCAGGTCCGCCGAGCGCAGCGCGAAGCGGACGAAGGGGCGGCCAGGGCCGGTTTCGCCAGTGCCGACGCTGCAGGGAGCGCGCTGCTCTCCGACGAGCGCGTTGCCGAGCTGCGGGAGGCGGTCACCGCCTACGAGTCCGACCTCGCCACGGTCCGATCCGTGCTGGACGATCCCGTGCTGTCAGCCGCGGCAGCCGAACCACCCGTCGACCTCGCGGCTCTCGAGAGCGAGCTCCAGCAGGCTGACGAGCAGCTCGCGGCCGCACAACGGCACGCGGGTGCCCTCGCACAGACCGTCGAGACCCTCGAGCGCGAGGT
This sequence comes from Acidimicrobiales bacterium, assembly GCA_037478855.1. Classification (GTDB taxonomy): domain Bacteria; phylum Actinomycetota; class Acidimicrobiia; order Acidimicrobiales; family Acidimicrobilacustridaceae; genus Rhabdothermincola. Next base: position 45,944 of record JBBFLY010000017.1, on the reverse strand, counting down.
GGCGGCCCTCGAGGACGCGTTGGCCGCCGTGAGGCCGCTCATCGCCCGGCACGATGAGATCGCCCGGCTGGCCCGTCTGGCTGCCGGCGACGGTGACAACGCCCTCCGGATGCGGCTGTCGGTCTTCGTGCTCGCGGCGCGACTCGAGCAGGTCGCCCACTCCGCCAGCCAACGGCTCCAGCGGATGAGCGGCGGCCGCTTCTCGCTGCGGCACACCGATGAGGAGACCGATGGGCGGCGGCGAGGCGGTCTCGGCCTGCTCGTGGTCGACGCCTGGAGTGGCACGGAGCGTCCCACCAGCACGCTCTCCGGCGGGGAGACCTTCATGGCCTCGCTCGCCCTCGCACTGGGCATGGCGGACGTGGTCACCGCGGAGGCGGGCGGCACCCGAATCGACACCCTCTTCATCGACGAGGGGTTCGGCAGCCTCGACGACGCGACCCTGCAGGTGGTGATGGACGTGCTCGATGACCTCCGCAGCGGCGGGCGCACCGTCGGCGTCGTCAGCCACGTCGCCGATCTGCGCAGCCGCATCACCGCCCAGATCGCGGTCCGAAAGGGCCCCCGTGGGTCAAGCGTCCGTCAGACCGTCATGACCTCCTGAGGCCCCGCCCCTGGTGAGCCGGCCGCGCACGCCGCACCTACCCGGCGCCCAGGGATGCCCCCAGGCACCTCTCAGCGACTACCCGATGGGTACCCCCCGGGGTTTGATCTCTGATACCCCCATGGGTATAGTGGAAAGCACACGTCGAGGAGGTCCACCTGTGAGGTTCACGCAGTACTACCTGGACTGCCTCTCGCACGCGAGCTACCTGGTCGCTGACGAGACCACCAAGCGAGCCGCCGTGGTCGACCCCAAGCGCGACATCCAGGAGTATCTGGACGACGCCGCGGCGGAAGGTCTGCGCATCGAGTACGTGATCGAGACGCACTTCCACGCGGACTTCCTCTCCGGTCATCTCGAGCTGGCAGAGGCGACGGGAGCGCAGATCATCTACGGGTCAGCGGCGAACCCGCAGTACCCGATCCGCAAGGTCGTCGACGGTGAACGCCTGACCCTCGGCCCGGAAGACGGGAGCGGGGTGGTCCTCGAGTTCTGGGAGACACCCGGTCACACCCCCGAGTCCATCAGCGTGGTGATCTGGGAGCACGGTGATGACCCCGAACCGTTCGGCGTCCTCACCGGCGACACCCTCTTCATCGGTGACGTGGGTCGCCCGGATCTGCTGGCCTCCGCCGGGGTCAGCGCAGAGGACCTGGCCCGCGCACTGTACGTGTCGGTGCACGACAAGCTCCTCAGCCTGCCGAACAGCACCAGGGTCTTCCCCGCCCACGGGGCCGGGTCCGCGTGCGGCAAGAGCCTCTCCACCGAGACGGTGTCCACCATGGGTGAGCAGCGCCGCACCAACTACGCCCTGCAGCCGATGACCGTCGACGAGTTCATCGCCGCGGTGACCGAAGGCCAGAGCGCGGCGCCCGCCTACTTCAGCTACGACGCGGGGCTCAACAAGCGCGAGCGCGAGCTGCTCGACATCAACCCGCCCGAGCCGCTCGATCTCGATCGGGTGCTCACCGAGCAGGCTGCCGGCGCCGTCGTGGTCGACACCCGCGCAGCCACCGACTTCGCCGCCGGGCACCTCGCACGTTCGATCAACGTCGGACTCGACGGACGCTTCGCCGAGTCCGTCGGCGCCGTCGTCTCACCAGAGACCCCGATCGTGCTCGTCGGGGATCCCGGAACCGAGCGCGAAGCCAAGCTCCGGCTCGGTCGAATCGGCTTCGACAACGTGATCGGCGCCCTCCGCGACGGTCCCGCCGCGCTGCTCAGCCGCCCGGAGGTCGTCGCCCGATCCTCCAGGTTGACTGCGGCGCAGCTGCAGGAGCGGCAGGCCGACACCGCAGTGCAGCTCGTCGATGTGCGAAACCCGGGCGAGACCGCGCTCGGCACCTTGCCGGGCGCACGGCAGATCCCCCTGGCGCAGCTTCGGGATCGGGCCGATGAGCTCGACTTCGACACACCGATCGTCGTGTACTGCGCCGGCGGCTACCGGTCGTCCATCGCCGCCAGTCTCCTGCGCTCGCTGGGTGCGAACGACGTCTCCGATCTCATCGGCGGATACGGAGCGTGGCTCTCAGCGAGGCGTTCCAGCGCCTGACCGGGACGGTTCGTTCCAGTCGCCACCGGCGTGCCCGACCGGTCCGTGAGCACCCCATCGAGGAGCCCCCGGTTCCCTTCGGGGCTGACATTGGAGGTCCTTGCATGCCCGAGCACCCGATACCCGGAGAGGCCGAGACCGCCGAGCGACGACCACTCGCCCCAATGACCGACACGGCGCCGGTCAGCTCAGCCCCCGCCCGCGGCTGGAGCCGCTTCCTGCCGATCCCCCGGTGGGCTCGACAGTATCGACGCCCGTATCTGCGAGGCGATCTGACCGCCGGCGTGACCGTCGCGGTGATGCTCATCCCTCAGGGGATGGCCTACGCCAGCCTGGCGGGCATGCCCCCGGCCACCGGGCTGTATGCGGCAATCGTCGGCATCGTCGCCTACGCGCTGCTCGGCACCAGCAGCTCCCTGGCTGTGGGACCGGTGGCGATCACCTCGCTCCTCACGGTGTCGGGGCTGCAGGCCATCACCTCACCGGACGACCCCTCCTACGCCACAGCTGCCGCCCTGCTCGCGCTCACCGTGGGCGCGATCCTGCTGCTCGCCGGGGTGCTGCGTCTCGGCTTCCTAGTCAACTTCCTCTCCCACCCGGTGGTCAGCGGCTTCACCTCCGCCGCGGCCGTCACCATCGCCGTGTCGCAGCTGAAGGACCTGCTCGGCGTCGACATCGGGCGCCCCGAAGGAGTGCTGGCCACCCTCCGGGCTCTCTCCGCCGAACTCGGGGCGCTCAACGGTTGGACGCTCGCCATCGGCCTGGGTGCGATCACCACCCTCGCCGTCGCCAGGAGGGTGGCTCCGCGGCTGCCGGCGGCACTGGCCGTCATGGCCACTGCGACGGTCCTCACCTGGGCCGCGTCGCTCACCGATCGGGGAGTCGCCGTCCTGGGTGACGTTCCAGCGGGTCTCCCGTCGCCGAAGCTTCCGGAGGGCAGCGGCGTGCGGATGGTCGACCTCCTCCCGGTGGCGGTGACGATCGCGGTGGTCGCGTTCGCGGAGGGGGTGAGCGTCGCGAAGGCCATCGCCCGTCGCACACGCGAACGCATCGACGCCGACCGGGAGCTGCTCGCCACCGGTGCCGCGAACGTGGCCTCAGGCCTGTTCGGTGGGTTCCCCATCGCCGGGGGCTTCTCACGCACCGCGGTGAACCACGACGCCGGGGCTCGCACCCCCCTCGCGAGCCTCTTCACGGCCGGGACGCTCACGGCCTTCGTGCTCCTCCTCACGCCCGCGCTCCACTTCCTCCCCAAGGCGGTGCTCGCCGCCGTGGTGGTGGTCGCGGTTGCCGGGCTCATCGATCTCCGGGACGCCATCGAGACCTTCCGCATCAAGCGGGTCGACTTCGCGTCCTTGGGGGTGACCTTCCTCGCCACGCTCCTCATCGGCGTGGAGACCGGCCTGGCGATCGGTGTTGGTTTCAGCTTGTTGCTCTTCATGGTCCGCTCTGCAAACCCGCACACGACCGAGCTCGGGAGGGTCGAAGGCACCGACGAGTACCGCAACGTCGACCGCTGGCCGACCTGCCGCAGCGACCGGGTGCTGGTGCTGCGGGTCGACGCTCCATTGTTCTTCGCCAACACGAAGGCGCTCGAGGATCGGCTCGCCACGCTGCTCGCAGACCGTCCTGCGGTGCGTGCCGTGGTGCTCGACGCCTCCGGCATCGGCGACCTGGACTCCAGCGGCGCCCATGCGCTGCGCGCGCTCGATGCGGATCTGGCCGAAGCGGGCGTCTCACTCCACCTGGCCACGGTGCGCGGGCCCGTTCGAGACGTGATGGCGCGGGCCGGGTTGTGGGATGCCCTCGCCGGTCGGATCCACCCTTCGATCAGAGCGGCGGTGGCGGCCGTGGAGCCGGATTCGCCGCTGCTGCGCCACGAGTCTCTCGAGCAGGCGGTGGCCGTGCTCTGAGCCGAGCGGAGGGGCCCGATGAGACCCGGCGACGCAGCGCGGACGGTGGTGGGCAGGCGTCCACGATCCGTGGGCGCGGTGAGACTCGGCCGCGCCGCGCGGGCCGGTCGCTCGTCCCGAGGCCGCACCCGACTTGCGGGCACAGCGGTAGTGAGACCACAGACCAGGTGGTCCGCCCGCTCACCCAGCTAGGTTCGAAGCGTGGCGAGGTGTCCCAGAGTGCCGAGCGTGCTCGTCCTGCTGATGACGGTTGCCGTGCTGGGCATGCACGGGATCCGCCCGCACGGCACCTTCGACGTTGGCCACCACGCCAGCCGCTCCACCGGGATCGCCGCCCACGATCCCGATCACGCCAGCCACCAGCTCCCCGATCCCGCTGCCGCCAGCACCGCGACCGACAGCTCACCCCGCAACGACCACGGCTCGATGACCGAGCTCATGACGCGCTGCGCTGCACTCGTCGCTGCCAGCACGACCGACACGGGTCTCACACCGTTGGTGGGCCCGCTCACCGGGGAGATGACGCGATCGCTCTGTCAGCTCCTGCGTTCCCCTGACCCGCCCGTTCCCCGTCTCGCACTCACCATCCCGGACTGAGACAACACGCGCTTGAGCGCACGAGACGAGAGGAGCAACCCATGCGCCATCGATCCGCGCCGTTCCTGCTGCTCGCATCCACCCTGCTGCCCGGTCTGCTGACCGCGTGCGGCTCCGACCACGACGACGCCAACCACCCCCCCGAGCGGGTCATCGACGTCACCATGGTCGACAACGCGTTCCGACCGGACCAGCTCCGGGTGAACGAGGGCGAGACGATCACCTTCCGCTTCATCAACGCCGGCACCGTCACCCACGAAGCGGTGATCGGCGACGAGAGCTACCAGGAAGCGCATCACGCCGAGATGACGTCGATCGGACACGGCGCCGCGACCGAGCCCGGAACGATACCGACAGCATCCGAGGCTTCCTCCGGAGACGACCACCGCGGTGGGGGCGATCACGCGCACACCGCCGCGCTCACCGTCGCTCCTGGCGAGACCGTCGAGATCACCTTCTCCTTCGACGACCGCGGAACGGTGCTCATCGGCTGTCATGAGCCCGGCCACTGGGAGGACGGGATGAAGGCCACCATCACCGTCGCCTGAGGGAGCTGGCCGCGCCTCGAGCGTGAGGGCCGGTGGGCGGGCTCGTCAGCGGGCTCACCCACCGACCCCCGCTCGACCTCTCAGCCGGTCCGCTGACCGATGGTGACCGGAACGCCCCACCCGGGTTCGTAGCGGAAGACCTCGCGTGCGGGGACCCCCACGGATCCCTCATCCACGAGCTCGAAGTGATCGAGGGTCACCAGCGCTGGGTGTGCCACCCCGCACGCCCGGGCCAGCCGCAACAGCTCGAAGCGCAGCGCCCGCACGAAGTTCGCGGCCCGCACCGACTTGAGCGACGGATCAAGGCCACTGGCCAGCCAGCGGTTCTGGGTCGCGACCCCCGTCGGGCACCGCCCGGTGTGGCAACGCTGCGCCTGGATGCAGCCAATCGCCAGCATCGCCTCCCGGGCGACGTTCACCAGGTCGAGTCCCATCGCCATGCCGAGCAGTGCGGCTTCCGGCATCCCGAGCTTCCCTGCCCCGGCGAAGACAACGTCGTCCGCGAGGCCGGCTTCCGCGAACGTGCGATAGACCCTCGGGAACCCGACCCGGAACGGCAACGCGACGTGATCGCTGAACGCCAGGGGCGCGGCCCCGGTGCCCCCTTCACCACCGTCGATGGTGATGAAGTCCGGGCCTGCCCGACTCGCGGCCATCCGGCGCGCCAGCTCGTCCCAGAACTCCTGCTGGCCGACGGCTGCTTTGATGCCGACCGGCAGGCCGGTCGCATCGGCGATCCGCTCGATGAGCTCGATCAGCCCGTCGACGTCGCGAAAGGCGGTGTGAAACGGCGGGCTCACGCAGTCCACGCCGACCGGGACCCCGCGGATCGCCGCGATCTCCGGCGTGACCTTCGCCGCCGGAAGCATGCCCCCGAGACCGGGCTTGGCGCCCTGGCTGAGCTTGATCTCAATGGCCCGCACTGGGGCCGACGCGACCAGATCCACGAGGCGGGCCAGATCGAACCGGCCGCGCTCATCGCGACACCCGAAGTACCCGGTTCCGATCTGGAACACGAGCTCTCCGCCGTGTCGATGGTGACGTGACAGCCCGCCCTCACCCGTGTTGTGCAGGCAACCGGCCAGCGCGGCTCCTCGGTTGAGCGCCTCGATCGCCGCACCGCTGAGCGAGCCGAAGCTCAACGCGGAGATGTTCACCACGGAGCCGGGACGGAACGCGTGCCGGCGGCCGTGAGCGGCGCCCAGGACCTTCGCACACGGCACCGGGGTGGAGGGATCGGCATGCTCGCTCGCCACGCCCTCCGAGGCGAACGCGGCGTGCTTGATCACGAGATAGCCCGACGCCCGCTCGATGTTGTTGTCGGTGCCGAACCCGAAGTAGCTGTTCTGCCCTTTCGATGAGGCGTAGATCCACCGGCGTTGGTCGCGCGAGAAGGGGCGCTCGGAGTCGTTGTCAGTGACGATGTACTGGCGCAGCTCGGGCCCGACCGCTTCGAGCGCGTAGCGCAGGTGACCCACGATCGGGAAGTTGCGCAGGATCGAGTGCTCCTTCTGGAGCAGGTCGTAGGTCGCCAACCCGACCAGACCGGTGCCTACGGCGCGAGCGACGAACCTCCCCAGACGGAAGCTGATGAGTGGGGCCGGCCGCCGGGATGCTCGCACGGGCCCGACGCTACCGTGGAACCGCCCCGGCCCCGTAGGGCAGTCCGGCCTGACAATCGGTCGACCGCAGCTGCTCAGCCGACCCGGCGGCTGGCCGACAGCGGTCGCTCAACCCGACGAGGGCTCCACGTCCGAGGGCTGCACGCCGTCTGCGGGGAGCAGCGTGGCGAGGAACCGGGCCGACAGCTGCGCCCCTTCCGCGTGCGGGTCGGCGAGCTGGCGAGCCCGCTCCCAGCCCTCTCCGGCGAGCCCGGCCCGCCCAGCCTCGAGCAACGCCCGGGCGGGGTCGTCGGGCGGTACCGCCTCGATGAAGGGCTCGGCTGAGGCGAGATCACCCCGTTGCATCCACGCCCACGCCTCGAGCTCGTCGGTCCGGACGGTCTGCTCGGGGGTGAGGCCGTGGGCACGCATGCGGGCGATGGCGATGAGCGCGAGCTCCGGCTCGTTGCCGGCGACCGCCCTGATGGCGGCACCGACCTCGTCATCGAGGCTCCGGTGCCCCGGCATGACCGGTCGTGAGCGGACCTCGGTCGCCGGCGACCCTGCTGGGTCCTTCCGCTCGCGGCCCACCGGCTCGGCAGGCGGAGCGACCGGCACGGGCGGGGCAACGGATGCCGGTGGGACCGGGGGCCGAGAGGCCGCCGGGTGCAGACCCGCCGATGCGAGGCTGCGAGGCTGCGTCACCGGAACCGCTGGCGGGCCCGGCGCGTGACCGGCCCGCCGACCGAACGCCTGGGCGTTGACGACCAGAAACCACGCGGCCAGCGCAGCGGCGAAGACCAAGCCGAGCTGCACCGCCAGGTAGACGGCCACCGCGGCCGTCACCACCGAGACGGCGTGCACGGCGCGGGTCGCGTCCCGACGGGTGACGAGCGAGAGCAGGGCTGCGAGGGCCCTGCCACCGTCGAGGGGAAGGATCGGAACCAGGTTCAACAGACCCCAGCC
>JBBFLY010000017.1:0-38153 GCA_037478855.1 Acidimicrobiales bacterium | reverse complement strand
GCCGACGTTCACCCAGATGGCCATCGCCAGCACGGCCCCGGAGGTCGACCCGCTGACGGGCCCTGCGTGATCGAGCACGAGCAGCGGAACCCCGATCAGCAGGTTCGATGCGGGACCGGCCAGGCTCACCACAAGCTCGCGCCCGGCCGGCAGCGAGCGACCCACGGTCAGCCCCCCGAAGCTGTGGAGCACGATCACCGCGTCGGATCCGAAGCGGCGGTAGGCGCCGGCGTGCCCGAGCTCGTGGACGAGAACTGAAGCGAACACCACGCCGCCCCACAGGCCGACGAGGAGCGCGTCGCCGTATCCAAGCCCGAGCAGCAGGCTCACCAGGAAGAAGGTGGGCAACACCCGTACGGGTACGCCGGCGACCACGAAGTTCAGTCCCGACCGCACGAAAAGAGCGTACCGGCCGGGTTGCTGCCCTTCCCCGCGCCGCTCCGGCACGCTCGAGAACCCTCGGCTACCGTGCCGGCAATCCCGTCATCGCCCGTGAGGTTCGCATGCCACCCGACCCCGCAACGCAGCAGATCCTGGACCTCATCGCCCAACTCGGCGGGCCACCGATCACACAGCGGACCCCTGAGGAGGCCCGGGAGGATTACGCGCGCCTCACGTCGATGAGCGCGGGGACGCTCCCGGACGTCTCGAGCATCGAGCGGCGGGAGATCGCCGGCGTCCCCGTTCACGTGGTCACCCCGCACGGCGAGGCTCCCCTCCCGGTGCTGACCTGGTTCCACGGTGGCGGATGGGTGATCGGCAGCTCCGAGCTCAGCCTCCCGGTCTGCGCTCAGCTGGCGACGCAGGCGGGCTGCATCGTCGTGTCGGTCGACTACTCGCTCGCGCCCGAAGCACCGTTCCCTCAAGCCGTCGAGGAGTGCATCAGCGTGGGCGAGTGGCTGCTCGAGCACGCGGCCGAGCTCGGGGGCGACCCCGGGCGGGTGGCGGTCGGCGGGGACTCGGCCGGTGGCAACCTGGCCGCGGTGGTGGCCCAGGAGGTCGATGGGTTCGTCTTCCAGCTGCTCGTGTATCCGGTGGTCGACGCGACCGCGTCCCATCCCTCCTACGTCGAGAACGCCTCCGGCTATCTGCTCGAGGCCGACACCATGCGCTGGTTCATCGACCACTACCTCCACGGCGCCGATCCGAGGGATCCGCGGGTCTCACCGCTGTATGCGCAGCTCGACACCTTCGCCGACCTCCCACCCGCGCTGGTGATCACCGCGGAGCTCGATCCCCTGCGCGACGAGGGCCAGGCGTACGCGGAGCGCATGCGCCAGGCTGGGGTCGAGGTGATGCACACCTGCTATGAGGGGCAGATCCACGGGTTCTTCTCGATGGGCGAGCTCCTGCCCGCCGGTTCGCGCGCGGTCTCGGAGGCGGCTAACGCCCTGCGATCCGCGTTCGCGGCCTGACCAGCCCCACGGTGGCAGACCAGCCGGGCGGACGGGAGCGAAGGAAGGCGCGGGTGGCTGGCGCAGCCGGACCACCTACCCTTCAACCGTGATGCGCGTCGCAGTCCGAGCTGTGCTGCTCAGCTCCTGCCTCGTGGTGACGGCTCTCGTGACCCAGGCCACGACCGCCCTGGCGATCCCGGTCGCACGGGCCGCAGCTGTCCAGGAGGCACCGGCCGAACCTTCGCCGGGGCGTGACCTCGACGTGACGCGGCTGAGCAGGCCCGTCGAGCGGGACTCCACGCCCGGGCGCGCCACCGGCCTCCCGCTCGCGATCGCCTCGGTGGTGATCCTTGTCGTGACGATCGTGGTGGTCCTGCGTGCCCGGGGCGCCCGCCAGTCTGGCGACCGACGTCAGCTGACGACGAGACCGACGTCAGCTGAGCGTCAGTTGAGCGACGGATCGGGCGGGCAGTAGCTCAACAGTGCCAGGTCGCCGCCCTGGCGGCGGAGCACCTGCTCCCACAGCTCCGCGGGGTCGTCACAGAGGATGTCATCGGGGTGGGCGTCGACCACCACCCACGCGCCGGCGGCGAGCTCGTGCTCGAGCTGCTGCGGACCCCATCCGGCGTACCCCGCGAACACCCGCACCCGCTCGATCGTGTCGTCGATCTCGTGGGGATCACGGGAGAGGTCAAGGGTACCGATGAGCCCGAGCACGGGGCTGAACCCATCATCGCCGACATGCGCCGGCCGCCGCTGGGCCAGCCCGATCGCCGCACCCTGTTCGACCGGGCCTCCGACGAAGACGACCCTGGGAGAGGCGGCGAGCCCCTCCCACTCGGGCAGCGGATCGATCACCGAAACGTCGGTGGGCCGGTTGAGCACCAGCCCGAGAGCCCCCTCAGAGTTGTGCTCCAGCAGGAACACCACCGTCCGGTGGAAGTTCGGGTCGCCGATCACAGGCGTGGCGACGAGCAGACGTCCACGGTAGGACGCACCGGTCATGACCAGATCATGACACGGGTCGGGTGCTTCGTCAGGCACCCCTCCCCCCGACTGACAGGAGAGGGTCGGCCGGCGCCGGCACTGGTGGCGGGAGTGGGAGGGAGACCCTTGCCGACGCCGGCCGAGAGCTCATACGCCGGATCGGGCCTGCTCGGCTGCGATCTGACGCCTGACCTCGTCCATATCCAGCTCACTCGCTTGGCGGACCAGGTCCTCGAGAGCGGCTTCACCGATGGCTCCTGGCTGGCTGTAGAGCACGATCTGATCACGGATGATCATGAGCGTCGGGATCGACTGGACGCGGAAGGCGCCAGCAAGCTCCGGCTCCGCTTCCGTGTCGACCTTGCCGAAGACGATATCGGGATGCTCCTCAGAAACCTTCTCGTAGACGGGAGCGAACCGCATGCACGGCCCGCACCACGACGCCCAGAAGTCGATCAGCACCATCGGGTTGTCACGGACCGTCGATTCGAAGGTGTCCTTCGTCAGCGCGACCGTCGCCATGCGGCACTCCTCGTTCGTCAGAGGGGATCCCACTGATACCCCTGTGGGTATTCACAACCCCTGTTGATCCCCGGCTATTCCCTCCGATGGAGGGGGTGATGGTCGAGGAGGGTCCGGTCGAACGGGCGAGCGAGGCGACCCCGACCAGCGAGCTTCGACCAACGAGCTCCGCGACGCTCGCTGTCGAGCGACTTGCCCTGGCTACTGCTGGCGCAGCAGCGCGAGCAGCCGCAGCATCTCGAGGTAGAGCCACACGAGGGTGACGGTGATGCCGAATGCGCCGTACCACTCCATGTACTTGGGCGCACCGGATCTCGCGGCCTGCTCGATGAAGGCGAAGTCGATGGCCAGGTTCAGCGCCGCCACGACGCAGATCACCACGGAGATGCCGATGCCGAGCAGGCTCGGCTCCCGCCAGAAGGCGACGTCGGCACCGAAGATCGAGGCGATCCACGTGACGACGTAGAGCAGGAAGATGCCCGCGGTCGCCCCCGTCACGACCATCGCGAAGCGCTGGGTGACCTTGATGATCCGCGTTGCGTAGAGGAAGAACATCGCGCCGAGCACGGCGAGCGTCGCTCCGACCGCCTGCAGGACGATGCCGTCGTACTGCAGGTCGTACATGTGCGAGATGGCCCCGATGGCAAAGCCGTAGCCCAGCGCGTAGAGCGGCGCGAGGAACCGGGCCAACCGCGGCTTCGCGATCGTGACGAACGCCAGCACGACCGCCCCGAGCATCGGGAACAGCACCCACCCCGGGTAGTCGGTGACGATCTCGCTCACGACCGTGCCGTCGGGCAGCCGAGTGGGGACGAGCCGCTGGCTGACCTGCGTCCAACCCACCCATCCGGTGAGCAGGATGCACAGGAACAGCACGCCGGTGGCCGTCAGCGTGCCGCCTACGGTCATCGTCGATGCACCGACCCATGGCGTAGGCGGCTCACCGCTGACCCGGGCGCCGTAGGCGGTGCCGGCGCCGACCTGAGGGGCTGCCCACCCCGGCTGGTCGTCGGAGAGCTCCCTCTGCCACCGCTCGGGGGTGAGAACCGGGTTTGCCATCTCGACGAGCCTCCTTGGTCGTAGTGCGCGGGGTGAAGCCGTGCTCGCTCAGTCCCCATCCTCGCGCGATCGACCTCCAGTCAACCGGGCGCGCGGCGATCTCCGACGAGGCTCGGTGGTCATCGGGCTCTGGATGACCTCGTGGCGGGCGAGGTAGGTACCCCCCAGCGCTTGGAGGACGGCGGCGGCGGGGAGTGCCAGGAGTGCGCCGACCGCTCCGAACAGGGACGCCCCGGCGATGACCGTTCCGAAGGCCACCGCGGGGTGGAGCTGCATCGTCCGGGCGGTGATCCGGGGCGCGAAGAGGTAGTTCTCGACCTGCTGGTAGCCGACCACCACCACGAGCACCCACAGCGCCTGCGCGGGGTCGGAGGCCAGCGCCACGAGGACAGGCAGTGCGCCTGCAAGGTAGGTGCCCACGGTCGGGACGAACTGGGAGACGATGCCCACGAAGAGCGCGAGCGCCAGGGCGTAGTTGACGCCCAGCAGCTCGAAGACGATCCAGTGCACGAGCGTCGACAACCCTGCGAGCAACGATCGTGAGTAGAGGTAGCCGCCGGTCTTGTCGATGGCGATCTCCCAGGTCTCGAGCACCCGCTGCTGGCGGCTCGGGGGGAGGGAGGAGCACACCGACCGGCGGAGCTTCGGCCCGTCCGCGACCAGGTAGAACGTGAACAGGCCGATGGTGAGAAGGCGGAAGACCGCCCCGAGGGCGCTCAACCCGATGCCCAGCACGTTGCCCGCGATGCGGGTGGCGAACCCACGGACGGGGCCGTCCTCCCGGGTCAGCTCGTCACGCAGCTGATCGACCGAGACGTTGGCGCCGAAGCGGTCGTTCACGAGGTCAGCCATCTTCTGCGCGTACTCGTCGCTCTGGTCGATGAACTGCGAGACCTGATCGACGACCACCGCCCCGATCGCGAACAGGAAGACGACGAGGAAGATCAGCAGGCCGACGAACGCCGCCGCCGTGGCCAGACCACGCCGCCAACCGCGATGCTGCAGCCAGTTGACGGCGGGCTCCAGCGCGAAGGACACGAACAGGGCGACGAGCACGTCGAGCAGCAACGTCTGGAGGCGGTCGAGCATCCACTGCACGACGAGCAGGGACCCGAGGCCGACCATGAACAGCGCGACCGCCCGAGGCACCCACGGAGGCATGCGCTGCGGCGGCGCAGCGGCCTCACGCTCGTCTGGCAGCAGCGGGCTGCCGGCCATCTCGTCGGACATGACCTCAACCTGCCACGCCGTCTGTACCCCGGGGTGGATCCTTGACCGGGGGCGGTACGACCCGCACCTCGATCATCCCCCCACGCTCGCGGCTCGGGTGCACCTCGACATCGGCCTTCGGGTCCCGCCGACCACGCACGTTCACCTTGGAGCCACGTCCGTCCCGGTCGAAGCGCCAGCAGTGGGCGGTGCAGACGAGTTCGTCACCATCGACCACCCCCGCGTCGCCGAGATGGGTCCACTGGTGAGGGCAGCGGGCGTCCATCGCAGCCACCTCCCCCGAGGCGGTCCGCCACACCACCAGCTCGACGTCGCCGACTCGCACCCCGAGGACCGCTCCCGGTGGGAGCATCTCGGAGGCCGCCACCGGCTTCCACTCCACCCACGGCACCGTAGAGTGAAGGCCATGGTCGCGGTCAACTCGACGATGCTGCCACTGGGCACGGCGGCGCCACCGTTCGACCTCCCCGATCCCCGCGGGGGTGGGCGGGTCACGCTCGACGACTTCCGCGGCGCGCCGGCGCTGCTGGTGATCTTCCTCAGCAACCACTGTCCCTACGTGAAGCACATCGCCCGCGAACTCGGGTTGCTGACCAATCGGTGGATGGCAGCCGGGGTCGCGGTCGTCGGGATCAACAGCAACGACGTCGATGCCTACCCCGACGACTCGCCCGAGCAGATGGTGGTCTTCGCCCGCCAGGTGGGCTGGGACTTCCCCTACCTCTTCGACGAGGACCAGACGGTCGCCAAGGCGTACCGTGCCGCCTGCACACCCGACTTCTTCCTGTTCGACGCGGCCCGCAAGCTCGTCTACCGCGGCCAGTTCGATGACAGCAGGCCGGGGAACGACCGCCCGGTGACGGGAGCCGACCTGCGAGCAGCCGTCGAGGCGGTGCTGGCCGGACGGGAGGTGCCCGGCGAACAGCACCCGAGCATGGGCTGCAACATCAAGTGGAAGCCGGGCAACGAGCCGCCGTACTTCGGTTGAGGTTCCCCCGCCCCCGATCCGCTCACGGGGGACGGCTCGGGGCGTGCTCGCAGCCTCACTCGTACTCGGGCTCCTGCCACCACGGATACCACTCCGGCAGGTCCGTCGAGGGACGCATCTTCCAGACCGGAGCTCGCTTCTCGAGAAAGGCCATGACCCCCTCGCGGGCGTCGGGCGACCGCCCGGTCGAGTAGATGCCCCGCGAGTCGATCCGGTGCGCCGCCATCGGGTGGCCCTCGCCGACCATCCGCCACAGCATCTGACGGGTCAGCGCGGCCGAAACCGGTGCCGCGTTGGTGGCGATCTCCTCGGCCAGCTGGCGCGCGGCAAGCAACAGCTCACCCCTGGGGTGCAAGCTTCGGATCAAACCACCTCGGAGGCCCTCCTCGGCGGGAAACACCCGCGCCGTCAGGCACCACTCCAGCGCCTGGCTCATGCCGACGATCCGGGGGAGGAACCAGCTCGACGCGGCCTCGGGGACGATCCCTCGGCCGGCGAAGACGAACCCGAGCTTCGCGTCGTCGGCCGCCAGGCGGATGTCCATGGGGAGGGTCATGGTCAAGCCGATGCCGACCGCCGGCCCGTTGATCGCCGCGATCACCGGCTTGAGCATCTGGAAGATGCGCAGGGTGAGCAGCCCGCCGAAGTCCCGCGGGTAGCGCTGCGGCCCGGTCGCGGGTCCCGCGCCAGTGGTTGCCTCGTGCACCGCGTCAGCATCGAAGGTCGCGCCACCCGCACTCAGATCGGCCCCGGCGCAGAAGCCCCTGCCCGCGCCGGTGACGATGACGACCCGCACGTCGTCGTCGGCGTCGGCGAGATCGAGCGCGGCCACCATCTCGCGCTGCATGGTGATGGTGAAGGCGTTCATCCGTTCCGGCCGGTTCAGGGTGATGGTCGCGATGGGACCGTCGACGTCGTAGAGGATCTCGGTGAAGTTCATGCCCGATGCTCGCACGTGCGGGGCGGCCGGACCGCCGGGAGATGGGTTCGGGCGGGGAGTGGGCACGAGCGGGACACGACAGGGTGCCGGCTGGGCGCCGGACCGGTCCAGGAGGTTCATCGGGTTGACGGGCTGATGGCGGCAGGGCGAAGCGGCTCAGTCAGGCGCCTTCGACAGGTACGGCGTCCCGTCGACGGGCAACCCGAGGACCCGCACCTCCCAGTGGCAGTGCGGTCCGGTCGACAGACCGGTGCTGCCCACCCCACCGATGACCTGTCCACGCGCAACCACGTCACCCGCTCGCACCGCCAGCGCGCTCAGGTGCCCGTAGAGGGTGGCGAGCTGGTTGCCATGGTCGATCACGACCGTGAGCCCGTAGCCACCGCGCTCCTCGGCGAGCACCACCACACCGTCGGCAGATGCACGCACCGGCTCGCCTTGTGCGCCATCGATGTCGAGCCCGGCGTGCATCCGCTCCACCCCGAGCACGGGATGCACCCGCATGCCGTAGCCGGAGACCACCCGCCCGCCCCTCACCGGGTTGAGGAAGATGCCGTAGGTCGCAGCAGCTGGCTCCTGTCCGCTCTGTCGCCGCGCCAGCAGCTCACGGATCGAGTCGGACTGGGTCACCAGCTCGGCGTACCGCAGCTCGTACATCCGCCGCTTCAGCTCGAGCTCAGCCGAGAGTCGCTGAGCCTCCGCGGCGGCTGCCTCCGCCTGCACCTGGGCCTCGGCGCGCTCGCGCCGTTGCTGCTCGAGCTCGGCGACCCGGCCCGCCACCTCGTCGCGTGCCGCTCGGGCCTCGGCACGCAGTCGGTCGGCCTCGTCGCTCAGCCGCTCGACCTCCTCCCGCAGGTTCGAGAACCGTTCGACGACCTGCTTGCGGTCGATGACCACCGCCGACGCGTACACCTGGCTCTTGACCAGCGCGTCGAAGCTCTCGCCGCCTCTCAGCGCCGCGGAGAGGCCCGCGTACGGCGCCGAGCCGCCGTCGATGTACGCGGCCACCGCCTGAGCTCGAAAGCGGCGCCGCTCCTCCTCGAGCCGGCGCTCGGTCTCCTCGAGCCTCGCCTGGGTCTCGACCGCTCGGCGCTCGGCCGCGGCGAGATCCTCCTGCGCCGTGCGCAGATCAGACTGCTTCGCGGCGATCTCGACGTCGAGATGCTGCACCTGTTCGGTCAGCTCGAACTGGCGCGCCACCGCAGCCTCGTAGTCCCGGCGGGCTTCGGCCTCCTCGGCGAGCACCTCCTCGTACTCGAGCTCGA
Organism: Acidimicrobiales bacterium; assembly: GCA_037478855.1. Lineage (GTDB taxonomy): Bacteria > Actinomycetota > Acidimicrobiia > Acidimicrobiales > Acidimicrobilacustridaceae > Rhabdothermincola. The sequence goes on along the minus strand of JBBFLY010000017.1, from coordinate 29,765 downwards.
CCTGGGAGGAGCTCTGTGCCCGCGCCGCTGGAGCTCCGAGCGGGAGGGCCAGGACGAGCGCTGCGATCGCGGCGATCGACCGTCGGACCCTCATGGTCGGGATCTCACACGTCGAGGAAGCGAGTGACCGCCACGCCGGCACCGATGGTGCCGATCAGGCAACCGACCACGCCGATCACCACGTAGATCCAGAAGGCCTCCACGCTGCTGGTGGTGAGGGCGCTAAAGAGGGGGAACTCGTCTTCGGGCAGCCAGCTCTCGAAGAACGGCCGGAAGACCACGAGCATGACGATGGCCATCGCCGCACCGACGATGCCCTGCACGAGACCCTCAACCATGAACGGCACACGGATGAACCAGTTCGTGGCACCGACCAGCTTCTGGACCTCGATCTCCCTTCGGCGGGCGAACATCGCCATGCGGATCGTGTTGAGGATGAGCAGCAGCGCCGCTCCGAGCAGGATGACTGCCACGACCGCCATGCCGATCGTCAATCGGCTGGACAGCTGCTGGATGAGGCGGATGGTGTCACTGGCGAACACCACCTTGAGGACACCCGGGCGCTTCTGGAACTGGTTGCCGAGAGCCTGGACCACATCGGCGTCCTTGGTCACGGGCTCCACCCGGAACGATGACGGCAGGATCTCCGGGGTCACGCTGTCGACCAGCTCGGGGGAGTCCGAGAACAGCCGCTTGAACTCCTCGTAGGCCTCACTCTTGTCGACGAAGGTGACCCGCTGCACCTCGGGACTGCTCTCGAGGTCGGCGCGCACCGAGCTGATCTGCTCCTCGGTCGCGTCGGCGTTCATGAACACGACGAACTCCACGCCCTCCTGCCAGCGCTCGGTGGCGTTGCGAACGCCCTGGCTCACCATCAGGGAGAAGCCGACCAGGAACAACGAAACCATCACCGTGAGGATCGACGCGATGGTGATGGTGATGTTGCGCGCGAGGTTGCTCCCCGTCTCGCGGATGACGTAATCGAGCTTGATGGCCATGCTGTCCTACTCGTAGACGCCGCGTGCCTGGTCGCGGACGATGGAACCACGGTCGAGCTCGATGACGCGCCGACGCATCGTGTCGACGATGCCTCGGTCGTGGGTAGCCATCACCACCGTGGTGCCGGTCTTGTTGATGCGGTCGAGCAGGCGCATGATGCCGACCGACGTGGCGGGGTCGAGGTTGCCGGTGGGCTCGTCCGCGAGCAGGACCAGCGGCCGGTTGACGAACGCCCGGGCGATCGAGACCCGCTGCTGCTCGCCGCCTGACAGCTCGTGCGGGAAGCGGGATGCCTTGTCGCCGAGCCCGACCAGCTCGAGGATGGCGGGCACCTGGGTGCGGATCACCTGACGGGGTCGGCCGATCACCTCGAGCGCGAAGGCGACGTTCTCGAACACCGTCTTGTTCGACAGCAGCTTGAAGTCCTGGAAGACACAGCCGATGTTGCGGCGGAGGAAGGGGACCTTCCAGGGCGAGAGCGCGCCGATGTCCTTCCCCGCGACGAAGATCCGGCCCGCATCGGGGACCTCCTCACGGTTGAGCAACCGGATGAAGGTGGACTTCCCCGAACCGGACGCGCCCACCAGGAACACGAACTCGCCCTTCTCGATCTCGAGGGTGGCGTCGCGCAGCGCGACGACGTCGCCCTTGTAGGTCTTCGTTACGTGCTCGAGTCTGATCATGTTGCGATCACGTTACAGCGGGGCCGGACTGGGCTGGCGCACCCCCCGCCCCGGCGAGCACCGACGGGCAAGCCTAGACCCGCTCGCCGCCGGGGCGGTGGCACCGTCGCGCTCCCCCACGCGCCACCCATCCACGAACCCTCGCGCCGACTCCCGGCTCGCTCCCCACCGACCTGTCAGCCCAACGGTCGAAAACCACCCACCCGCCTGACAGGTTCGTGGGATCAACCCGCGGCACCTACTCCCCCACGGGCTCAGCAGCGGACCGCTCCCACCGCAGATAGGCCTCCATCAGCCCGTCGAGATCGCCGTCGAGCACGCCCTCGACGTTGCCGACCTCGTAACCCGAGCGCAGGTCCTTCACCTGCTGGTAGGGGTGCAGGACATACGAGCGGATCTGACTCCCCCACTCGACGCGCTTCTGCTCTCCCGAGATCGCTGCCAGCTCCGCCTCACGCTCGGCCCGCTGCAGATCAGCGAGCTTCGCCTTCAGGATCTGCAGGGCGCGCTCCTTGTTCTGATGCTGGCTCCGCTCGTTCTGACAAGACGTGACGATCCCCGTAGGGAGATGTGTGATGCGAACCGCCGAGTCGGTCACGTTCACGTGCTGACCACCAGCACCCGACGACCGGTACGTGTCGATGCGGAGGTCCTTCTCGTCGATCTCGATCTCGGAGTCGTCGTCCTCCATGAACGGCACGACCGCCACGGAGGCGAAGGCCGTGTGGCGCCTCGCGTTCGAGTCGAACGGGGAGATGCGCACCAGCCGGTGCACTCCACGCTCGGCGCGCATCAACCCGTACGCGTACCGCCCGTGCACGATGAAGGTGGCAGAGGTGATGCCCGCTTCCTGTCCCGCCTGCACCTCGTCGAGCTCGACGGTGAACCCTCGCTTCTCGGCCCATCGCAGGTACATGCGCAGCAGCATCTCCGCCCAATCCTGCGAATCGGTGCCCCCGGCACCGGAGTGGATCTCGCACACCGCGTCGCGCTCGTCGTACTCCCCGGTGAACAGGGCCCGCAGCTCAAGCTCGTCGAGTCGGGCCCCGAGGTCGGCAACAGCCGCTGCCACCTCAGGCTCGACCGACTCATCGCCCTCCTCCCGACCGAGCTCGAAGAGCGTCTCCGCGTCCTCCAGGCGACGAAGCAGGTCGGTGTAGAGCTCGAGGTCGTCGTTGATCGCGGCGAGCTCGGCGGTCACCTTGCGAGCGACCTCCGGGTCATCCCACAGATCGGGCCTCGAGGCTTCCGTCTCGAGCTGCGGCCGGACCCGGGTGAGCTCGTCGATCCGCAGATAGCGGTGGGCCTCCTCCAAGCGGCGGCGGAGAGACGCGAGATCGTCGCTGAAGTCCTTCATGACCTCACCTGAGCCAGCTGGTCAGCGACCGTGGCACTGCTTGAACTTCTTGCCGGAGCCGCAGGGACACGGCGCGTTGCGCGGCGTCTTGTCCCACTCGCTCTTCACGATCGGCTGCTGCGGGGCCTCGTTGGCGACCTCCGGTGGCACCTCACCACCTTCAGACAACGCCTGTGCCCGCGCGGCGGCAGCGAGGGTGCTTCCCGCCTCAGACGGATCTGCCGGTGCCGTGTACCGCACGTCCCGGACGGCCGGCTCGGGCTGGGGCTGCTCGGCCACCGAGACCTGGGCGTGCATCACGTACTTGACGAAGTCCTGGGCGATCGAGCGCATCATCGCCCCGAACATCTCGAAGCCCTCACGCTGCCACTCGACCAGCGGATCCTTCTGCCCCATGGCCCGCAGGTTGATGCCCTCCTGCAGGTAGTCCATCTCGTAGAGGTGCTCGCGCCACTTCTGGTCGATGATCCGCAGCATCACCTGACGCTCCACCTCGCGCATGGTCTCCGGGCCGAGCTCCGCCTCACGGGCCTCGTAGTGGGCGAGCGCCTCTCCCATCAGCAGCTCATAGACATCGTCGGTGGTGGAGAGCTGACGGAGCTCGTCGGCGGTGATGCGCGTCGGCCAGAAGGTGCTGATCTCGGGGATCAGGCCGTCGAGGTCCCACTCCTCGACGTAGTCGCTGACGCAGTAGGTGCTGATGATGCTCTCGACGGCTTCGGCGAGGTACTCGAGCGCCTCTTCGCGCAGGTCCGCCGCGTCGAGGATCTGATCGCGGCGCTTGTAGATGACCTTACGCTGCTCGTTCATCACCTCGTCGTACTTGAGGACGTTCTTGCGGATCTCGGCGTTGCGCTGCTCGACGGTGTTCTGCGCCCGTTCGATGGCCTTGGTGACCATCTTCGCCTCGATCGGCATGTCATCCGGGAGGGCCTTGCCCATGACCCAGGCCATCGCGCCGGTCGCGAACAGGCGCATCAGGTCGTCCTCGAGCGAGAGGTAGAAGCGGCTCTCACCGGGATCTCCCTGACGACCGGCGCGCCCGCGAAGCTGGTTGTCGATGCGCCGGCTCTCGTGCCGTTCGGTGCCGAGGACGTACAGGCCGCCGAGCTCACGCACCCGGTCGCCTTCGGCCTTGCACTCCGGCTCGTACTTGGCGGTCAGCTCGCGCAGGCGGGCCTGCCCTTCCTCGGAGTCCGGGTCGAGGCCCTCGGCCACCACGTCACGCTTGGCCAGACCCTCCGGGTTGCCACCGAGAAGGATGTCGACACCGCGCCCGGCCATGTTGGTCGCGACCGTCACCGCGTGCAGCCGACCCGCCTGGGCGATGATCTCCGCCTCCCGGAAGTGCTGCTTGGCGTTGAGCACCTCGTGCGGGACACCCCGCTTGGCCAGCATGCGGGAGAGCTTCTCGGACTTCTCCACCGAGATCGTGCCCACCAGGACGGGTTGGCCGCGCTCATAGCGCTCGACGATGTCGTCGACCACCGCCGCGAACTTGGCGTCTTCGGTCTTGTAGATCAGATCCGGGTGGTCGATGCGGATCATCGGGCGGTGCGTGGGGATCGGCACCACCTGAAGCCCGTAGGTGTTCGCGAGCTCTGCGGCATCGCTCTGCGCGGTGCCCGTCATGCCTGCGAGCTTCTCGTACATGCGGAAGTAGTTCTGGAGGGTCACCGTCGCGAGGGTCTGGTTCTCCTCCTTGATCCGCACGCCCTCCTTGGCCTCGATGGCCTGGTGAAGCCCCTCTGACCAGCGACGCCCCTCGAGGATGCGGCCGGTGAACTCGTCGACGATCTTCACCTCGCCGTTCTGGACGACGTAGTCCTTGTCGCGCTTGAACAGCTCCTTCGCCTTCAGCGCCGCCTGGAGCTGGTGGACGAGGTTCTGCGACACGCCGTCGTACATGTTCTCGACGCCAAGCGCCTTCTCGACCGCCTCGATCCCCTCATCGGTCGGGGCGACCGTGCGCTTCTCCTCGTCGACCTCGTAGTGGACGTCACGTTTGAGCCCGCGGGCGATGCTGGCGAACTGGTAGTAGAGCTTGGCCGCATCGGCCACCCGACCCGAGATGATCAGCGGCGTCCTGGCCTCGTCGATCAGGATGGAGTCGACCTCGTCGACGATGGCGTAGACGTGCCCCCGCTGCACCTGATCGGCCCTGCTCATGGCCATGTTGTCGCGGAGGTAGTCGAAGCCGAACTCGTTGTTCGTGCCGTAGGTGATGTCGCACGCGTACTGGGCTCGCTTGTAGCTCGGGTCGAGCTGTCCGGGGACGACCAGCCCGACGCTGAGGCCGAGGAACCGGTGGACCTGACCCATCCACTGCGCGTCGCGGGTGGCGAGGTAGTCGTTCACCGTCACCACGTGGACACCCCTGCCGTTGAGGGCGTTGAGGTACACCGGGAGGGTCGAGACGAGGGTCTTGCCCTCCCCCGTCTTCATCTCCGCAACCCAGCCGAAGTGCAGTGCGGCGCCCCCCATCAGCTGCACGTCGTAGTGGCGTTGCCCGATGACGCGCACCGCGGCCTCGCGCACCACCGCGAACGCCTCGATGAGCAGGTCATCGAGGTCCTCGCCCTTGTCGAGCCGCTGACGGAACTCGCCGGTCTTGGCCCGCAGCTCCGCATCGGAGAGCGCCTGCATCTCCGGCTCGAGTGCGTTGATGTCGGGCACCAGCGCCTGCAGAGCCCGGACCTTCCTGCCCTCGCCGGCCCGCAAGAGCTTGTCGAACACGCCCATGAGACGACCGAGTGTACCGGCGGCGAGCAGCGCCGGCAGTCAGCGGGTGCGCGCTCAGCCGGCGGTCGATCTCGAGGCGTCCGCGGCCGTCGAGGCCGAGGCTGCGTGGAGCACGGCTTGCGTCCTGGCGTGACCGCTCAGCTTCATCAGCGCGTTCCGGGCCAGGCTCGCGGCGGTGGCGGACGTGAGATCGAGGTCCGCGCCGGCTTCCGGCAGCGACCGCCCCGCCGCGAGTCGCTCGAGCACCCCACGCTCGCGCCCATCGAGCACGGGAGCACCGAGCGCGCCCGTGCTCGATGCGGCGTTGCGCCCCTCGCGCTCGTACTCGGCCAGCACAGCTCGCGCGGCCTCAGTGGTCAGGACCGGATGCCCCTGGAGGAGCTTCCGGGCGATGTTGCCGCAGCGCGCGGTGGCCGACTCCCAGGGAACGAACCCGGTGACACCGGCACGGACCGCGCGTCCCAGCTCCCGATCGTCGTCCGGACCGACGATCAGGGCGATCTCCAGATCAGGGGCGATCTCGCGCAGCGACAGTGCGGTGCGGACCCCTCCCAGGCTCGGGAGCCGCAGGGTGAGGAAGACGACGTCCGGGCTGAGCTCGGCGGTCTGGCGGATGGCCGTCTCGCTGTCTGCGGCCTCCGCCATCACCTCCACATCCGGGTGCCGCTCGAGCGCGACGATGAGCTGCCGCCTGAACAGGGGCGACTCGTCAAGCACCAGCACCCGGATGGTGCGGTCGTGCCACTTCGATCGGATCCCAGCGAAGATGGCCTGACCTCACCGACGTGACATCGACGGCATCGACATGGGGCCCTCCGACATGGTGACCCGATCAGCGGAGCCGGTCGCAGACCAACCGACCGACCATTCGTCGGGCCAAGTCATCAGCGCTCGGTTGCTCGCCAGCTTCGAGACGCCTGCGGGCCTGCTCCAGACGATCGAGCCGTATGGAGCGGGCTTCGTCGAGGATCTCGAACACGGCTGCCGGCACATCATCGATCCGGCGCTCGACAGGAGACGTCCCCTGGTCTGACGCCCTGCTCATCCCACCCCGCAACGCTTCGAGAGATCGCTCGACCTGGATCTGAGTGGGTTGCATCATCCGCCTCGTTGTGGAAGATCACCACGTTGTGATTTCTCCTCCTTCTTCGGCTCGGTGGTCCTCCCACTTGAGCACCTGCACCCCGCTGGTGCCCTCCGCCGCCTCAGGACCGCTGGACACCGGCAAGCTCATCGCGCCTCGCGGTCGACGTTCGCGCAGGCCGCGGCATCGCAGGGTGCCCCTCGGGCGCCAGGCCGCACGGCGCGACCTCTGAGGGGGGTTCGAGCGAGCGCCAGCCCGTGCACGGCAGCAGCGCCCGCCTGCTGCAGCGCGGCGGCCGACCGGGCCAGCGTGCTGCCTGTGGTGACCACGTCGTCGACGACGAGGACCCGCAGACCCCCCACCGGTCGGGCGCTGAACAAGGGCCCGCGGCAGCGGTCAGCCAGACACTGACCGGTCTGGGAGCCACCGGCCACACGGACCAGCAGCCGCCGGCAGGGGCGACGCAGCTCACGGGCGACGGCGGCCGCGAGGAGCTCGGCGTGGTCGAAGCCCCGGGCCCGCCGCCGAGCACGTGTCGTGGGAGCCCAGGTCACCACATCGAGCATCGACGGATCGACGAGATGGGCCATCGGGACCGCCAGGCGGACCAGCGCCTGCCGGTGGTTGCGGTACTTCAGAGAGGTGACGAGCAGGCGACCAGTGCCTTCGTAGCTGATCAGCGCCCGACAAGAGCACAGACCCTCCGGTGGATCAGCCTCCGCGGCCGGCTGGAGCCTCGCCGCACACCCGGCACACGGAGAGGCACCGGGCCTCCCGCACACCCCACAGGACGGCGGCAGGACGAACGAGAGCACGAGTCGACCCTACGAAGGGGGTGGGACAGTTCCCGAACCTGTCAGCCACACGGGCGGAAAACGACACGCTCGCTGACAGGTTCGCCCTGCACCCCGAACCTGTCAGCCACACGGGCGGAAAACGACACGCTCGCTGACAGGTTCGCCAGGGGGGACCGGTCACCCGCTCAGGGCGTCAGCAGCGGGGGCGCAGCGTTGTCCAGGATCGCCTGCATGCGCGCCCTGATGGCCGGGAGGCTCTCGTCGTGGGTCACGATGTAGAAGCGTCCGGTGCGCACGGCGTCGACGACCTGCGCGGCGACCTCGGCCGGGTCCTTCCCGCTCTCGAGCACCGACCGCAGCATCTCCCGCATGTTCGCGGACGCCTGCACCTGCTCCTCAGGCCGCTGCACCTGCAGGTGCGCAGGGCGATTGCGCTCCGAGTCCGCGATGTTGGTGCGTACCCAGGCGGGGCACAGGACGGAGACCCCGACCTGCGATCCCTGCATGGCCAGCTCGTTGTAGGCGCACTCAGAGATCGCCACGACCGCGTACTTGGTGGCGCAGTAGGGCGCCATGAAGGGCGCCGCGAAGAGGCCCGCGACCGAGGCGGTGTTGACGATGTGCCCCTCGTTCTGCTCGATGAGCAGCGGCAGGAAGACCCGCATCCCGTGGATCACGCCCCAGAGGTTCACGCCGAGCACCCACTCCCAGTCCTTCACGTCGAGACCGGTGAGCAGACCGCCCGCACCCACCCCCGCGTTGTTGCAAACCACGTGCGCTGTGCCGAAGGCATCCACCGTCGCCTCGAGCAACGCTTCGACGGCTACACCATCGGCCACGTCGGTGGGTACACCGATCACCTCCGCGCCGCCACCTCGGAGCTCGTCGACCGCAGCGTTCAGGGTGGCCTCGTCGATGTCGGCGAGGACCACCCTCATGCCCTCCCCCGCGAAGCTCCTGGCGAGCGCGAGCCCAATGCCCGACGCCGCGCCGGTCACCACGGCGACCTTGCCGCTGAGCTGTTCCATCCCTGCTCCTCTCTGGGTGCCAGCGCGCCCCCGGCCCGAGGGTCAATACCGATAGTGGTCGGGCTTGAACGGCCCGTCGGGAGACACTCCGAGGTACGCAGCCTGCTCCTCGGTGAGCCGAGTGAGCTTCACGCCCAGCGCGTCGAGGTGCAGCCGTGCGACCTTCTCGTCGAGATGCTTGGGCAACGTGTACACCCGGCGCTCGTAGAAGTCGTTGTGGGTGAACAGCTCGATCTGCGCGATGACCTGGTTGGAGAAGCTGTTCGACATCACGAAGCTCGGGTGCCCGGTGGCGCACCCCAGGTTCAACAGCCGGCCCTCCGCGAGGATGATCACCGAGTGCCCGTCAGGGAAGACGTACTCGTCGACCTGGGGCTTGATGTTGATCCGCTGCACGTCGGAGAGCCGCTTCAGACCCGCCATGTCGATCTCGTTGTCGAAGTGGCCGATGTTGCCCACGATCGCCTGGTGCTTCATGCGGGCCATGTGCTCCGCCGTGATGACGTTCTTGCACCCGGTGGCGGTGATGAAGATGTCGGCCTCGTCGAGCACGTCCTCGATCCGCTTGACCTCATAGCCCTCCATGGCCGCCTGGAGGGCACAGATCGGGTCGACCTCCGTGATGATCACCCGAGCCCCCTGGCCACGCAGTGAAGCCGCACAGCCCTTGCCCACATCGCCGTAGCCGCACACCACGGCCACCTTGCCCCCGATCATGACGTCGGTGGCCCGGTTGATCCCGTCGATGAGGGAGTGGCGGCACCCGTAGAGGTTGTCGAACTTCGACTTGGTCACCGAGTCGTTGACGTTGATCGCAGGGAAGAGCAGCTGGTTGAGCTGCTGCATCTGGTAGAGCCGGTGCACGCCGGTGGTGGTCTCCTCGGTGACGCCCTTGATGCCCTCGGCGATGCGGTGCCACAGGCGCGGGTCCTCCTCGAGGGTGCGGCGCAGAAGACCAAGCACCACTGCCCACTCCTCGCTGTCGTCCTCGCTTGGCTCGGGCACCTTCCCCGCCCGCTCGAACTCCACCCCCTTGTGCACGAGCAGGGTGGCATCGCCGCCGTCATCGAGGATCATGTTCGGTCCCGAAGGGGTGCCGTCCTCGTTGACTGGCCAGCGCAGGGCTTGCTCGGTGCACCACCAGTACTCCTGGAGGGTCTCGCCCTTCCAGGCGAACACGGGTACCCCCCGAGGGTCGTCCGGCGTGCCGTCCGGCCCGACCACCACCGCGGCCGCGGCGTGATCCTGGGTCGAGAAGATGTTGCAGCTCGCCCAGCGCACCTCGGCACCGAGAGCGGTGAGGGTCTCGATGAGCACCGCGGTCTGGATCGTCATGTGCAGCGAGCCGGTGATGCGGGCCCCGCGCAGCGGCTGCTCGTCGGCGTACTCGGCCCGAAGCGCCATGAGACCCGGCATCTCGTGCTCCGCGAGCTGGATCTCCTTGCGGCCGAAGGCGGCCAGGCTCAGGTCGGCGACACGGAAGTCCTTGGCGTCGGCGAAGGCCGTGGTGATGGTCATGGTGTCTCCCAGCTCAGATTGAAGAAGTCCGCGACGGATCCGAGGCGAATCTGCTCCCCTCGTCGGGCTGGGGTCTTCTGACACCGGTCACTGCTACAGCCCGACCGGGAGTGTAGTCGCCGCGGTCCAGCCCACCGAGTGCGGCGACGCCCATCCGGCGACGCTCAGGCGCGCCGTGCGAGCCGCTCCTTCATGAGATCGAGCACCGGGACGGGGCCCGGGTCGACGTCGGACTGCGCGGCCAGGTAGAGGCTCACGAAGTCGCCGATCAGCACGAGGTCGAACAGCTGGGCGAGCGCTCCCTCACCGCGGGCCTCCACCACCTCGATCGCCGCGACGACCTCCTCGACGAACTCGTTGACCAGGTCGAAGCGGCGCGTGACCTGCGGGTGCTCGAAGTCGTGGCGCAGCTCGATCAGCCGGAACACCTGCCGGGTCACATCGCCGTGCTGACCCCAGCCGCACAGCTCGTTGTGGCAGAGCTCGGGCACCTGGTTCCAGAAGGCGGGGATCTTGGCGTTCTCGTTGAACTGGTTCTTCCACCGCAGCGCCGCCAGCCCGCCGAGTCCGCCGCCGCCGTAGATGATCGGCAGCTGCCGGTCGATGCGACGGGCCAGCCGCTGGGCGATGTTGCCGTCCGCGCCCAGCTCATCCCGGCGGACGCGCAGCTGCGCGACCGCCGAGTCGATCCAGGCGGAGGCCCCCGGGAACAGGCCGACCTGCTCGAGCACCACCAGAGGGGGGATCCCGAGCGCGCCGATGGCCGCCCGGGGCATCGGGATGCCGTCGGGCACCCGGATCTGCGCGGCGCCCCACTGGTCAGCGAGCTCAGCGAGCTCACCTCCGTGGCTGACCACGACCAGCTGTCCCCCCGCGGACGCGGCCTCCGAGGCGGCCTCGACCGTCTCTTCGGTGTTCCCCGAGAAGGAGAGCACAAAGACCAGGGTCCCCTCCCCGATGAAGTTCGGGATCCCGTAGCCCTTGTGGACGACGACGGGGATCGGCATGAAGGGTCCCGCGATCTCGCGGACGATGTCACCGCCGATGCCACTGCCACCCATCCCCAGCACCACGACGTTCTCGATGTCGTCGTGGGCGGGAAGCGGTCCGGTGACCGACCGTGCAGATTCGACCGCCTGCACGACCTGCTCGGGCAGCGCGGCCGCAGCGTCGAACATGCCGAGCGTGTCGAGGACGTCGCTCACCATCGCCTCACTCCTCGAAGGTCGGACGGATCCCCTCCGCGTCGGCCTTCGCCATCAGCCGAGCGTGCTCATCATCGTCGACGGTCCTCGCCTCGTCGATCAGCATGATCGGGATGCCGTCGCGGATGTCGTAGCAACGCCTGAGGCGGGGGTTGTACAGCACGTTCTCATCCTCGAAGTAGAGCAGCGGTCCCTTGTCCTCGGGACAGGCCAGGATCTCGAGGAGCTGAGGGTCGAGTGCCATGCTCACGTTCCCTTCGTTGCATCGTCTGCTGCGGCGATGAGCGCCCGCACCTCCTCGACGTGGCGCTCACAGGACTCGCGATCGCGCGCCTCGAGGTTCAGCCGGAGCAGCGGTTCGGTGTTGGACGGGCGAAGGTTGAACCACCAGTCGCCGAGGTCGACAGTGAGACCGTCGAGTCGGTCCTGCTCAGCGTCGGCGTAGTGCGCCGCAACCCGTTCGATCACCGCAGCCGCGTCACGCACCCTGGTGTTGATCTCCCCAGAGGCCGCGTACCGCTCGTAGGGGACGCGAAGCGACGAGAGGGGCTCACCGGCGCGGGAGAGCACCTCGAGAACCACGAGGGCAGCGATGATCCCGGAGTCCGCGCGGTAGTTGTCCCGGAAGTAGTAGTGGCCGGAGTGCTCTCCACCGAACGCGGCACCGGTCTCCGCCATCACCTGCTTGATGAACGAGTGCCCCACCCGGGTACGGATCGGCGTCCCGCCCTTCTCACGGATGATCTCGGGCACCGCCTTCGAGCAGATGAGGTTGTAGAGGATCGTCGAGCCCGGGTGCTTGTCGAGGATCGCGGATGCCACGATGGCCGTCGTGAGCGAGCCTGACAGCGGCTCACCCCGATCGTCCACCAGGAACACCCGGTCGGCATCCCCGTCGAACGCGAGGCCCACGTCGGCGCCGGTCTCCACGACCCGTGCCTGCAGGTCGCGGAGGTTCTCGGGCTGGATCGGGTCCGCCGGGTGGTTCGGGAAGGTCCCGTCGAGCTCGCCGTAGAGCACCTCGAGCTCAAACGGGAGGCCGGAGAACACGGCCGGGGCGATGAGCCCACCCATGCCGTTCGCCGCATCGGCCACGATCCGCAGCGGACGCAGCACCCCCACGTCGACGAACGAGTGCACGTGCTCGACGAAGGGCCCCAGCGCGTCGAGCGTGCTGGTGCCGCCGGGCTTGCTGGACGGCGGCAGGCCGGCGAGCGTGTCCGCCTTGATGCGGGCCAGGCCGCTCTCGATGCCCACCGGCTTGGCGCCGGCCAAGCAGAGCTTCACCCCGTTGTACTCCGCCGGGTTGTGGGACGCGGTGAGCATCGCGCCGGGTGCGTCGTAGTGGCCGGAGGCCCAGAACAGCAGGTCGGTCGACGCGAGGCCTAGGTGCACCACGTCGAGACCCTGCGAGATCACCCCGCGGGCGAAAGCCTCCGCGAACTCGGGACCCGAAGGCCGCATGTCGTGTGCGAGGAGCACCCGGTCGGCAGGACCGTGCCGACCTGCCTCAGCCTCGTCGCGGGCGAACCGGGCGAACGCGGCGCCGATCCGCTCGATGACCTCGGTGTCGAGCTGGTCGGGTACGGTGCCACGGATGTCGTAGGCCTTGAAGATCCGGTCGAGCGATTCCGCGCTGAGGGTTGCCATGGCGTGCCAACCCTAGTGGTTGCCGGGCCGGGGGCTTCCAGCCCGAGCGACCGCTCAAGCCACGGGCAGATCGCCAGGATCGAGCTCCCCCGGAAGCGGGTCGTAGACCCCCTGACGGGCGAAGCGGCGGATGCGGAAGAGGTCCCGCACGAGCTTGAGGGCGTCGCGGACGACCTTCACCGTGGACGTGGGCGAGTTCTCGACCCGCACGGGAAGCTCCGCCAGCGAGAGGTGGTAGCGCTCGATCAGGTGGAAGACCTCGACGTCGAAAGCGAAGCCGTCGATGCGGCAGTGGGTGAAGATCACCCTGGCCACATCGGAACGGAACGCCTTCAAGCCACACTGAGTGTCTCGGTAGTGGCCGAGCAGCACCGCACGGGTCAGGAGGTTGATGGCCCGACCGCCGACCTCCCGGAGGCGCCGGGCTCGTACGAGGGTGGTCGTCTCGGTGTGGCGGCGGCTCCCGACCACCACGTCCCAGCCGGCCTCGACCTCCTCGAGCAGGCCGAGGATCTGATCCGGTGAGTAGGCGAGGTCGGCATCGGTGAAGGCGATCGTGCGTCCGCGGGCCAGAAGCACACCGGTTCGCACCGCCGCCCCCTTGCCGCGGTTGCGGGGATGACGGACCACCCGGTCCGCACCCGCCCGCTCCGCTTCCCGGGCGGTGCTGTCGGGTGACCCGTCGTCGACCACGATGATCTCCAACCCGCCGTCGGTCGCGACCTTGTCGAGCTCAGCGCGGAGTCGGCGAACGGTGTCACCGATGCGACCCTGCTCCGCGAAGGCCGGCACCACGACGGTCAGACGCAGATCGCCGGGTGCCGGCGGCCGAGGGCGCCGGCGGTCGAGATCCGATCGGATCCAGCTGGTGGCGAGCGGTCGGCGCGAGACGGCCCGCCAGGCACCGACCGCGAGGAGCGCTCCGGCGGCCCCGATGCCCGCGTCCCGCAGCCGACTCACGCGCGGTGCACCTCCGGCGAGCTCCCGTCCCCGGAGCGCCCTTCCCCGGGACTCAGGTCCGCTGGAATCCCGCCCAGGGCGCGCGCATCAGGCTCGCTCCCATCTGTCGCACCCTCGTCCGGTGAGCGCGTCGTCGTGTCGCCATCCTCGTCCGGCATGGTGATCGGGCGGGCCCGGAACAGCAAGTACAGACCGATCAGACCGAGGAACGACAGCCCCCAGCCCAGCAGGTCGACGCCCGTATAGCCGTAGTGCAGCTCGACGTGGTCACCCGTCGGCACGACCACCATCAGGTTCGGTGTTACCCGGTAGGGACCTCGTGCGCCGGAGGCCTTCCAGTTCGGGAAGTACGAGGTCTTCACCAGCACGGGCGTTCCCGGCTGGCTGACGTCGAACTCGATCGAATCGTCGGTGATCCGCACGTTCGAGACCGTCGTGGGTGCGACGGGCCGCCGCTCCGGCGACTCGCCGGGGTCGATGCGCTGCCAGCCGTCCGGCCCGTTGGCCGCGAGCGGCACCGCCCACTGGTCCGGATCCAGGTACCAACGCATCGACTGCTCGAGCCAGGTCTTGTGTGAGGTCTCGATGCCGCGCACCACCGCCGGCTCGTGGTCGAGGGGCGTGACCAGCTCGCTGTGGGCCACCTCGAACACCACCCAGGGGCCGGACGTGGCGACCTCGGTGAGATCGGGGTTGCGCCGGGCGTAGTCGATCATGCGGTCGCTGATCGCCATGTAGTACTTCACGCCGAGCATCTGGAGGTGCTGGATGCCTCGATCGAAGTCAGTGCGGCTGGGTGGGCCGGGACCGTAGGGGAGATCACGCTGTGCGTTGGAGGGGCCGGAGGAGAGCTCGTCCTGGTTGATGAAGTGATAGGGGGTCGTGCTGGACGCCTCGAAGTAGAGGCCTTCCTGCGATCCGATGCAGCCGTCGGTCCAGAACGGCAGGAGCATGAGCGCCATCGGAGTGCCGTAGCGGTCGTGCTGCTCCTCGTGCTCCCACATCGCCCGACCACAGCCACGCTCGCGGCCGAGCTCGGCCATGGTCTGCATGATGGCGTAATACTCGGGGTAAGCGGGCTTGCCCTCATAGCCGGAGAAGTTCCACTTCGCCCACGAATCGATGAAGCTGTCGTCCTTCGTCGGCGGGAGGAACCACCACTGGTAGCGCCCGTCGGCGCGCGGGTGCACGAACTCGATGCCGGCGACCCGCTCCGGCAGGGCCCGCAGCGGCACGGCGAGCATCATGAGCGCCCCGAGCGTGAACAGCGAAGCCCCGGCGACCGGGATCCACCGGATGGGTCGCGATGGATCCCTGGCGAAGAGGATCGCGAGCGTGCGCAGCACGTAGGCCACTCCGATGGCGGCGAGGCAGTAGAGCGCGAGGTAGTAGAAGGGCAGCAGCCGGGCGTTCCACAGCCTGCCCTGCGGGGCGAGCACGAACCCCACGGCCGCCCAACAGGCGATGCCGATCCACAACATCGCGCCGCGGCGACGCTCGGCGAGGCCCCACACGACCGCCATGAGCGCACCGACGGCGGCGAGTGCGAGAACCCACTTGATGGGTGGGGCATCGACGAGCTGGGGGTCGAGCTTCTCCCGGCTGAACAGGTAGTTGGCGTAGTTCTCCTTCTTCTCCCAACCCATGTCGTTCAGGTAACGACTCTGGAGGTAGAAGGGCACCGTCCAGAAGGCACTGACCAGGCCCGCCACCGGCAGCACCGTCGCGAGGTACACCAAGCGCGCCCTCGGGAGCTCGACGACCATCACCGCGGCCACGAGGACCACCAGGGCGACCATCGCCCACAGCACGCCGAAGCGCACCCAGGCCACCTCGAGCTCCTCGGCGAGCGCGGTGAACCCGCTCACCAGCGCAGCCACCGACGCCGACGCCCCGAGCAACGCCAGGAGCACTCGGGAGTCGAGGCGTCGCCAACTGAGGGTCAGCACGAACCAGATCGCCGTTCCCGCGAGCGCGAAGAACAGCGGGATGAGATGGCAGAGCGCGGTGAGTGCGAGCAGCAGCGCGGCCCAGCCGCGGTGCCTGCCGGTCTCGAGACCCCGACCGAGCACGCCGAGATACAGGACCGCGAAGGTCAGCGAGATGCTGAACGCGAACTCACCGGCGAGAGTCGAGGGGATGTTCCCCCCGTAGATCGAGAACGACCGGTCGAACAAGAAGACCGTCATCCCCACCGCGAGCAGCGGTGGCACGGGGAACGGGAGGCGGGTCAGGCGGCCGAACGCCCATCCCGCGACCGGCAGGGACAGCACCCCGCTGATCGCCACCAGCTTGAAGGCCAGCCCGTAGGGCAGCACGTAGCTGAGCAGGGCGATCACCAGCGACGGGATCACCATGTAGAAGTGGAAGGCGGGAAAGCCGTTGTACCAGTCCGGGGTCCAACCACTCAGCCGGCCGTGCGGCAGCAGGTGGTCGCGCAGGTAGGCGGGAGCCCAGACATGGGCGCCCATGTCGCCCCCGGCAGGGGTGCTGTCTGAGAGCACGTCGCGCCAGCTGAGCTGGAAGAAGGTGAACAGCACACACCCGGCGACGATCATCAGGGTCGCCCAGCCCTCCAGGCTGAGACCGAGGAACCGCGCCGGCGGCGCGGGCGGCTCGGGGGGTTCGAGCTCGGCCCCGTCGAGGCCTGAGGGTGGCGTCGGGACGTCGCCCGGCGAGGCGTCCCGGTCGGGAACCGGGCCCTGGTTGGGCGCGTCGACGTCGGTGAGGGCCTCGGTCATGGTCCGGAAATGGTGGCACGTCGGGCGCGCCGAGGGGGGACGCGAGCGGCGTGCCACGACCGCAGGCGCCCAGGAGCCGTAACCGGATCCACGTTCGTCGCGACAGGACCCGGTAGCGTCACCGGCATGACCCGCCAGTGCGCCCGTCCCGGATGCGCGGAGAGTGCCTCCTCGACGTTCGGCTACGACTACGCCCAACGCACGGTCTGGCTCGTCGAGCTCACCGGGGAGCCCCATCCGTCCACCTACGACCTCTGCCGGCGCCACGCCGACGGCCTCACCGTGCCGAAGGGCTGGGAGCTCCGGGACCGCCGCAACCTGGTACCGAGCATCGTGCGCGAGGCGAGCTGAGCTCACCGGCCCGGATGCCAGCGCGCTCCCGACGCGCCCACAGCAGGGGGTTCGCGGCGGGTTTTCAGCCTGTCGTCTTCTAACCTTTACGGCATGAGTCCCGACAGCCTGCCTCCCCCGCCGCCCCCTGAAGGTCGCGGTCCGGGTCGTCTCGGCGGTGAGCAGGGCTGGCCGAAGTGGATGATCTGGGTGGTGGTCGGCGTCGTGCTGCTCGCGCTGTTCCTCCCCCAGCTGGTCCAGCGCTCGACGGGGAACGAGATCAGCTACGGCGAGTTCATCGACAAGCTCCGCTCGGAGCAGGTGCGCGACGCCACCTTCAACAACACCAACGGCGACATCAAGGGCACCCTCGAGGACGGCACCGAGTTCCACGCCACCGGGCCGGTCCAACCGCCTGAGGGCGACCTCGACCTGATGTCCCAGCGGGGCGTCAGGTTCGAGACACCCACAGCCGGCCTGCTCGAGCAGGTGCTGCCGCTCGTCATCTTCTTCGGTCTGGTTGTGCTCTTCTTCGTCTGGATGCAGAGGCGGGCCAGCGCGCAGATGGGCGGCATCATGTCGATCGGGCGCTCGCGCGCGAAGACCTACACGACGGAGCGGCCCGGCACCACCTTCGCGGACGTCGCCGGCTACGAGGGCGTGAAGCAGGAGATCACCGAGGTTGTCGACTTCCTCAAGCACCCCGAGCGCTTCAGCGAGATCGGCGCCCGCATCCCGAAGGGTGTGCTGCTGGTCGGTCCGCCGGGGACGGGCAAGACCCTGATCGCACGGGCGGTCGCCGGTGAGGCCGGTGTCCCCTTCCTCTCGGTGACCGGATCGGACTTCATGGAGATGTTCGTCGGGGTCGGGGCCAGCCGGGTCCGTGACCTGTTCCAGACGGCACGCAAGATGGGGCGGGCGATCATCTTCATCGACGAGATCGACTCCATCGGCCGCAAGCGTGGTGCGGGCCTGGGTGGCGGTCACGACGAGCGCGAGCAGACGCTCAACCAGATGCTCGCCGAGATGGACGGCTTCGAGGTGACCACCGGGATCGTGATGATGGCGGCGACCAACCGGCCCGACATCCTCGATCCGGCGCTGCTGCGACCGGGACGCTTCGACCGCCAGGTGGTCGTCCCGCTCCCCGAGCTCGAGGACCGGCGCAAGATCCTCGAGGTGCACGTCAAGCACAAGAAGATCGCACCGGACGTCGACCTCGATCTCCTTGCCCGCGGCACGCCGGGCATGAGCGGTGCCGACCTCGCGAACCTCGTGAACGAGGCGGCGCTGTTCGCCGTGCGTGAGGGCGCGGACCGGATCCACGCCCGACACTTCGACATGGCCCGTGACCGTGTCGTGATGGGACAGCGGCGCGAGTCGATGGCCCTCTCGGAGGCGGAGAAGGAAGCCATCGCCTACCACGAGGCGGGACATGCGGTCTGCGCCGCCGTGCTGCCCACGGCAGACCCGCTCCACAAGGTGACGATCATCCCTTCGGGGATGGCTCTGGGCGTGACGATGCAGCTGCCCGAGCGCGACCGTCACATCTACCGGCAGGACTACATCGAGGACTCCCTCGTCGTGCGCATGGGCGGCAGGATCGCCGAACAGCTCGTATTCGGGGTGGTCTCGACCGGGGCCAACAACGATCTGGTCGGCGCCACCGAGCTGGCTCGCAAGATGGTGCGCGAGTGGGGCATGAGCGAACGGGTCGGGCCGATGGCCTGGGGTTCGCAGGGCCAGGTCTTCCTCGGCGAGGACCTGATGCACACCCGCGACTACAGCGACGACACCGCCCGGGTCATCGACGAGGAGGTGGAGCGCATCCTGCGGGAGCAGGAGGAGCGCTGTCGGGCGATCCTCACCGAGAACCGCAAAGCCCTCGACCTCGTCGCTCGGGCCCTTCTCGAGCACGAGACGATCGACGGCTCGGAGGTGACGCGCCTCATCGAGCTCGCCCGTGACCGGGTCGCGACCGGCGAACCGGCGAACCTGCCGGCGAACGGATCGGCTGAGGTGGGCTCCGAGATGGGTGCGCCAGCGACGCCCGTCCCACCGAGCAACGCCTGAGCCTTCGGACCCCCATCACCCCTCGCCGGTGACGTCGCTCGACCCGGCTCGCCGCAGCTCGCTGCTCTCCGCTCGTTGGTCTCAGGTGCCTCCCCGGATCTCCGCCAGAACCGCTTCGATCTCCCGTCGGCTCACAGGACCGAAGACGTGGTGGCGAACGACACCCTCCGCGTCGACGAGCAGGAGCAGCGGCACCGCTCCGATCCCGTAGCGCTCGTGGAGCTCGCGGGCCTCGCTCAGCTCGACCTGGGCGAACCCGAGGTCGCCACCAGCGAGCGGTGAGGTCACCTCGACGACCTCTGCACAGGTGCTGCACGTCCCCGAGGTGAACGCGATGAGCAGCCACGGACGGTCCACGTCTCCGAAGTCCATCCGGTCGACACGCTCAGGGGCCGCGAAGCTCGGGGCAGCAGCGACTTCGGGCCGACGCCGCTGCAAGACGAGCGCGACCACCACCGCAGCCGCGATGAGCACCAGTGCGAGCACGACCCGTTCCATGGTCAGGACCCGAGGATGATCTCGTCGGCTGACAGATCCCCGACCGTCCCCGAGGGGGTGGCGAGCGTGTCGCGCACCGGGACGGCGATGAGATAGCTCAGATCTTTCCCTCTGGAGAACCCGAACCGCTGTTCCGCCACGATGGGACCTGCGCTGTCGACCACCAGCATCAGGCCGCGCACGCCCAGCCCCTCGGTGCCGAGATCAAGGATCCGCCGCTCGCCCGGCCCGAGCTCGATCCCGCCGAAACCGTCCGGCGTCCAGCGGCGACCCTCTCCGAGCGCCTCCACGGTGAGCCTGGCGCGCTCCGTCGCGGACGGGTTGAACACGATGAGAGCCGCACCGGACACCCCGCCCGCGGACGCCACCGGCACCACCCAGCGGCCGGCTTCGACCGGCGCGCCGATCGTCAGACCCCACCCGGGCTGAGCGGCATCGGGGCCACCCGCGACCACGCGCTCGGCGATCACGGGTTCGCCGTTGCGGCTGCGCACCACGATGGCATGAGCGACCCCGACCGGCACACGACCGTCAGCGAGGATGTCGAGGGAGATGCTCCGGCGAGCACCGACGGAGACCTCGAACGGCTCGGCGACGCCGTTGACCTCCGGGTCGTCGAGCAGCGCGAAGACGTCGACCTCCGCGGTGCCCCCACCGGGGTTGTACACCGAGACCCACTCGCGAAAGCCCGAGGCGCCAACCCCGTCCGGGAAGAGCCAGGTCTGCGCGGGCGCCGGCGCGCCGAGCGTCACGGACAGTCCCCTCGGTGCCCCCTCGGTCCCGTCGCCAGACTGGATCTGATCGACGATCAAGCGCCCCGATCGTGCTCGGACCTCGGTGGCGACCTCGGCGCGCAGAGTCACGACCTCGCTCACGTCCACCGCCAACAGGCGGCGTCCAGGCACCACCAGAGCCTGATAGGCCTGTGGGGTGCGGGTGCCGTCGTCGGTGTCGAAGGAGATGTCGACGACGGCATCACCCGGGAACGGGTTGAAGAGCGCGAGGACCATGCGGGTACCCGCCCGGGTGGTCCCGGCGGGGAAGTACCAGGCGTCCGATGGTTCCGAGGCGCACGCACCCACCGACCGGCCGGCGGGCCCGGTGACCTCGTGCGCCACCGCGACACCTCCCCCAGAGACCTCGACGAGCGCAGCCGCGAACGGGGCGGTCACCAGCTCCGCGAGACCGACACCGACCCGGGTGTGCGGCGCCAGCGCGAACGTCCTGGCAACGGGTTCTCCCTCGCTCGGGTACACGGTGAGTCGTGCCGAGGCCTCCTCATCCGCGGTGTTGGCCAGATGGACGGCGTGCTCGGCGAAGCCCTCCTCGGTCCCGGTGGCGGTCCCACCCGCGCAGTACCAGGTCGACCCGGCCGCCTCCGCGGGTGACAGGGTGGGAAGCGCCCGGTCCGGAGCCGACCCCGCCGGAGACGGCTCGGGGCGCGTCTGCTCGCGCTCGACCAGCACGGCCCCCACCAGGAGGCCAACGAGGACGACGATCGTGGGCAGTCGCCAGGACCTCATCGAGTCGCCTCTGCGCTCTCGCCCTGCCGCAACGGCCGCCGCTCGTCGTGCACCACCCGAACCCGCATCAGGTACACGACCGCCGCGAGCCACAGCACCGCCTGCCCGGCAAGCATGAGCGCACGGGTCGACGGGGTGTCGAAGCGCAGCGTCGCCTCCCCCTGGGTGTCCACGGCGAACGCGTTCGCCCAGCCCAGCGCCGTCGTGCGGCTCGCCTGCTCACCGCCTACCTCGAGGACCCACCGATCGCTTGATGCCTCGGCCAGGTAGACGGTCGAGGGCTGGTCGATCGTCCCTCCGAAGTGCTGATACCCGACGGTCTCCCCCAACGCGACGGGTGCCCCCTGCACCGCTGGGAACGTCCGCTGCAGTGGCGAGCCTGCGTCCGCGGGCACGTCGATGCCCGCCGCCAGCAGAGCCCGGGTCGGCCCCCACGCGTCGTTCTGGTAGACGACGACCCCCGCAGCGGTGACCGACGACAGGTCGAGCTGGGATTCGAGCATCGCCCGCAGCCCGGAAGCGTCGTAGGAGGGTTCGCTGTAGGGCTCCGGAGCGAGGGCCTGGGGCACCACGATGTACCGGACACCCATCGGCGCGAGGAGCGCACCGAGCCGGCTGGTGCTCCCGGCGGCCGCAGTTGCCAGCGCTTCTCCCAGTGCCGGGGTGGGACCCTCCGTCGTGCTCCACCGATCGGCGAGAGTTGGGGTGCCGCTGTCGGAGGTCGCGTACGCGAGGCGGACGCCCGGTGCCAGCCGATCAGCGGCCTCCCGGTCGAGCTCCCAGCCGGCCAGCGGGAGCACCGACGCCTCCCCGACCCAGAGGACCCGGAACGGCTCCTGCTCTCCTTCATGATCGAGGAACCCGAGCGTACGGCTGTAGTCGCCCGCAGGCTGCTCCCAGCGCCCGTCGACCGAGCCAGCGATGATCGGGAGGGTGGCGAGCACCAGGGCGGCTCCGGCGAACAACGAGCTGATCTGACGCCAACCGAAGTGGTAGTCGGGGAGATCGACCTCGAACGCAGCCATGCCCATGGCGGCCGCTAGGGCCACCCCGACTGCTGCCGGCGCGAGCAGCATCGACGCCGGTCCGACGTCGGAGGAGATCCAACCCTGCGACACTCCCCAGACCACCGTGAACGAGGCAGCGGCCAGCACCCACCCGCGCACCGCCCACGACAGCCGCCAATCCCGCCCGATCAACAGGGCGAGCGTCGCGGCGACCAGGACCGCGTAGCCGAGCACCCCGGCTCCGAGCGGCCCGGTGTGGAAGCGGAGCACCCGATCGAGCGCCAGCGGCCCCTCGCCGGCGGCGGGCGTCCCGGTCAGCTCCTGCCAGCCGCCGTACAGCAGTGACGCCGACCACGGCAGGTGGAGCACGACCGCGACCACCGCCCCACCGGCGGACACGAGGAGGACCCGGCCGGCTCCCGCCCAGTGCCCGGCGAGCAGGCCACCGAACACGAGCACCACCCCGATGGCGGCCACCTCCGCCACCGCGATCGGGGACACCATGGCCGCGAGCGCGCTCAGCACCCCCACCAGCACGACCCGCTGGACCAGCGGCCGGGAGCGAACCCCGGGACCCGCCGTACCACCCGTCGAGCCGAACGGGGCCACGCCGGAGGCCTTGGCGAGCTGGGCCACCACCCAGGGGGCGAGACCGTAGAGCGCCAGGCCTCCCCACTGCCCGGTCGCGATCGAGTTGTACCCGAGCGGGATGCACAGGTACACGATCAGTCCCACCACCCGCGAGCGGCGGGAGCCGATGGGCTTGCAGAGCCGCCACATTCCCGCCGCACCCACCGGGAGCATCCCGAGCAGGAGCACCTTGCGCAGCAGGGACATCGCGCCGAGCAGCAGGTAACCGAGCAGGCCCACGAACCCTAGAGCCGTCGGGCTCGCGCCGACCGCTCCGAGCCCGACAGCACGGTAACCGCTCGCCCACTGCTCCACGAGGCTGCGGGCTGACGCACCGAACGTCGGGAGGTCACCGATCGCGGAGACCCTCCCGAAGAGGAGATCGCGACTGCCGATGCCGACCACGACAGCGGCCAGCACCCATGCCACGACCGCGGTACGCACCCGAGAGGACCGCAGCGTCGTCGCCAGGTTCCGCCCGGCGCCGGCGACCGAGGTGAGCGGGTCGTCCCCTCCGCCGAGCTGCCCACGGAGGAAGGCCGAGAGACGTGCGCTGCCGCGGGCCTGATACCGGGCCACCTCGGCGTCGGGCACGGTGCGCAGCGACTGGAGTGCCTTGCGGCGGGACCTGATCTCCCCACGCCGGCGGGCATTCCACAGCCAGGCGCTGGCGACATCCCTCGCCTGGCCGAAGCGACCGACGAGCACGGCATAGAGGATCTCGGCGAACGCAAGCAGGGCGGCGCGCGGGGTCGTCCGGATCCGGGTCGAGAGAGTCGTCGCCACCTTCACGGTCCGCAGCCGGTGCCGCATCTGCAGCCGTCGCCGGTCGTCGACGGGGCGGCGCAGGCCGAGCGCTTCCAGATGCGCGATCCGGGCGGCCGGCGCCACCACGACCCGGGCACCCAGAGTGCGGGCGCGCCAGCAGAGGTCGAGATCCTCACCGTGGAACGAGATCCCGGGGTCGAAACCGTCGAGCGCGCTGAACAGATCGGCGCGCACCAGCGTCGCGGCCCCGGGGATGTAGAAGACGTCGCGCACGGCGTCGTGCTGCGCCTGATCGAGCTCACCACGGTCGACGTAGGGCGCCGGATGACCGAACCGGTCCGCTCCCATGCCCACGTGCAGCAGCCGATCAGGGTCGTGCCAGTCGACCACCTTGGGACCGACGATGCCCGCATTGGAGCGGAACGCTTCCTCCACCATGACCTGCACGGCGTCAGGAGCCAGGCGTACGTCGTCGTGACAGAAGAGGTAGAAGGCTGCGCCCTTCACCGCGGTGAGCACCGTGTTGCACGCCGGCCCGAAGCCGTCGTTGCGATCGACCCGGCGCAACAGCGCGTCCGGCAGGATCGGCGCGATGCGCGAGTGGAGGTCCTCCCCACGGCCGGTGTCGATCACCAGGACCGAGAGGTTCGGGTACCGCTGCGCGGCGATGCTGTGCAGCGTCTCCTCGAACCAGGCCCCGGGGTCGTGGGTCACGACGACGACCACCACCGGCGGCGGCACCGGGACGGCATCGCGCCCCGGCTCGGCGGGCGCGGCAGCAACTGACGCTTCGTCGGCGGGGGAGCTCACGGCCTCCGCAGGCTACCGCCCACGCGAGCGCCGCTGGTTCACCCCTCCGCCGCGCCTCGCGCCCCGTGCGGCATCGGACGACGCCGGAGGCAGGCGGTTCTTTGTGACGCCCGCGACCGCACCGGTAGCGTTGATCACGTGGGCCACGACGCCTTGAAGCTGCTGCGCGACTCCGTGTACGTCACAGTGGGGTTCGGCGTCCTCGCGTTCCAGAAGGTGCAGGTGCGCCGGCGCGAGCTGGAGAGGTCGCTCGATCAGCAGCTCGCGGGTCCACGACGCCTGGTGGAGAGCATCCTCGGTCGCGGGGCCCGCCCCTGAGCGGTCCCGACCCCGCACGCGCATGACGCTGGACCGCCCCGTTCGGGTCGCCGTCGATGCCGTCGCCCTCCTCGACACCCGCACCGGTGTCGGGCGCTTCGTGGAGGAGACGGTCTTCCGGCTCGCGCGACGGTCGGACGTCAGGCTGACGACCTTCGGCTATTGGCCGCGGGCCCGCACCCGGCTGCGCGCCGTGCTCCCACCGGGAGTCGCCATCTCACCCTTCCCGATGATCGGCCCGCCCCTGAGGTTCCTGTGGCGGCACGGGAGGTTCCCACCGGTCGAGTGCTGGGCGGGTCGTGTCGACGTCGTGCACGGCCCCAACTTCCTCGCACCGCCGGCATGGCGCGCCGGGGAGCTCATCACCGTCCACGACCTCACGATCGTGCGCTACCCACAGTTCTGCACGGCTGACACGTTACAGTTCCCGGCGTTGATCCGCCGGGCGATCCGGCGGGGAGCGTGGATCCACACCGTCTCGCGGTTCGTCGCCGATGAGGTCGTGGACCTGCTCGGCGCGGATCCCGACAAGGTGGTCGCCATCCCCAACGGGGTCACTCCCGTGCCGGAGGTCGAAGCAGCCCTCGGCAAGCAACTGGCGGGGGGTGAGCGCTACATCCTGGCGATCGGCACAGTCGAGCCGCGCAAGAACCTGCCTGGGCTGGTGCAGGCCTTCGACACGATCGCCGCGACGCTGCCCGACGCGCGACTGGTGATCGCAGGACCTGACGGCTGGGGAACGGACGCGCTCAGCGACGCGATCGCCGAGGCCCGCCACCGGAACCGCATCGCCCGCCTCGGCTGGGTGAGCGAGACCGAGCGCGCCGCCCTCCTGCGCGGCGCTGCGGTGCTCGCCTATCCCTCCGTCTACGAGGGGTTCGGGCTCCCGCCGCTGGAGGCGATGTCCGTCGGTACGCCCGTGGTGACCACCCGCACCGGCGGCATCCCCGAGGTGGTGGGGGATGCCGCCGTCTGCGTCGAGCCAGGCGACACCGATGCGCTGGCAGGTGCTCTCGTGCGCGTGCTCACCGACGACCGGCTGGCGCAGCGCCTGCGCGAGCGGGGCTCGGCGCGGGCGACGCAGTTCTCCTGGGACCGCACCGCCGCGCAGCTCGCCGAGCTCTACCACCGGATCGCAGTCAGGGCATGATGATCCGATGAAGGCACTGGTCACCGGTGCAGCCGGCTTCGTCGGGCGCCACCTCACCGCGCACCTCACCGCGATGGGCGACGAGGTGGTGGGCATCGATCGCCACGCCGGTCATCCCGACCTGCTGGATGCCGAGGGGCTCGCAGACTTCTTCCGACACGAAGCACCCGATGCCCTCTATCACCTTGGCGGCTGGAGCGATGTGGGTGCCTCCTGGGATCACCCGATCGAGACGTTCCGGGTGAACGCCGAGGGAACGCTCAACGTGCTTCTGGCGTGCCGGGGCCTCGGCACCCGTGTGGTGGTCGTGACCAGCGCCGACGTGTACGGCAAGGTGTCCCTGGCCGACCTTCCGCTCACCGAGGAGTCACCGCTACGACCGATCACCCCATACGCAGCCAGCAAGATCGCCGCTGACTACCTCGGGTTGCAGGCGTGGCTTGGCTACGGGATCGAGGTGGTGCGGGCTCGCGCGTTCAACCATCTCGGCCCCGGGCAGTCCAACCGGTTCGTCTGCCCGGCACTCGCCGAGCGCATCGCCCGCAACGAGCTTGAAGGGGGTGAGGTGGTCCCGGTGGGGAACCTGACGCCGCGCCGGGACTTCACCGATGTGCGCGACGTCGTGCGTGCGTACCGTCTGCTGGCGATCGCAGGCGAGCCCGGCGAGGTCTACAACGTCTGCCGGGGCGAGGACATCGCGATCAGCGAGCTGGCCGACCGACTGGTGAGCATGGCCTCGCGCCCCATGCGACTCGAGAGCGATCCCGAGCTCCAACGACCGGTCGACGTGCCGGTCCTCCGAGGTGACTGCACGAAGCTGCACAAGGACACCGGTTGGGAACCACAGATCGAGCTCAACGAGACGCTCGCGGACGTGCTCGAAGAATGGCGTGCGCGGCTACGGACCTAGACCGAGCCACGCGCAACAGCGCTGGCATTGCACGGGAGACTGCAGGGGCGACTGTCAGACCCGCCAGCTGCCAGCAGGCCCTCGTTGACCAGGCGACACATCAGGCAGCCATCCGACCCCGGACACGATAGGACGAACATCCATGGCGAGACGAGCGCTGATCACCGGTATCACCGGTCAGGACGGCTCCTACCTGGCCGAGCTGCTGCTCAGCAAGGGCTATGAGGTCATCGGGATGGTGCGGCGGTCGAGCACCGTGACCTTCGAGCGGATCAGTCACATCCAGGATCAGCTCACGCTCGTACCCGGCGACCTCCTCGACGAAGCGTCGCTGATCGAGACCCTCCGCGCCCACCGCCCCCACGAGGTCTACAACCTGGCCGCGCAGTCGTTCGTCCAGACCTCGTTCAGCCAGCCGGTGCTGACCGGGGAGACGACGGCTCTCGGCGTCACCCGCCTGCTCGACGCGATCCGCCTGGTTGACCCCGAGATCCGCTTCTACCAGGCGAGCAGCAGCGAGATGTTCGGGAAGGTGGTCGAGGTGCCCCAGACCGAACGGACCCCGTTCTACCCCCGGAGCCCCTACGGGGTCGCGAAGGTCTACGGCCACTGGATCACGGTGAACTACCGCGAGTCGTACCAGCTGCACGCCACGAGCGGGATCCTCTTCAACCACGAGTCAAGCCGGCGCGGGCTGGAGTTCGTGACCCGCAAGATCTCCAACGGGGTGGCCCGCATCAAGCTCGGGATCGATGACGAGCTGCGGCTCGGCAACCTCGAAGCACAGCGCGACTGGGGCTTCGCCGGGGACTACGTCGAGGCGATGTGGCTCATGCTGCAGCAGGACGAAGCCGATGACTACGTCATCGCGACGGGCGAGACGCACTCGGTGCGTGAGTTCTGCGAGGTGGCCTTCGGACACGTCGGGCTCGACTACCGGGACTACGTCGTCCAGGACGAGCGGTTCTTCCGGCCGGCCGAAGTCGACCTCCTCGTCGGTGACGCGTCCAAGGCCCGCGCGGTGCTCGGCTGGAAGCCGAAGACCTCCTTCGAGGAGCTGGTGCGCATGATGGTCGACGCCGATCTGGCGCTGCTCTCGGGCCGGGCGGGGCCGAACCGTTGAACCCCACGGGGTGCGCGGGATGATCACGGTCCTCGCGGGAGGGGTCGGGGCGGCCCGGTTCCTGGCCGGGCTGGTGCAGGTCGTCGACCCGAGCAGCATCACCGTCATCGTCAACGTCGGCGACGACCTCGAGCTGCACGGTCTGCACATCAGCCCGGACATCGACACCGTCACCTACACGCTCGCTGGCGTGGTCGACCCCGAGCGCGGCTGGGGGTTGGCGGGCGAGAGCTGGCGGGCGATGGAGTCCCTGAGCCGCTACGGCGGGCTGACCTGGTTCAACCTCGGGGATCTCGATCTCGGCACCCACCTGTACCGGACACAGCGCCTGCTCGACGGCGCCCCGCTGTCGACCGTGACCGCGGAGATCGCGAAGGCATGGGGACTGGAGGTGCGGATCCTGCCCGTCACCGATGACCGGCTGCGGACGATGGTCACCTTGCCCGACGAGGGAGGCATCGAGGTCAGCTTCCAGGAGTACTTCGTCCGACGACGTCACGAGGTTCGGGTGTCGGCCGTGCGCTTCGCGGGTGCGGCGACCGCCGAGCCTGCACCCGGGGTGATCGAGGCCATCACCGCAGCTGAGCTGCTGGTGGTGGCACCGTCGAACCCGGTGGTCTCCATCGCTCCCGTGCTCGCCGTGCCGGGGGTTCGTCAGGCGGTCATGGACCGTCGGGATCGGGTGGTGGCGGTCTCCCCCATCGTCGCGGGGGCGGCCCTGAAGGGACCCGCCGACCGGCTGCTCAGAGAGCTCGGCTACGAGGCGACGGTCGTCGGCGTCGCCCGGTTGTACGCGCCGCTCGCCGCCACGCTGGTGGTGGACGAGCTGGACCGGCCCTTGGCCGGGGACGTGGAGCGGGCTGGTACCCGCTGTGTGGTCGCGCCGACGGTCATGTCCGATCCGGAGACCGCCGCGAGGCTCGCCAGGCAGGTCCTCGAGGCCGGCGGGGCCGCACTGTGAGACGCATTGAGATCATCGGCATCGAGGGCATCCCCGAGATCAGCCCGGGGGACGACCTGGCGTCGCTGATCGCCGCGGCGGCCGCCCGTGACGAGCGCTCGACGCTGCAGGACGGGGACGTGGTGGTCGTGACGCAGAAGATCGTCTCGAAAGCGGAGGATCGTCTGGTGCAGGTCGATCCGACCGACCCGCTGAGCCACAAGCCGCTCGTGGAACGCGAGTCGGTGCGAGTGCTGCGACGGCGCGGTGAGCTCGTCATCAGCGAGACGACACACGGGTTCATCTGTGCGAACGCAGGCATCGACCTGTCGAACGTGGCACGCGGTCAGGCCGCGCTCCTTCCGGTCGACCCGGATCGATCCGCCCGACGGATCCGCGACGGCCTCCGGGGGAAGGCTGGCGTCGAGGTGGCGGTCATCGTCTCGGACACCTTCGGGCGCGCATGGCGTCGCGGGGTGACCGACGTGGCCATCGGCTGCGCGGGGATCGCAGCCATCGTCGACCTGCGAGGCTCCGCCGACACCTTCGGCCGGGAGCTGCAGGTCACCGAGGTGGCGGTGGCCGACGAGCTGGCCTCGGCGGCCGAGCTCGTGATGGGCAAGGCGGCGGGCATCCCCGTGGCCGTGGTGCGCGGCGTCGACCGCCGCTGGCTGCGCGAGTCGAGCGTGCGCGGCGAGATCGTACGTGCCCCCGGGGAGGACCTGTTCCGCTAGCAGTCGCCGAGCGATGCTTCGCCCGGTCCCTCCGTCGCCTGCTCACACCGACGGCGAGCGCCGGCCGGCATGATGCCGCCGTGGCCCCCGTCGCTGACCCCCACCGGCAAGCTCGACCGGCAGGCGCTGCGAGGGTTGGTGGGTTGATGGTGGTGGTGGCCGGTCTCAGCGGACGACGGCCTGCACC
>JBBFLY010000016.1:0-47909 GCA_037478855.1 Acidimicrobiales bacterium | reverse complement strand
GGTGGTCGTCGGTCGGGATCTCGATGACGTGCGCGGGTTCATCCACGCGAAGGATCTGCTCACGCTGCCCCCGGACGCCTCGGATCGGCCGATCCCGCTGCGGTTGATTCGACGGATGCTGGACGTGCCGGGTGACCGCTCGTTGGAGGACCTGCTGCTCGCCATGCGCCGGGCGCGGGTGCACCTGGCGATCGTGCGCGACGCCGAGGGGTGCACGGCCGGTCTCGTCAGCCTGGAGGATCTGCTCGAGGAGCTGGTCGGCGACATCCTCGACGAGTCCGACCGACCCTTCCCGAAGCGGCGGGGCTGACTTGAAGCCGCGTCACCGCAGCGCGCTTCGTCGCGCCCCACCGCGCTCTCGGTGACCTCAGGCTCCACATCACCCTCATGCGCACCGCGAGCAACAGGACCAGTAGGCTTGCGCCCGTGCGTCACGCCGCCCGTGGAACCCTCGTGGTGTTGGGCGCGCTGCTCCTCCCGCTGGTCGGGGTGGCGCCGGCCGCGCTCGCCGAGCGGATGCCCGGTCTGTCCGAGGCGCGCCGCCGAGCGACCGAGACCACCCGTCAGCTGCAGCAGCTCGAGAGCGAGCTGGGTGCGCTCGACGCCGACGTGCGCCGGCTCGAGTCCGAGCGGGTCGACGCCGAGGGTCGCCTCGAGCGTCTGCGGGCACGGGTGCGGCACGTCGCCATCGAGCGCTATACGAGCTCGGGGAGCGAGCTCGCGCTCCAGCTCGGGGCCGACATCAACGAACAGGAGCGGGCCCGGGCGCTGGCGAGGATCGTGACCCAGAGCGACGCCGATGCCATCGACGAGTACCGCGCCGCCAAGGCCAGGCTCGAGCGGGCGTCCGTCGAGCTGGCCGAGCGTCGCGCCGCACAGCAGAGCCGGCTCGCGGCGATGCAGCGCCAGCGCGAGAAGCTCGACCAAGAGCTCGCTGAGCTCGAGCGTGAGGAGGCCGAGCGCATCGAAGCCGAGCGCCGGGCCGCGCAGGAGGCCGCCCGCCGGGCCGCAGCCGAACCGGCCCCGACCGCGACGCCCAAGGGGCCTTCGACGACCGTCGGGAGTCCCGGTCCGAGCGCGACCACCACCACGACGACGCCCCGGCGCAGCGGTCCGGCGCCGAGCGCGCCACCCGGCTCGCCGACCGCCGGTGGCGGGTGGATCTGTCCGGTGCAGGGCGCCCGGACCTTCGTGGACTCCTGGGGTGCGCCCCGGCCAGGGGGCCGGGCGCACCAGGGGGTCGACATCATGGCACCCCGGGGTACGCCGGTGGTCATCCCGGTGAGTGGAGTGGTGCAGCTCAAGACCGGTGGGATCGGCGGGCTCACGTTCCGTCTCCAGGGTGATGACGGCAACTGGTACTACGGTGCCCACCTCGACGCGTACGCGGGTCCGCAGGGGCGGCTCCCCGCGGGGACCGTCGTGGGCTACGTGGGCGACACCGGCGACGCAAGGGGAACCGGTACCCACCTGCACTTCGAGATCCATCTCGGCGGGTACGGGAACCCGGTGAACCCGTATCCCACCGTGGCCCGGTACTGCTGAGGTGGACCGCACCGAGCTGGCGGCGGCCCTCGGCGCCCGTCTCGGGGGTGTGGTCGGCGGCCTCGAGCGACTCTCGGGTGGCGCGTCACGGGAGACCTTCGGCTTCCGGATCGGCGACCGCGCCTTGATCCTGCAGCGGGTGCGTCCCGGGCCGGTCGCAGGATCGTTCTCGATGGAGGCCGAGGCCGAGCTGCTGCGAGCCGCTGCCCACGCCGCTGTGCCGGTGGCCCGGGTCGTGGACGCCGCGGACGACCCGTCGATCCTGGGTGCGCCGTTCATCGTCGTCGAACGGCTGGATGGTGAGAGCATCGCCCGGCGGATCTTGCGTGACGACCGCTTCAGCCAGGCACGGGACGTGCTCGTCGAGCAGTGCGCGGCGGCGCTCGCCCGCATCCATCGACTGCCGGTCGCGGAGGTCCCTCGACTGCGGCGTCAGGGCCAGCTCCGGGACATCGAGCAGCTCTTCACCACCCTCGACGAACCGCACCCCGCCTTCGAGCTCGCGTTCCGCTGGTTGCACGCCAACCAACCGGCAGCACCGGAGGCGCCGGCGGTGGTGCACGGGGACTTCCGGCTCGGCAACCTGCTCGTTGCTCCAGACGGGCTTGTGGCGGTGCTCGACTGGGAGCTCGCCCACCTGGGCGACCCGATGGCCGATCTCGGCTGGTTCACCATCCGCGCCTGGCGCTTCGGCGGCGCGGGCGAGGCTGCGGGCCTGGGCACCCTTGACGAGCTGCTCGCCGCGTACGAGGCGTCCGGTGGCACCCCGGTCGACCGCGAGGTGCTGCACTGGTGGCAGGTTCTCGGCACGCTGCGCTGGGGTGTCATCTGCATGCTGCAGGCGCATGCACACCTCACCGGGGCCAGCCGCTCGGTGGAGCTGGCTGCCATCGGCAGGCGGGTCTGTGAGACCGAGTACGACCTGCTGAGGCTTCTGCCGTGAGCGCGCCCCATGACCGCCCGACCGCGGCCGAGCTGGTGGAGGCTGTGCGAGAGTTCCTGGAGCGCGACGTGCTCGCGGTGACCGAGGGGCGGGTCCGGTTCCATCTGCGGGTCGCGCTGAACG
This sequence comes from Acidimicrobiales bacterium, assembly GCA_037478855.1. Lineage (GTDB taxonomy): Bacteria > Actinomycetota > Acidimicrobiia > Acidimicrobiales > Acidimicrobilacustridaceae > Rhabdothermincola. The sequence goes on along the minus strand of JBBFLY010000016.1, from coordinate 45,298 downwards.
TGCTCGGGATGGTCGAGCGCGAGCTGCAGGAGGGGCCGTCGATGGCGGCGGCCCATGCCCACCGGCTCGAACGAGCGGGTTTCGCCAGCGACGCAGATCTCGCCGCGGCCATCCGCGCCGGCGCGCTCGATGACCGCTATCAGGAGATCAAGGCGCTGGTCTTCGCAAGCGTCATCGAGAAGCTCCGGGTGGCGAACCCCGGCTACCTGGAGGACGAGGCGGACGCGGGATGAGCCCGGGCGCTTCGCCCTGTGCCCGGCCGGTCACGCGCCAGTGGCGTGGTAGCCGCCGTCGACGTGGAGCATCTCACCGGTGGTCATCGGGAACCAGTCCGACAGCATCGCCACACACGCCTTCGACACCGCCTCGCTGTCCCGGATGTCCCAGCCGAGCGGGGCGCGCTCGGACCACACGTCCTCGAACCGTGAGAACCCCGGGATGGATCGGGCGGCGACGGTCCTGATGGGACCGGCGGCGACGAGGTTGACCCGGATCCCCTGTGGGCCCAGGTAGCGGGCCAGGTAGCGGGCAGTGGACTCGAGCGCGGCCTTCGCCACGCCCATCCAGTCGTAGGCCGGCCAGGCAACCCTGGCGTCGAAGTCGAGAGCCACGATGGACCCGCCGGCGCTCATGAGCGGCGCGACCGCGTCAGTGAGCGCCTTCAGCGAGTATGCCGAGACGTTCACCGCCACGCTGACGTCGTCCCAGGTCGCGTCGAGGAACGTGCCGCCGAGGCAGACCGGGGGGGCGAAGCCGATGGCGTGCAGCGCGCCGTCGATCCGGTCCCAGCGCTGGGCGAGCTGCTCGCGCAGCTGCCCGGGATGCGAGGCGTCGGTCGCATCGAACTCCAGCACCTCGGGCTCGAGCGGCAGCCTGGCGGCGGCACGCCTGGTGTGCTTCATCGCCTTCCCGACGCTGGTGAGGACGATCTCCGCCCCCTCCTGCTGCGCGAGCTTGGCGACACCGAAGGCCAGCGACGATTCGGTGAGCACACCGGTGAGGACCAGACGTTTGCCTTGCAGAAGACCCATGAAACCTCCGACCGTGACGGGCGGACGCACGTTACCGGCGCCGGCGTCCACACCTGCGGTACCGATCTGACCCCTCGTCAGAGTCTGGACGGTCCGGTCCTGGTGTCGCCTAGGGTGGCTGCGTGCAGATCGGGATTCTTGGTGCAACCGGACCCGCAGGGAGCAGTCTGGCGTGTCGCCTGGCCTCCGTCGGGTTTGAGGTGGTCGTGGGTTCGCGGTCGAAGTACCGGGCCATGGAGGTGCGTGACGGCCTCCTCGCCAGGTGGGAGGGTCGCAGCCTCGCGATCGAAGCGGCGGACAACGAGGGAGCCGCTTCCGCGGAGGTCGTGGTCATCGCCACGCCGTGGGATGCTGCGGCGGCCACCGCGAAGTCTGTGGCCCGTCAGCTCCAGGGCAAGGTGGTGATCTCGATGGCCAACGCGCTCGCGAAGGTCGGCCACGAGTTCCAGCCACTGGTGCCGCCTCGGGGCTCCGTCGCCGCGTCTGTGCAGGCCGCGGTGCCCCGCTCGAAGGTCGCCGCGGCGCTGCACCACGTCCCCGCCAAGGAGCTCGGCGATCTCGACCTGCCGGTCGAGAGCGACGTGCTGGTGTGCTCCGATCATCCGACGGCGACCGAGACGACGATCGACATCGTCGCCAAGATCCCGGATCTGCGTCCGCTCGATGCCGGGGAGCTGTCGAACGCCGCGCCGATCGAAGCGTTCGCTGCGGTGCTGCTGCAGCTCAACGTGCGCTACCGGACCCGCGCCGCGGTGCGCTTCACCGGCATCAACTCCGACCACTGAGCAGCGAAGCGGTCGGGCGGAGCTCGCCGGCCGGTCGAAGCGCCGATACCCTGCCCGGCGATGACAGCCGGCGATGACTCCCTGGTGGCGCGCGAACCATGGCGTGATCTCGAGCCGATGCGGCTCTACGACACCGCGCGACAGCAGATCGTCCCGTTCGAGCCGGGCGCGATCGTGACGATGTACACGTGCGGCATCACGCCCTACGACGCGACGCATCTCGGCCACGCCGCGACCTATCTCACCTACGACGTGCTGCAGCGGCGGCTACGTGACCGGGGGCATGAGACCCGCTGCGTCCGCAACGTCACCGACGTGGACGACGACATCCTCCGCAAGGCCCGAGAGCTCGGCGTGCACTACCTCGACCTGGCAGCCGCCGAGACCGCCCGCTTCGACGCGGACATGGAGGCGCTCGGTGTGCTCCCGTGCTGGAGCGAGCCCCGGGCCACCTCGGCGATCCCGGACATCCGCGGCTTCATCGGCATGGTGCTCGACCGGGGTCACGCCTACCAGAGTGGGGGAGCGGTCTACTTCGACGTGAGCTCCTTCGAGCGGTTCGGGCAGGTCAGCCACCTGTCCCGGGAGGAGATGCTCAGGCTCGCGGCCGAGCGGGGAGGCAACCCTGACGACCCGAACAAGCGCGACCCGCTCGACTTCGTGCTCTGGCAGCCCTCCGCCGAGGGAGAACCGGCCTGGGAGTCGCTGTGGGGGCCGGGACGGCCGGGGTGGCACATCGAGTGCTCGGCGCTCGCGCTGCGCGAGCTCGACACCACGATCGACCTGCACGGCGGCGGTGCCGATCTGATCTTCCCGCACCACGAGTGCGAGGCCGCCCAGTCGGAAGCGGCGACCGGGCAGCCCTTCGTCCGCCACTGGATGCACCAGGCGATGGTGCGCATGGATGGGGAGAAGATGTCGAAGTCGCTCGGCAACCTGGTCTTCGTGAGCGACCTGCTGAAGAGCTTCGACGCCCGTGCGATCCGCCTGGCTTGCATCCAGCACCACTACCGCGAGAGCTGGGAGTGGACCGAGGACCTGATGCCTGCGGCCGCCGAGCGGCTCGAGCGCTGGCAGGGCGTGAGCGCCGCGCCGGGTGCGGTTGACAGCGAACAGGCGCTGGTCGAGGTTCGGGCCGCACTTGACGACGACCTCGACACGCCGGCCGCCGTCGCAGCCATCGATGCAGCCGCCGAGCGGGGTGAAGCGGTCGCCTCCGCGGCGGCGCTGCTCGGCGTGGAGCTCTGATCGGGGCGCGCACGCCCCCGCAGGGCCCAGCGTCTCGCCGATGCCTGTGGGACAATCGCCGTATGGGACGTGAGGTCGGGCAGCTCTATCCGGTAGCGCGGGCCATCCTGCTGCCCTGCTTCAGGTTCCTCTGGCGCATGGAGGTGGAAGGGATCGAGCGGGTCCCAGCTGAGGGGCCGGCGATCTTCGCTCCCAACCACCTGTCGGTGATCGACCACTTCGTGCTCGGCGCGGCGCTCCCGCGGCGGATCACCTTCGTCGGCAAGGCCGAGTACATGGACAGCTGGAAGACCAGGTACATCTTCCCGGCGCTCGGCATGATCCCGATCGACCGTTCGGGTGGCTCGGCGGCCGAAGCGGCCTTGGCCGCGGCGGCAAGTGTGCTCGAGCGGGGGGAGTTCTTCGGGATCTACCCGGAGGGCACCCGCTCCCGCGACGGCAAGCTGCACCGCGGGCACACCGGGGTGGCCCGGCTCGCGCTGCGCACGGGGGCGCCCATCTTCCCGGTCGGCCTGCAGGGCACCGATGAGGTGCAACCCGCCGGCGCTCCGCTGCCGAGGCCCTTCAAGATGATGCGGGTGCGGATCGGTCGACCGATTGACGTGAGCCGCTACCGCGACCGAGCCGCGGACCGGCTGCTGCTCCGGCAGATCACCGACGAGGTGATGTACGAGATCCGTGAGCTCTCCGGGCAGGAGTACGTCGACACCTACGCGACGCGCAGCAGCGAGAACCTGCCGAGCGAGCCCGGGCGCATCGCCCATCTCTCGGGGAACGGCGTCGGGAGCTCCGGGAGCGTCCAGGTAGGCTCCGCGGTCTATGGCCGACCAGATCACGATCACGCTGCCTGACGGTTCGTCCCGGACCCTCCCGGCCGGGTCGACCGCGGCCGACCTTGCAGCCTCCATCGGTCCCCGGTTGGCCAGCTCGGCGGTGATCGCGAACGTCAACGGGGTCGAACGGGACCTCGTCTGGCCCCTCGCCGACGGTGACGTGGTCTCGATCGTCACCGAAACCAGCGAGCGGGGGCTCTACACGATCCGCCACTCCACGGCCCATGTTCTTGCGCAGGCGGTGCTGGACCTCTTCCCTGGCGCCACCTTCGCCATCGGACCCCCGGTGGAGAACGGCTTCTACTACGACTTCGAGCTGCCCGGCGGTGCCACGTTCACCCCCGAGGACCTCGAGCGGATCGAAGCGCGCATGCGCGAGATCATCGCCGAGAAGCAGCCGTTCATCCGCCACGAGGTCTCCGAGGCGGAAGCGCTCGAGATCTTCCGGGATCACAAGTACAAGTGCGAGATCATCCGAGGTGCCGCGGAAGATCCGACCTCGGCCACCGAGAAGGGGATGGTGCGCACCTACGAGAACCCACCCCGCTTCATCGACCTGTGTCGGGGCCCGCACGTGCCACACACCGGCCGCCTCGGTCACTTCAAGCTCATGCGGGTGGCCGGTGCCTACTGGCGGGGCGATGAGCGCAACCCCATGTTGCAGCGGATCTACGGCACCGCGTGGGCCACGAAGAGAGACCTCGACGACTACCTGGCCCGGCTGGCCGAGGCGGAGAAGCGCGACCATCGACGGCTCGGCGTCGAGCTCGACCTGTTCTCGTTCCCGGAGGAGATCGGCTCCGGCCTCGCGGTGTTCCATCCCAAGGGCGGTCTCGTACGCCGGTTGATGGAGGACTACAGCCGCCAGCGGCACGAGCAGGCCGGCTACCAGTTCGTGTACACCCCGCACATCAGCCGGGCGAACCTCTTCGAGACCTCGGGCCATCTCGAGTGGTACGCGGAGGGCATGTACCCGGCTATGGAGATGGACGGCGGCACCGACTACTACCTCAAGCCGATGAACTGCCCGTTCCACATCCTCATCTACAAGAGCCATCTGCGCTCCTACCGGGAGCTTCCCCTCCGGCTCTTCGAGTTCGGGACGGTGTACCGCTACGAGAAGTCAGGGGTGGTGCAGGGGCTGACCCGGGCACGGGGTTTCACCCAGGACGACGCCCACATCTTCTGCACGAAGGAGCAGATGGTCGACGAGATCGTCGCGGCCTTGCACTTCGTGCTCGACCTGCTGCGCGACTACGGGCTCGACGACTTCTACCTGGAGCTGTCGACCAGGCCCGAGGAGAAGGCCGTCGGCTCCGACGAGGAGTGGCAGGAGGCCACCGAGGCTCTGCGCGCCGCGGCCGCCACGATGGACCTCGAGCTGGTCCTCGACGAAGGTGGCGGGGCGTTCTACGGTCCGAAGATCTCGGTGCAAGCGCGCGACGCGATCGGACGGACCTGGCAGATCTCCACCATCCAGCTCGACTTCCAGCTCCCGCAGCGCTTTGACCTCGAGTACGTGGGTGTCGACGGCGAACGTCACCGGCCGATCATGATCCACCGGGCGCTCTTCGGGTCGGTCGAGCGCTTCTTCGCGGTGCTCCTCGAGCACTATGCGGGCGCGTTCCCCGCCTGGCTCGCGCCGGTGCAGGTTCGGGTCCTGCCCGTGCGCGACGACCACGACGTGTACGCACACCGTCTGGTCGACCGGCTCGGGGCCGAGGGCTTCCGAGCCGACGTCGTCGACGCCACCGAGCCGTTAGGGGGCCGCATCCGCAGGGCGAAGCTCGAGAAGATCCCCTACGTGCTCGTGGTCGGCGACGAGGACGTCGAGCACGGCACCGTTGGGGTGAACCCCCGCGGTGGCGAGGTCGAGCGGGGGGTGCCGGTCGACGCGTTCATCGAGCGGCTCGCCGCGGACGTGGTCGCACACGTGTGAGCGGCTGATGGGCGGCATCGACCATCTGTGGGCGGGCTGGCGCAGCGCCTACATGAACTCGGTCACCTCGGGCTCCGGTGGGGACGAGCTCGGCGGGGTGGGCGGCTCGCTGTTCGAGCGCATTCTGGGCAGCGGCCTTCCGGATGACGAGAGCTTCGTGGTGCACCGCGGCGAGCGGTGCTCCTCGATCCTCAACGCCTACCCGTACACCAGCGGTCACGTCCTGGTGCTGCCGAACCGGGCGATCGCCGAGCTCGAGGACCTGGACGAGGATGACACGGTCGCTCTCTGGCTGGAGGTGCGCGACGCGGTGGTGGCGATCAAGCGGGCGTACCGCTGCGACGGGGTGAACGTGGGCATGAACCTTGGTCGTGCCGCCGGTGCGGGTGTGCCCGACCATCTGCACGTGCACGTCCTCCCCCGGTGGAGCGGTGACACGAACTTCATGACCACGGTGGCGGAGACCCGGGTGATGCCCGAGACCCTCTCGGAGAGCTGGCGCAAGCTCCGGGCTGCGTGGCCCGCACCACCCGGGGTGGTCTGATCGAGCTGATCACTCCGGGCGTGCGGAGATGCGCGCCGGCGGGTCGGCCCGCTACGGTCAGGTCGTGATGCCCGCCGACCCCGCAGATCCGGCAGCATCCCCCCAGCCCGACCAGGAGCCGGAGCCCGAGCTGCCTCGCACCGAGCCGCTCTCCGATGCGGACATCCGGGACGCCTTGCCGGAAGACCTTGACGCGTCCGGCTACGTCGGGCCCTACCTGTTCCCGAACAACAACCGCCGACGGATCCCGGCCATCCTGTACTGGGTCATCGCTGCGGGCTGTGCCGGGCTGTGGCTGGCCACGAGAGACGGCGACCCGGTGCTCGTCAACGGGGGCTTCCTCGCGGCTGCCATCGGCCTGGTGGTGATCGGCGCGTACAGCTTCATCACCGGTTGGGATCTCAACATCGACGAGCGGGACGCGCTGGTGGCGGCCACCCGCCAGGTTGGGTTCCCGGTGGGCCACGCATCGGCGCAGATGGGTTGGCGGGGCCTGCTCAGCCGTCCGACCTGGCGGATCCTGCTCTACTCGGCTGAGGATCCACCGGAGAAGCGCGGGCTGGTGCTGATCGACGGCGTCGACGGCGAGGTCGTGGAGTGGTTCGTCGAGGACAACCCGGAGGACTGGAGCGACCTGAAGCGCTGAGGGGTCAGGTCCGCACCTCCTGGAGGATCCGCTCGACGTCTCGGAGGCCCTCGTGCCCCACCTTCGTGGCGTCACGGACCAGGTCGAGCGCACGGACGGTCCCGTCACCGGCCACCTGAGCGGTCCGATCCCATGCCTTCGCGGGCAGCTCCGACGTCTGCTGCGCGAGGTTGTCGGCCGCCTCGGTGAGCAGAGCGAGCGCGTCCTCGACGGTGGCGGGGGTCCCGTTCTCCCAACGCCGGGCGGAGGGATCGGCCACCGCCGGGTGCAGGACGGGCTGATCGCTCAGCGCGATCTGGCGGAGCGCTTCACCGAGCAGCACGAAGGTGCGGGTCACGTCGGAGACGACGTCGATCGCGGAGCGCCCGTCGCGACCGAGGCGGTGCGCGATCTCGTCGATCTGCTCGTCATCGTCGAGAGGTTGGAGCGCCGAGCGGAAGCGCCGCGGGTAGGACCGGAGCGCGGCAACGGCGTCGGGCGGGGTCAGGTGGGAGACATCGAGCGCGGACACCACTTCAGTCTGCACCAGTCTGGGCCGCCACCGACGCGGTCAGGTGCGCAGGTAGGACGTCGTAGTGGTCGTGACGAGCGCGGAAGCGACCGCGCCCGCCGGTCCTGGAGCGCAGGTCGACTGCATAGCGGCGCAGCTCCGCGGTGGGCACGAGTGCCACGATCGTCTGCTCTCCGGAGTCCGTCAGCTCCGTGCCCTGAACCCTTGCCCGTCGACTGTTCAGGTCGCCCATCACGTCGCCCTGCAGCTCGCTCGGGACGGTGACCTCGAGCAGAGAGATCGGTTCGAGGATCACCGGTGCGGCCTTCGCCAACGCCTCCCGGAACGCCAGCCGACCCGCCATCTTGAAGCTCATCTCGGAGGAGTCCACCGGGTGGTACTTGCCGTCGAGGCAGGTGGCCCGCACGTCGACGACCGGGAAGCCGTAGACCCCACCTTCGGCCATCGCCTCCCGGATGCCCTTCTCGACGGCAGGGATGAACTGTCGGGGGATCGCGCCGCCCACGATCTGGTCGATGAACTCGAAGCCGCCGCCACGCTCCATCGGCTCGATCCGGATCGTGGCCACACCGAACTGGCCGTGTCCTCCGGTCTGCTTCTTGTACTTGCCCTCGGCTTCAGCGCTGATGGTGATGGTCTCGCGGTAGGGGATCTTCACCTCCTCGGTGTCGACCCCGACCCCGAACTTGCGCTCCAGCCGTTCGAGGGTGATCTGCAGGTGAGTCTCCCCGGTGCCCTTCAGCAGCGTCTGATGGGTCTCGTCGTTGCGCTCGACGACGATGGACGGGTCCTCCTCGACGAGGCGGTGCAGCGCGTTGGCGAGCTTGTCCTCGTCGGCCTGGGTGCGGGCCCGCACCGCGATCGCCAGCTGGGGCTCGGGCCATTCGATGGGGGCGACGCTCGCCATGGCGCCCTTGCTGGCGAGGGTGTCACCGGTGCGGGTCGCGGTGAGCTTGGCCACCGCGCCGATGTCACCTGCTGGGAGGTTGGAGACCTGGAGGTGCTCCCTGCCACGGAGGGTGAACAGCCCGTGGAGTCGCTCGTCCGCTCCGGAGCGGGAGTTGAACAGGTGCTCGTCGGGCTTGATCGTGCCCGAGAGGACCTTGAACAGCGAGAGCTGTCCGACGTAGGGGTCGGCGACTGTCTTGAAGACGAACGCGATCGGCTCGCCGGCAGGATCCGGGTGCACCGCCAGGGTCGACTCGCCGGCTCGCACCGCAACCGGCGGACGCTCGAGCGGCGACGGGCCGATCTCGCAGATGAAGTCTGCCAGCCGGTCGACGGCGATCCTCGCGGTGGCCGAGCCGCACACGACCGGGAAGACGCTGGCCTCGTCCACGCCCCGCGCCAGGGTTCGCTCCAGCTCCTCCACGCTCGGGATGTCCCCGTCGAGGTAGCGCTCGAGCAGCGCGTCGTCCGCCACGACGATGCCCTCCACCAGGTTGTCGTGCACCTGGTGCTCGAGGGCCTCCATCTCCCCGGGGATCTCCCCGATCGAGATCCGGCCGTCCTCGTAGACGTAGGCCTGGTCGCTCAGCAGATCAGCGACACCGCGGAAGGACGCTTCCGCACCGATCGGCAGCTCGAGCGGTGCGACACCCGCCCCGAAGCGTTCCCGCAACTGCTCGAGCGTTCGCTCGAACGAGGCCCGTTCCCGGTCGAGCTTGTTCACGAAGACCATGCGTGGCAGGCCCAGAGCCTGAGCCGCCCTCCACAGCCGCTCGTGCTGGACCTCCACGCCCTCCACCGCGCTGACTACGAACACCGCGAGGTCCGCGACGCGAAGGGCGGCCAGGGCTTCCCCCTCGAAGTCGGCGTAGCCCGGCGTGTCGATGAGGTTGATCTTGTGCCCCTTCCATTCGAACGGGGCCAGGGCGAGGGAGATGGAGATGCCCCGCTTCTGCTCCTCGGGGTCGAAGTCGCACACGGAGGCCCCGTCTTCCACCCGGCCGAAGCGGCTGATGACCCCCGCTTCCAGCAGCAGCGCCTCCGCGAGGCTGGTCTTGCCCGTGCCGCTGTGGCCGACCAGGGCGACGTTGCGGATCTTCTCCGGTGAGAACGGCTTCACAGCCTCCCCCTTTCCCGGGAGGATCGACCTCCCGAGCTCGCGACCGCTGGTCCGCGGAAGCGTACGCCGCGACCGTCGGCGCCGCGCTGGGCGCGCGGTACGCCGTCGTGGAGGAGAGGGCTGGTAGCCTGGCCGAAACCGTCCCCGGACCAGGAGCAGCACATGCTCGACGGACGCTGGCGGGCGAGCTTCGAGAAGGGTCTGCGACCCGTCGGGGCGAACCTGCGTCGAACGGGCGTGACCGCCGACCACTTGACCATCGTCGGTGCCCTCATGAGCGTGGCCGCCGCGGTGGCTGTGGGCGCGGGCCAGCTCCGGTTGGGCTTCGCGCTGCTGCTGCTCACCGCGGTGCCTGATGTCCTCGACGGGGCCGTCGCGAAGGCGTCGGGTACAGCCTCCAGCCGCGGTGCGTTCTTCGACTCGGTCATGGACCGTGTCGCTGACGCCTTCCTCCTCGGAGGTGTGGCCTGGTACCTGGCGGCGACCCAGGGTGCCTACTGGCCGGTGCTGCCCATGGCGGTGTTGGCGGCCAGCATGCTCATCTCCTACGAGCGAGCCAAGGCCGAGGCACTCGGCTACGACGCACGCGGTGGGCTGATGGAGCGGGCCGAGCGGTTGATGCTGCTCGCGATCGGGCTGCTGTTCGATGCGCTGCTCGTCCCCGTGCTGCTCGTGATGCTCGCGCTGACCGTCGTCACGGCGGGGCAGCGCTTCGTCAGGGTCTGGCGTCAGGCGAGTGTGGACCGCCCCGTGGTCCAGGCCGCGCGTCGGCCTCGCGATCGTCGGCGCCGGTCGGCTCGGGTCCGCTCGACCCGACGTGTGGGGCCGTCGTGGTCGCAGCGGCTCCGTGACCGCCGCAGCTGACCGATCCAGGGTGCCGCCGTGAGGGTCGAACCCGTCTCCGCCGCGTACAAGGGCGCATATCACCTGGTGCGCAGCCTGCCCCGTCCCGTCGCGGACCTCATCGCGCTCGTGGCCAGCGTCGCCGCAGCCGGGGTGTCGAAGGAGCGCCGACTGCTCGTCGAGCGGAACCTCCGGCGAGTGTACGGCGAGGACTTCGCCGGCGCTGACCTACGTCGCTCGGTGATCGCGACCTTCTCCTCGTACGCCCGCTACTGGGTGGACTCGTTCGGCCTCCCCGGTGTGTCCCCGGAACGACTCGACGCCGGGTTCCAGTTCCGGGGCTTCGGTCACCTGGTGGAGGCACGTGAGCGTGGCGTGGGTCCGCTCGTGGTGCTGCCACACCTTGGTGGTTGGGAGTGGGCGGGCTTCTGGCTGGCGCGGGTGATGGAGATCCCTATCACCGTGGTGGTCGAACCGCTCGAGCCCAGGGAGCTGTTCGAGTTCTTCGCCAAGTTCCGCCAGGAGCTCGGGATGAACATCGTTCCCCTCGGCCCGCATGCCGGAGCCGAGGTGCTGCGAGCCATCAGGGAGCGGCACGTGATCTGCTTGCTCGCCGACCGTGACATCCAGGGTGACGGCGTGCCGGTGGAGTTCTTCGGGGAGCGCACGACGCTGCCGGCTGGGCCGGTGACCCTCGCGCTGCGCACCGGAGCGCCGCTCCACCCGACCGCGATCTACTTCAGCGGCGACCGCCACCTCGGTGTCGTGCGTCCGGCGCTCCGTGTGGAGCGGAGGGGCCGCTTCCGCGACGACGTGGCCCGAGGGACCCAGCAGCTGGCTCGGGAGCTTGAGGACCTGATCCGAGCGGCGCCCGAGCAGTGGCACCTCCAGCAGCCGAACTGGCCCAGCGACTACGACGCGCTCGCGGCCATCGGCAAGCCCCATCCCCGGCCACCTCGCCAGGCGGGGTCGTTGGTCTGCGGGACGGGTCAGCCCGTAGCGTGACGGCGATGCGCATCGGCATCATCTGCCCGTACAGCCTGACGGTGCCCGGCGGGGTGCAGGGCCAGGTGCTCGGCCTGGCTCGCGCCTTGCGCCACCTCGGACACGACACCCGGGTCCTCGGACCCTGCGACGGGCCACCTCCGGACGCCGGCGTGACCCCCCTCGGCAACAGCCTGCCCACTGCGGCGAACGGCTCGATCGCGCCGATCGCCCCGGATGTCCCTGCGCAGCTGCGGACCATCCGCGCGCTGCGCGATGAGGGGTTCGACATCGTCCACCTCCACGAGCCGCTCTGCCCGGGTCCGACCCAGACCGCGCTGCTGTTCAAGTCCCAACCGCTGCTCGGCACCTTCCACGCCGCCGGGGGGTCGGCCGCGTACCGCTGGCTGGCCCCGCTCGTGCGCTGGGGAGCGAGCAAGCTCGATCAGCGCTGCGCGGTGTCGGAAGACGCGAGGCGGATGGCGTACGAGGCCTTGGGCGGCGAGTACGAGCTGGTGTTCAACGGCGTGGAGATCGACACGTTCGCCAAGGCGGAGCCCTGGCCGACCGACGGTCCGACGATCCTCTTCGTCGGTCGCCATGAGCCACGCAAGGGTCTGTCGGTGCTGCTCGACGCGATGGGCGAGCTCCCGGCGGGCGTCACGCTCTGGATCGGCAGCGACGGACCGGAGACCGAAGCTCTCAAGGCCCGTACGGCCGGCGACCCGCGCATCGAGTGGCTCGGTCGCATCTCCGACGAGGAGAAGGCCAGCCGCCTGCGGGCGGCTGACGTGTTCTGCGCCCCGTCGCTTCGGGGTGAGTCCTTCGGGGTGGTGCTGCTGGAGGCCATGGCTGCCGGTACCCCGGTCGTGGCGAGCGACCTGCCCGGGTACGCGAACGTCGCCCGCCAGGGTCGTGACGCCCTGCTCGTCCCTCCCGGGAACGCCCCGGCGCTGGCGGCCGCGCTCCGTCGGCTGCTCACGGACCGCGAGCTGGCCGAGGAGCTGGTCGCCTCTGGGGAACGTCGGGCGGCCGAGTTCTCGATGGAGCGCCTCGCGGAGGTCTACCTCGATCTCTACCAGAGGGTGATCGAGCGTGCCGCTTCGGCGTGAGGGGCCGTCGGTATGATGACGAGATGCTGATCGCACTGATCCTGATCGGGATCGTCGTGCTGCTGGTGGTCTCCGTGATCGCCCTCTACAACAGCCTGGTTCGTCTGCGGAACCGCATCGACGCTGCGTGGGCGCAGATCGACGTGCAGCTCAAGCGTCGCTACGACCTCATCCCGAACCTGGTCGAGACCGTGAAGGGCTACGCGGCGCACGAACGGGAGACGCTCGAGCAGGTCACCCGGGCCCGCAACCTGGCTGTCACCGCGGAGGGCCCTCAGCAGGCCGCGGCCGCGGAGAACGTGCTCAGCGGGGCGCTCAAGTCGCTCTTCGCGCTCTCCGAGGCGTACCCCGATCTGAAGGCGAACCAGAACTTCCTGGCGTTGCAGGAGGAGCTCACGGGCACCGAGGGGCGCATCGCGTACGCCCGGCAGTACTACAACGACCAGGTCTACCGGTACAACACGAAGATCCAGACGTTCCCCGCTCTGCTGATCGCGGGCCCGTTCCACTTCACGGAGCGGGAGTTCTTCGAGGCGGACGACGAGTCGCGGGGTCCCGTCGCCGTCTCGTTCTGAGCCCCGGGGGACTGCGCTGTACGACCAGGTCAAGCAGAACAAGCGCCGGTCCGCGGCGCTGATCGCGATCTTCGTCCTCCTCCTCACCGCGGTCGGGGCGGCCTTCCTGTGGCTGTTCGAGTTCGGGGCGGTGGGCATCGTGATCGCGCTGGTGATCGCCATCACCATGGCCGCGGGCTCCTACTGGAACTCCGACAAGGTCGCTCTGGCCATCAACCGGGCCCGACCCGCTGATCCCGAGACCTATGCCCGGCTGCACAACCTGGTCGAGGGTCTGTGCATCGCCACCGGTCTGCCCAAGCCCCGCCTCTACGTGATCGACGACCCGGCGCCGAACGCGTTCGCCACCGGAAGGGATCCGAAGCACGCGGCGATCGCGGTCACCACCGGGCTGCTCGAGAAGATGAACCGGATCGAGCTCGAAGGGGTGCTCGCGCACGAGCTGAGCCACATCAAGAACTACGACATCCTGGTCTCGACGCTCGCGGTGGTGATGGTGGGAGCGATCGCCCTGCTCTCGGAGCTGGGCATGCGCTTCTTCATCTTCGGTGGACGGCGACGTGACAGTGAGGGCAGCGTCGGGGGTCTGGTCGCGCTGCTCGCGTTGGTCTTCATCGCGCTTGCCCCCCTTGCCGCCACCCTGATGCAGTTCGCGGTGAGCCGACGGCGCGAGTCGCTCGCGGACCTGTCGGCCGTGGAGATCACGCGCTATCCACCGGGGCTGATCTCGGCACTCGAGAAGCTGCGAGATGACCACACGGTGGTGCGGGAGAACAACCGGGCGACGGCTCACCTCTGGATCGAGGAGCCGATGCCGCACTACCAGGGGGCGAGCCAGCGCAAGAGCAGGTGGTCGCACCTGTTCGACACCCACCCGCCGATCGAGGAGCGCATCGCCGCGCTGCGCGAGCTGTGACGCGCTCCGGACGCACAGCTCCGTCGGTTCGGCCCGGCTCCGCGCCAGGGTCCACCATTGGCGACACCGCACTCCCTACAGTTCTGCGGCGGGTGCCGCCCTGGGTCCCGGCGTGCCGGGTCATGACGGAGGTTCACGTGCATCGACGCTCTCGGATTCCCGCTCCCATCGCGGGCGTGGCCCTGGCCGCGTCGCTGGCTCTGCTCAGCACATCCTGCGGGGAGGGGGCCAGACCGGTGGAGGCCTCCGCGCCTGCTCCATCGGCGTCAGCCACCACGGAGCTGCCCACCACCTCGGCCGCGCCTGCGGCGACCTACCCGCTCACCGGCCTGCCCGTCGAGGACCCCGGCGCCGCCGGCCGACCGGTCGTGGTGGTGAAGATGGACAACAGCCCCGATGCCCGGCCGCAGGACGGCATCAACGAGGCCGACGTCGTCTATGAGCTGCTCGTCGAGGGCATCACCCGCTACGCGCTCGTCTACCACTCACAGGCCCCTGACCGGGTCGGTCCAGTCCGCTCAGCTCGCAGCTCCGACCCGCCGCTGCTCGCGAACCTCAACCGTCCGCTCATCGCCTGGTCCGGCGGGAACCCCGGGGTCACCGCGGAGGTCCTCGGTGCGGCGAAGAGCGGGTTCCTGGTCGACGCGGGCTACAACGCCTTCCCCGGCGACTACTGGCGGGACGGGTCGCGTCGGGCCCCGCACAACCTGTACACCGCGGTGAGCGCGCTGCGTGACCACGCGGCGCCCGAAGGGGCGGGGGCGCCTCCGCCGCTGTTCGAGTACGCGAAGCCTGCAGAGGCTGCCGCTCAGGGGACGGAGGCCACGGGTGTCGTCATCGACTTCGGTCTCGGGGTCCGTGCCGAGTACGTCTGGGACGCAGAGCGTGGCGGCTGGGACCGCTTCCAGGTGGACGAGCGGCATCCCCGTGCGGAGAGTGCCACGGTCGACGGTGCCGGCGTGCAGGTCTCACCTGCGAACGTGGTGATCCTGTTCCTCGAGTACGGTCGCAGCGCTGCCGATGCCCGCTCGCCGATGGCGGTGAGCACCGGTGGTGGCCAGGCGATCGTGCTCACCGCGGGGCGGGTCATCTCCGGCAGCTGGGAGCGGCCGACGCCCCTCGATCGCTGGATCCTGAAGGACGAGGCGGGCAATCCGATCAAGCTGACCCCCGGTCGCACCTGGGTGGCGCTGCCGCGAACCGGCACCCCGGTGCTCCCGCTCGACTCGGCCGTCGCCGCAGAGCTGCTCGGCTATCGTCGCTGATCGCCGTCTGGTTGGCGCGCACCGCCTCGCGACCGCCTGTGACCGATCGGTGATCCGACTCCGGTCTGCGGGGAGCATCCGCCATCGGTCGTAGACTGATCTGCATGGCAGACGAGAGGACCGATGCGGTCACCGGGCGTGAGACCGGCAGCATGCTGGTCAAGCGGGGCTTGGCCGAGATGCTGAAGGGTGGCGTCATCATGGATGTCGTCAACCCGGAGCAGGCGAAGATCGCGGAAGACGCCGGCGCGGTCGCGGTCATGGCCCTCGAGCGGGTGCCCGCCGACATCCGTCGAGACGGCGGGGTGGCACGCATGAGCGACCCGGAGATGATCGAAGGGATCAAAGCAGCCGTGACCATCCCGGTCATGGCCAAGGCGCGCATCGGGCACTTCGTGGAGGCCCAGATCCTGCAGGCGCTCGGCGTGGACTACGTCGATGAGAGCGAGGTCCTCACCCCCGCCGACGAGGCGCACCACATCGACAAGTGGGCCTTCACCGTGCCGTTCGTCTGCGGTGCCACGAACCTCGGCGAGGCGCTGCGACGCATCAGCGAGGGGGCGGCGATGATCCGCTCGAAGGGTGAGGCTGGCACCGGCAACATCGTCGAGGCGGTCCGCCACCTGCGGTCGATCCTCGGAGACATCCGGCGACTGACCCAGGCCGATCCCGCAGAGCTGTTCGACTGGGCGAAGCGTCTGCAGGCCCCGCTGCCGCTGGTGCAGGAGGTGGCCGGCACCGGTCGTCTGCCGGTCCCGCTGTTCTGTGCCGGCGGCATCGCCACCCCGGCCGATGCAGCGCTGGTCATGCAGCTCGGCGCTGAGGCGGTCTTCGTCGGCTCAGGCATCTTCAAGTCGAGCGATCCGGCCCGTCGGGCACGCGCCATCGTCGAGGCCACCACCAACTACCGAGACCCAGAGATCCTCGCGAAGGTCAGCAGGGGGCTCGGCGACGCGATGCCGGGTCTGGAGATCGGCAGCCTCGACACGAAGCTCGCTGACCGGGGCTGGTGATCCGCCCACGCAGCTGTCCTGTCGGCTCTCCGCGGTGACGTCGTGGTGAAGGTCGGTGTCCTGGCGCTGCAGGGTGCGTTCGCCCTGCACCTCCGCGCCCTCGAGCGCCTCGGGGTGGCGGCCGGCGAGGTTCGCACCCCTCGGGATCTCGGAGGCGTGGATGCGCTCGTCATCCCGGGAGGGGAGTCCACCGCGATCTCGAAGCTGCTGGAGGCGAGCGGGCTGTTCGCGCCGATCGCGTCGCGGCTTGCGGCGGGGATGCCGGCTCTGGGAACCTGCGCCGGCATGATCCTCCTGGCCACCGACGTGCTCGACGGCCGTGCAGATCAGCGCTCCTTCGGGGCGCTCGACATCGTCGTCAGGCGAAACGCGTTCGGGCGCCAGATCGATTCCTTCGAGACCGACCTGCGGGTAGAGGGACTCGGTGATGAGCTGTTCCATGCGGTCTTCATCCGGGCACCGTCCGTCGAGCGGGCGGGGGCGCGCGTCGAGGTGCTCGCGACGATCGATGGTCGACCGGTCGTGTGTCGGCAGGGTGGGGTGCTGGCCACCGCGTTCCACCCTGAGCTCTCGGACGACCTGCGGGTGCACCAGCTGTTCCTGACCGGGGCAGGGTTCGCGTCGGAGACATCAAAGGGGTAGGGAGAGGCGATGTCTGGTCATTCCAAGTGGGCCACGATCAAGCACAAGAAGGGCGCGCAGGACAAGGCCCGCGGCAAGCTCTTCGCCAAGCTGATCCGGCAGGTCGAGGTGGCGGCACGCGAAGGCGGTGGCGATCTCGACAGCAACCCCACGCTGCGCACCATGTACCAGAAGGCGCGCGACAACTCCGTGCCGCTCGACACGATCGAGCGGGCGATCAAGCGCGGCACCGGTGAGCTCGAGGGCGTCACGTACGAGTCGATCACCTATGAGGGCTATGCCCCGAACGGCGTGGCCGTGCTCATCGACGTGCTCACCGACAACCGCAACCGCACCGGCTCGGAGATCCGGTCGCTGCTCAAGAAGAACGGGGGCTCCATCGCCGAGCCCGGCTCGGTCGCCTGGCAGTTCGAGCGCAAGGGCGTCGTGATCCTGCCGAAGTCGGTCGACGAGGATGAGATCATGCTGGCCGCTCTCGATGCCGGCATCGAGGACCTCACCGACGAGGGCGACACCTGGCGGTTGACCTGTGCACCGGGAGACCTGGCAGCGGTGCGGGCCGCGCTCGAGGCCGCGGGCATCCCGTTCGACTCTGCCGACACGACGATGCTGCCGACGACCACCGTCCCGCTCGAGACCCCCGAGGCTGCACGGGCCGTGCTCCGGGTGATCGACGCCCTCGACGAGAACGACGACGTACAGGACGTCTACGCGAACTTCGACATCCCTGACGAGATCCTCGCGGGGATCTCCGTGGACAGCTGAGGTGCGTCCGGGCTCCGGCGACGTCGCACCCGACTTCACCCTGCTCGGCACCGACGGTACGAGTGAAGGTCGGCGGCTCTATGGGCTCTCGGAGCTTCGCGGCCGGCCGGTGGTGCTGGTGTTCTACCCAGCCGACCGCTCGCCCGTGTGCACGGTGCAGCTCGCCACCTACAGCGCCGACATCAGCCGGTTCGCGACGCTCGGCGCCGCCGTGCTGGCCATCAGCCCACAGAGCGTCGAAGAGCATGAGGCGTTCGCGGCGGCTGAAGGTGGGTTCGCGTTCCCGTTGCTCGCGGATGAGGACCGGGCCGTCGGGCGGGCCTACGGCGTGCTCGGCCCACTCGGCTTCTACCGCCGCTCCGTCTTCGTGGTCGACCGTGACGGTGTGATCCGGTGGGCCCACCGCTCCCCGTCAGGGTTGACGTTCCGCTCGGTCGACGAGCTGGTCGACGTTCTCGCCGGCCTGGCTGGGTAGGCCTACTGCTCGTTGGCCACGCCGAGCAGCCGGGCTCGGGTGAGCGACCGGAAGCCGGTCGCGAGGCTGGTGAGCGCGATGGCCCAGGCCACCACGCCGATCGTCAGCGTCAGCATGGGCGTGCCGGATCCGAGCAGCGAGCCGGTGGACTGGCCGTAGGCGATGAGGATGAGCGGCAGGGTCACGAGGCCGGAGGCCTGCTGGGCCGCCGCGGTGCTCTTCACCCTCGCGGAGAGCCGAAGCACGAGCGACAGGGCGAGCGCGAGGAACGGTGGGAGCACCCATATGATCAGCAGCCACCAGGATGGGGTGGGAAAGAACCACCCGCCGACGTCAGGGCCGACGATGCTGTTCACGAGCAACGAGTACACCCCGAAGCCCACGACGGTGGTCACGTAGCCAGGGATCAGGCTGGCGAGCAGCTTGCCCAGGTAGATCTCGCGCACATCGGCGGGGGAGTGGGCGAGGAACTCCCCGGTGCCCCGCTCGCGTTCGCCCACGATGGTCGACGCTCCCACCGCGGTCGAGATCGTCAGGGGCACCACGACCGCGATGGGGGCGAACAGGTACACCGCCAGCACGTACGACACCTGGGTCTGCGGCGGGGCCTTCGGCACCGCCGCCTGAGCGGACTTCGGGAGCACCTCCAAGGCCTGTGAGACCTGTTGCACCGCGTCGACGTTGCCCAGGTTGTTGATGATCGACAGCATCAGTGCCGGCACGCCGACGAAGAAGAAGCCCCCGAGCAGCACCATCGGGATCCAGAAGTCCTTCGACTGGATGAGCTGCTTCAGGTCGGTCCGCATGACTGTGAGCATCCGTTGCGTGTTCACAGGTCGGCTCCCACGCCTTGTGCCCGCCGTTCGGCGCGCACCGCGAAGTACAGGTCCTCGAGCGTCGGCTGGTGGGGTTCGACACGGGTCAGCCGAACCCCCTCCGCCACCAGGCGGGCGACCAGGTCGGGAACCCGGTCGAGGTCGTCGAGGGAGACCTCCGTCCGCCGCCCCCGGGCCGTCTCGACGTGCTCGACGGCGAGGACCCCCGGCCAGTCGCGCATCCGGTCGAGCGTGGAGGGGTCCTCTGCGTCGAGGTACACGATGTCGTGGGGCCAGTAGCGACGGGTGAGCTCCTCCTGGCTGCCGCTGAGCAGGTCGGTGCCGTTCTCGAGCACGATGATCTGGTCGGCCAGACCCTCCGCCTCGATCAGGAGGTGGGTGCACATGACTACGGTCCGCCCGTCGGAGGTCATCTCGCGGATCAGCTCGAGGACCGCATGGGAGGACTCCGGGTCGAGCCCCGAGGTCGGCTCGTCGAAGAGGAGCAGATCCGGGTTGTGCAGCACCGAGCGGGCGAGCGCGAGGCGGGTCTTCATGCCGGTGGAGTACCCACCCACCTGCTGGTCCAGCGCTTCGAGGATCCCGAAGCGGGCCGCGGCCTCCCGGATGGGTCCGACCGCGTTGCGCCCGAGGCCGTAGAGCTCAGCGGAGTACTGGAGGTTGTCCCAGCCCGAGAGCCGGTCGTACAGCGCGGGCTTGGCGGAGACCACCCCACACCGGCGTCGAACCTCTTCGCCCAGGATGTTGGGATCGGTCCCGAAGGTGCGCACGTAGCCGCTGCTCGGGTTCAGCGCGCCGGTGATGATGCGGATCGCGGTCGTCTTGCCGGCGCCGTTCGGCCCGAGCAGCACCGTGATTCGACCCCGGGGCACGAGGAGGTTGAGATCGGAGAGGGCAGGGACCCGGCCGAAGTAGCGGGTCACGTTGCGCACCTCGACGACGAGGTCGCGATCCACGGCGGAGGTGCCGACGCGGGGCGGTGGCGCCGGTTCGGTTGCGGTGGTCACAAGGATTCATCGGCAGGGCGACGGGCACTTGTAGCCGCGCGCAGCGGAAAACCCGGGGCCGTGGTCCCCGTGCGTCAGGGGAGGGTGCGCGACGGCGTGCCCGGCGTGATGTGCCCGCGCACCGCCTGTTGCGCCCCGGGGACACCAGGAGGATCCACCGCCGGACCCCCTGGCCGCACTAGGGTCGTACAGGTGTTCGTCCTCGGCATCGACCCGGGTGTGTCCCGATGCGGCTACGCGGTGCTCGACCAGCGGGCCGGCCGCGCCCGCGCGGTCGCCATCGGAGTGCTCACCACCCCGGCGGCCTCGCCGATCCACCTGCGTCTGGCGGAGCTCCAGCGGGAGCTGCGCGGTCTGCTGCAGGAGTTCCAGCCGGCCGCGGTCGCGGTCGAGCGGGTCCTGTTCTCGAACAACGCCCGCACCGCGATGTCGGTCGGGCAGGCCAGCGGCCTCGCGATGGCCGAGGCGGCCGCAGCGGGCTGCGACGTCGCCCAGTACTCGCCGAACGAGATCAAGCAGGCCATCGCGGGGTACGGCGGTGCAGGCAAGGCACAGGTCCAGCGGATGGTCCAGACCCTCCTCGACCTCCCGGCGCCGCCGCACCCACCGGACGCGGCGGACGCTGCGGCGGTCGCGCTCTGCCACCTGGCTGTTGCCCCGTTGCAGGCGGTCGTGGCGCGAGGAGGGCGGCGGTGATCGGGTCGCTGAGGGGGATCCTGCTCGAGCGCGCCGGTGACAATGAGCTGCTCGTCGAGGTGGCCGGCGTCGGCTACCGGGTCACGGTCACCCCGACCACCGTGGTAGAGGCCGGCGAGCCGGGAGACGAGGTCTTCCTGTACATCCACCACCACCGGCGAGACGACCTCGAGACCCTCTACGGGTTCCTCTCCCGTGATGAGCGGGTCTGTTTCGAGGCGCTGATCGGTGCGCACGGCGTCGGTCCCACCCTGGCGCTCGCCATCCTCGCCGTCCACTCCCCGCCGGCGCTCCAGCGGGTGCTGCTCGACGATGACCTCTCCGCGCTCTGCCTGGTGCCCGGTGTGGGGAAGAAGACGGCGGCCCGGCTCCTCGTCGAGCTGAAGTCCCGCCTCGACTTGCCGGGTCTGGAGCAGGCGGCGACGGCTTCGTCGGCTACCGGTGCGAGCGGAGCAGCTCGGGTCGGCCGGTCGGCCAGAGCCGATGTGCGCGAAGCGCTCACCAACCTGGGCTACGGCCCCGACGAGGTGAGCGAGGTGATCCGGGAGCTTCCCGACGACGGTGACGTCTCGCAGATGCTGAAGGTGGCCCTGCAACGGCTGGCGGTGAGCTGATCCGTGCGCGACGAGCTGCTGAGCCCGGAGCCCACTCCTGACGACCTCGCGGCCGAGCTCACGGATGAGGCCGGCCTACGACCCCGTCGGCTTGACGAGTTCGTCGGTCAGGGGGAGTTGAAGGAGCATCTGGCGATCATCCTGGAGGCGGCCAGGCGGCGTGGTCAGGCGGTCGATCACCTCCTGTTCGCCGGCCCTCCCGGACTCGGCAAGACGACCCTGGCTGCCATCGTGGCGAACGAGATGGGGGTGAGCTTCCACGTCACCTCCGGTCCGGCGCTCGAGCGTGCGGGTGACCTGGCGGCGATCCTCACCCGCCTCGATGAGGGCGACGTGCTGTTCATCGACGAGATCCACCGACTCTCCCGCAACGTCGAGGAGGTCCTCTACCCCGCGATGGAGGACTTCCAGCTCGACATCGTGTTGGGCAAGGGCCCAGCCGCCCGGTCGATCCGCCTCGATCTCCCGCGATTCACCCTCGTCGGGGCCACGACGCGCACCGGGCTGATCACTGGCCCGTTGCGCGAC
Source organism: Acidimicrobiales bacterium (assembly GCA_037478855.1). Taxonomy (GTDB): domain Bacteria; phylum Actinomycetota; class Acidimicrobiia; order Acidimicrobiales; family Acidimicrobilacustridaceae; genus Rhabdothermincola. Next base: position 23,422 of record JBBFLY010000016.1, on the reverse strand, counting down.
CGGTTCGGGTTGGTGGCCCGGCTCGACTACTACACAGCCACCGAGCTGGAGGCGATCGTCAACCGGGCGGCCGGCATCCTCGGCGTGGCAGTCGACGACGATGGCGCTGGAGAGATCGCTCGACGGGCACGGGGCACGCCCCGCATCGCCAACCGGCTCCTGCGGCGGGTGCGTGACTTCGCGGAGGTTCGGGGCGACGGCACGGTCGACAGGGCGACCGCCCGTGAGGGGCTGGCCCTGTTCGGGGTCGACGACCTCGGCCTCGACAAGGTCGACCGGGCGATCCTCGGTGCGATCTGCGAGCGGTTCGGCGGCGGTCCGGTCGGGCTCTCGACGCTGGCGATCTCGGTGGGAGAGGCCACTGAGACGGTGGAGGACGTCTACGAGCCGTTCCTCATCCAGCAGGGTCTGCTGATGCGCACCCCCCGTGGCCGGGTGGCGACGCCGGCCGCGTGGCGGCACCTGGGACTGGTGGCGCCGCCCAGCGCTCCGCTCGTCGCGTCGGACGAGCCGCCGAGCCTCTTCGGGTAGTCGACCGGGCGGTCAGCGCGCGGAGCTGCCCGGGGGCGCCGTACCCTTGCCCGCCGATGGACACCGCGGCGTTCGACTACGAGCTTCCTGATGAGCGAATCGCGCAGGAGCCTCTCGCGGTGCGCGACGCCGCACGGCTGCTCGTCGATGAGGGTCCCGGGTCGGCGCCCGCCGACCGTACGGTGCGCGACCTGCCCTCGCTGCTCGAACCCGGCGACCTGGTGGTGCTGAACCACACCCGGGTGCTGCCTGCCCGGCTGCCTCTGCGGCGACCCTCCGGCGGCGCGGCCGAGGTGCTGTTGCTCGAGGAGCAGACCGACGGCAGCTGGTCTGCGCTGGTGCGTCCCAGCCGCAGGCTCGCTGAGGGGGTGGTGCTGCACAGCGAACGGGCTGCGCTGCGGGTCGAGATCGGGACGGACCACGGCGAGGGTCTGCGCACCGTGAGGCTCGAGACGCCCGCCGGTCGGTCGCTGCTCGAGAGCCTCGACGCGGCGGGGGAGGTGCCGCTCCCCCCGTACATCCGTCGGCGTCTCGCCGATCCGGAGCGGTACCAGACCGTCTTCGCGGCCTCCGACGCGGTGCTCCCGCAGTCGGTGGCTGCACCGACCGCCGGCCTGCACCTCACCGAGCGGGTCCTGCGCGAGCTGGCCGAGCGCGGCATCACGGTGGCGTCGCTTGAGCTCGCGGTGGGGCTCGGAACCTTCCGGCCCATCAAGGCGGAGACGGTCGAGGATCACGTCATGCACGCGGAGCGCTATCGCGTCCCCGAGTCCACCTGGGCGCAGGTGGAGCGCGCCGAGCGGGTGGTCGCGATCGGCACCACCACGGTACGGGCACTGGAGAGCGTGGCGGCGACCGGGCGGCTCGAGGGGCGCACCGAGCTGTTCATCCACGGCGACTACCCGTTCGCGGCGGTGGATCGGCTGCTGACGAACTTCCACCAGCCGCGATCGTCGCTGCTGGTGATGATCGACGCGTTCGTGGGACCCCGATGGAGACCGCTCTACGAGCACGCGCTCGCGCACGGCTACCGGTTCCTCTCCTTCGGTGACGCGATGCTCCTCACTCGCCGGGATCGCTGGGGCACCCGCCGGTGACCCGCCTGACCATCCAGGCGGCCGACGGCATGGCCCGCACCGGTTGGGTCGAGACCCCGAGGGGTCGGTTCCGAACGCCCTGCTTCATGCCGGTGGGCACCCGAGGTGCGGTGCGGACCCTCGCCGCCGGTGACCTGGAGCGCCTCGGCGCGCAGGTGATGCTCGCGAACACCTACCACCTGATGCTGCGTCCCGGTGCCGAGGTGGTGGCCGAGCTCGGGGGGATCCACGGGTTCGCCGACTGGTCGGGTCATGTGCTCACCGACTCCGGCGGGTATCAGGTGTTCTCCCTCGCACCGAAGGTCGACGACGACGGGGTGACCTTCCGCTCCACCTACGACGGCAGCCCCCATCGGCTCACGCCTGAGGGAGCGGTGCACATCCAGTCTGCGCTCGGCTCGGACATCCAGATGGTGCTCGACGTCTGCCCGCCTCTGCCGTCACCACCGGAGGTGCTTCGGCGGGCGGTCGATCGCACAGCCGCCTGGGCGGCGAGGGCGAAGGCGGCGTTCGACCGAGCCGGTCGCTCAGAGGCAGGGCAGGCCCTGTTCGGCATCGTGCAGGGTGGGGTCGATCGCCGGCTGCGGGAGGAGAGCGCGAGACGCACGGTCGAGATCGGCTTCGACGGCTACGGCATCGGTGGGTTGTCAGTGGGGGAGAGCCGGGGCGAGATGCTCGACGCCCTGGAGGCGACGGTGGCGCATCTGCCCGCGGACCAGGTCCGCTACCTGATGGGCGTAGGTGACCCGCTCGGGATGATCGAGGCGATCAGCTTGGGAGTCGACCTGTTCGACTGCGTGCTGCCCACGCGCCTGGCGCGCCACGGCACGATCCTCACGTGGGAGGGTCGGATGAACCTGCGCAACGAGCGGTACGGGCGCGATCCGGCGCCGCTCGATCCGCAGTGCAGCTGCGAGGTCTGCCACCGCTACTCGCGGGCGTACCTCAGGCATCTGCTGCGGGTCCAGGAGCCAACCGGACCCAGGTTGCTCACGGTGCACAACCTGTCCTGGACGCTCAACCTGATCGAGGAGGCCCGTCGCGCCATCGCCGCGGGCGCGCTCGACCGGCTGCGCGACCGCCTCGCCGAACACTGGGCCTGAGGTCCACACCCGATCGGGGTGACGGGCTGAACGAGCCCGGTCAGTGGGCTCGGCTAACCTGCTCCCCGCTTCTGTTCACCCATCCTCCGGACATCCATGGGCACCATCGTCTTCCTGATCTTGTTCATCCTGATGTGGGTGGTGCTGATCGTTCCCCGTCAGCGCGAGCTCAAGCGCCACCAGGCGCTGATGGACGTGCTGGCGGTGGGTGACGAGGTGATGCTCGGCTCCGGGGTGTACGGCACCATCACCGGGCTGGAGGCCGACATCGCCAGGTTGGAGGTGGCGCCGGGGGTTGAGCTGAAGGTGGCCAAACGTGCCGTCGCCGCGAAGGTGGGGTCCCCACCCGCCGGGACGGCCCAGCTCGATCTCACCGACCGGGGCTCCGGCCCGGACGACGGCGAGCGCAACGACTCGGCAGGGAACTAGCCCATGCGTCGCCGGCGTGATGCCATCTCGCTCATCGTGTTCGTCCTGGTGGCGCTCGGCGCCCTCGGGTACACGTTCGTCGCGGGGAACAGCCCCCTGCTCGGTCTCGACCTGCAGGGAGGCGTGTCCGTGGTGCTCAGGCCGAAGGAGCAGGTCGACAGCGACGCGCTGGACCAGACCATCAAGGTGATCCGCCAGCGGGTCGACGCTCTCGGGGTCGCGGAACCGGAGATCACCCGCCAGGGCGACACCGTGCTGGTGCAGATCCCTGGCGTGAAGGACAAGGACCGGGCGTTGGAGCTGGTCGGGCAGACTGCGGAGCTGCGGTTCCGGCCGGTGCTCGGGCAGTACGCCCCGACCCCGCCCGAAGACACCGGGGGCGGTGAGGGCGATGGAACCCCGAGCGACTCCGCGCCCGGCGACCCCAACGCCACCGCTTCGACGGCTCCCTCCGGCACGGAGCAGCCAGGCAGCTCCGCCCCGGCGCCCGAGCCGGCGGTGAGCGTGGTACCGGCGCCCTCCTCGACCGAGTCGGGGCTCGGCCCGCTGACCGGTGCTGCTGGTGAGCAGGCGCTCGGGCGTCAGCCCTCAGGTGGGCTGACCGATGCCGGCGCGCCGGCGGACACCACGGGGAGCACGGTCGTGGGTCAGGATGCAGTGTCCACCGATGGGACGGGCGCGGTCACCGGCGTGTCGCCGGCACCGACGAGCCCGGCATCCCTGCCGCCAGACGTCTGCCGGACGGGTGTCCCGAGCGACCAAGACAAGCCCGACCAGCAGGTGGTGCTTCCCCAGTGCGACCCTCGTACCGGGGAGCTGGTGGCCGTCTACCTGCTCGGGCCGACGCTGGTCACCGGCGACGCCCTCGAGACTGCCCGCGCCACGCTCAACCAGCAGGGCCAGTGGGTGGTCAACCCCGTCTTCAAGCCGGGACCCGAAGGCATCGACAAGTTCAACGCTGCCGCCAGCCAGTGCTACAGCGGAGCCACTGCCTGCCCGGCGCAGGCGGGCGGGCGGGGCCGGCTCGCGATCGTGCTGGACTCGCGGGTGGTCTCCGCTCCGGCCATCAACGCGGCCAGCTTCAGCCGTGACCAGATCGAGATCTCCGGTGACTTCACGGAGCGCACCGCCCGCGATCTGGCGACCGTGCTCAAGTACGGCGCCCTGCCCGTCGAGCTCGAGCGCCAGCAGGTGCAGATCGTGTCGGCCACCCTGGGTCGGGACGCCCTCACCGCCGGCTTGTGGGCCGGCGTGGTCGGCCTCGTGCTGGTGATCCTCTACATGGTGGTCTTCTACCGGCTGCTCGGCGTGCTTGCGATCGTGAAGCTTAGCCTGGAGGCCGCACTGCTGTGGTCGATCATCTCGTACCTCGGTGAGAACAACGGTCTCGCGCTCACGCTCGCCGGCGTCACCGGTCTGATCGTCTCCATCGGCATCTCGGTCGATTCGAACGTCGTGTACTACGAGCACATGAAGGAGGACGTCCGCAACGGGCGGACGATTCGCTCGGCGGGCGACAAGTCCTTCGTCTCGGCGTGGAGCACGATCGTCAAGGCCGACGTCTCCTCGCTCATCGCCGCTGGCCTGCTGTGGTGGCTCACCGTCGGTCCGGTTCGGGGCTTCGCCTTCTACCTCGGGCTGTCCACGCTGCTCGACCTGATCGCGTCGTACTTCTACATGCGACCGGCTGTGGGACTGGTGACCCGTGGCGGCCTGCCGGCTCGCCGGCCCCGGCTCCTCGCGCTGCCCGAGCCGCCGGTCGAGCTGGCTGGCGCGTCCCCCGCGCTATCGCGCGAGAAGACGGAGGTGGGCACGTGAGCGGGGTCGCTCGCCTGCTGCGGGGAGAGACCCGGATCGACTTCGGACGCTGGTGGACGCGCGGTCTGGCGCTCTCGGCCGTCATCCTGCTGGTCAGCTTCGGCTCCCTGCTCACCCGGGGGTTGAACCTCGGGATCGACTTCAAGGGTGGCACCTCCTTCGAGCTGCCAGCTCCGGGGGTGTCCGTCGCCGACGCACGCGAGGCGCTGGCCGGGATCGGTGAGACCGCGGCGAGGATCCAGATCGTCGGCGAGGACACCCTGCGGGTGCAGGGACCGACCCAGACCCCAGAGCAGACGATCGAGATCCGACAGGTTCTCGCCGACCTGGCGGGCATCGACCCGGGTGAGGTCAACGTCAGCGAGGTGGGCCCGTCATGGGGTGAGGAGATCACCCAGTCCGCGGTGCGAGCGCTGGTGATCTTCGTGATCGCCATCCTCATCTACCTCTCCCTGAGGCTGGAGTGGCCGATGGCGCTCGGTGCGCTCGCCGCGGTCATCCACGATGTGCTGGTCAGCGTGGGCGTCTACTCGGTCTTCCAGTTCGAGCTGACCCCGGCGACGGTGATCGCTTTCCTCACGATCCTCGGCTACTCGATCTACGACACGATCGTGGTCTTCGACAAGGTGAAGGAGAACGAGGGGCGGGTCGGTCTGTCGGGTCGGCTGACCTACACCGAGATGGTCAGCCTGTCCATGAACCAGGTCATCTTGCGATCCCTCAACACGACGGTCACGTCGTTGCTGCCGGTGATCTCGATCCTCGTCGTCGGCTCATGGTTGCTCGGCGCGGTCACCTTGCAGGAGTTCGGTCTGGCCTTGTTCGTCGGCCTGGTCTCCGGTGCCTACTCGTCGATCTTCGTCGCCGCGCCGGTCCTCGTGGCGATCAAGGAGCGCCAGCCGCGCTACCGCACGATCCGCGAGCGGGTTCTGGCCAGTCGCGCCGGCTCACCGAACCCGGTCGAGAGCGAGGTGTCGTCGACGCGGGCTGCGCCAACCGCCGCCGGGTCCCGGGTGGGTGCCCCGGCAGAGGCGACCGGCGGCGCGAGGCGGGTGGGCTACCAGGGCACGATCCCTCCTCGACCGCGCAAGAAGGGCAAGCGGCGCTGATCGCAGCACGCCGCGCGCGCCGTCCGGCAGTGCCTTCCCGACCGCTCCAGGTGTGCGGTGCCTACCTCCTCGAGCCCTACCATGGGCTACTAGCGCTGGTACGCACGAGGAGGTAGCGCGCGAGTGGCCACCGTCGACCGGGTGCTCCCGTGGCGTCGGCACAGCGCGCCCCCCTCGGAGGAGGTCGCCCCGCTCGTCAACACCTTCCGTGAGCACCACCCGCGGGCCTCCACCGCGCTCATCTCGCGGGCCTACGAGGTGGCGGCAGCAGCCCACCGGGGTCAGACCCGCAAGTCCGGCGAGCCGTACATCACCCATCCCGTGGCGGTCGCCAGGATCGTCGCCGACCTCGGCCTTGACGACGTGACGATCGCGGCCGCGCTCCTCCACGACGCGGTGGAGGACACCGGTATGACCGTCGCCGCCATCCGAGCGGACTTCGGCGAGGAGGTGGCGGCCATCGTCGACGGTGTCACGAAGCTCGACCGCATCAAGTTCGACTCGAAGGAGGCGCAGCAGGCCGCCACGATGCGGAAGATGCTGGTGGCGATGGCGAAAGACCTCCGGGTCCTGATCATCAAGCTCGCCGACCGGCTGCACAACATGCGCACGATCGCAGGCATGCCGGCGTGGAAGCAGGAGCGCACCGCGCAGGAGACGCTCGACATCTATGCGCCGCTCGCGCACCGGCTGGGCATGCAGGAGATGAAGCAGCAGCTTGAGGATCTCGCCTTCGCCGCGTTGCACCCCAAGCGCTACGCGGAGATCGACCACATGGTCGCCACCCGTACACCCGAGCGCGAGATCTACCTCTTCCAGGTCGTCGAGGAGGTCCGCGAGCGACTCAAGGAGCTCGGCATCAGGGCCGAGGTGACGGGCCGGCCGAAGCACTACTGGTCGATCTACGAGAAGATGGTCGTCAAGGGCAAGGAGTTCGACGACATCTTCGATCTCGTCGGCATCCGCGTGCTGGTCGACACCGTGAAGGACTGCTACGCAGCGCTGGGCTCGATCCACGCCACCTGGAAGCCGGTGCAGGGGCGGTTCAAGGACTACATCGCCATGCCCAAGTTCAACCTCTACCAGTCCCTGCACACGACGGTGATCGGTCCGCAGGGCAAGCCGCTGGAGGTGCAGATCCGCACCCACGAGATGCACAGCCGAGCGGAGTACGGCGTGGCCGCGCACTGGAACTACAAGGACAACCACGCCTCCACCGCGGACCTCGCCTGGTTGAACCGCATCGTGGACTGGCAGCGCGAGACCGAGGACCCGAGTGAGTTCATGGCCAAGCTGAAGATCGACCTCGAGCAGGACGAGGTCTTCGTCTTCACACCGAAGGGTCGGGTGATCTCGCTGCCCAAGGGTGCGACACCGGTCGACTTCGCCTACACCATCCACACAGAGGTCGGCCACAGCTGCATCGGCGCCCGGGTCAACGGCCGGTTGGTGCCGCTCGACTCCGAGCTGCAGTCCGGCGACACCGTCGAGATCTTCACCTCCAAGGTCGAAGGCGCAGGCCCGTCGAGGGACTGGCTCAAGTTCGTGGCCACCCATCGGGCGGCGAACAAGATCCGCCAGTGGTACTCACGAGAGCGTCGCGAGGACGCCATCGAGACCGGCCACGAGGATCTGATCCGGGCTCTGCGCCGGGAAGGCCTGCCGGTGCAGAAGATCCTGCAGTCGAAGGTGCTCGACGACGTGGCGTCGTCGTTGAACTACGCGGATCTGGCCGCGCTCAAGGCCGCCATCGGTGAGAACCACGTCTCCGCGAAGTCGGTGGCCGAGCGGGTGCGCCGGCTGCTCCAGGACGTCGATCCCTCACGGGAGGAGCAGCTCCCGATCACGGCCCGAGAACCACGCCGGCGGCGGAGCGCACGGGCGCACTCCGGTGTGCACGTGGAGGGCCTCGACGATGTCATGGTCCGGTTGTCACGGTGCTGCACGCCGGTTCCGGGTGACGAGATCATGGGCTTCGTGACCCGTGGCCGGGGCGTGTCGGTCCACCGCACGGACTGCGCCAACGCGATCTCGCTGTCGATGGGCCAGGCGGATCGGCTGATCGACGTCGAATGGGACAACGAGGCCACCGGGACCTTCGTGGCCTCGATCGAGGTGAAGGCACTCGACCGGTCGCGGCTGCTGCGGGACGTCAGCGCGGCGCTCGCCGACCACCACGTGAACATCATCGCCTGCAACACGGTCACCGGCTCCGACCGCATCTCCAAGATGCGCTTCGATTTCGAGCTCGCCGACCCGTCCCACCTCGACTCGGTCATCAGCTCCATCAAGCAGATCGACAGCATCTACGACGCCTACCGGGTGCTCCCCGGGAAGGGCAGCTAGCGCCTCACCCTCGATGCGCGAAGCCATCGGTTAGCGTGGATGCGTGTGCTGCGTGGTGCTTGTGCTGCTGGCGGGCGGCCCTCGCGTCGGGCTCTTCCTCCTGTGGCTGTTCACCGACCGCCTGGCGTTAGCCTTCGACAGCTGGGTGCTGCCGGTCCTCGGCTTCTTCTTCCTCCCGTGGACCACGGTCCTCTACGCCTTGGCCTTCGCGCCGACCCGGGGGGTCAGGGGCATCGGTTGGCTGTTCGTGCTGTTCGGCTTCCTGGCTGATGTGGGTTCCTACACCGGTGGTGCCGCGGTTCAGCAGGACCGTCTCTGATCGGTACCGGACCGGCCGGCGCCGTCCGGCCGGGGTGCAGGCCGTCACCCGACTTCGCGCGATCGCAGGAGCGGCAACCGGTTTCGGGAGAGTCTGCGCCCACTCGGTAACCTGCCCGGGTGACCGAGAGCAGCGCCGGCGAGTTCGACGCGACCGCCACCCCCCACCCCGGCCCCTTCAAGGCGCCCACCGGCACGCGTGACATCCTCCCGCCCGAGTCCGGTCGCTGGGCGGCGTTCGTGGCGCTGTTCGCCGAGCACGCCACACGAGCCGGTTACGGGCTGATCCACAGCCCGATGTTCGAGGAGATCGGTGTCTTCCGCCGCGTGGGGGAGGGTACCGACGTGGTCCGCAAGGAGATGTACGACTTCCTCGACAAGGGTCATCGGCACCTCGCGCTCCGGCCCGAGGGTACGGCCTCGGTGGTGCGGGCGTTCGTGCAGCATCGCCCGCCCACCCCGTGGAAGACCTGGTACGTCACGCCCAGCTTCCGCTACGAGCGGCCGCAAGCGGGGCGATACCGACAGCACCACCAGGTGGGGGTGGAGGCGATCGGGTCCGCTGATCCCGATCTCGACGTGGAGGTCATCGCCTTGCTGTCGGACTTCTACGTCGCGCTCGGTCTGCGGCAGGTGGAGCTGGTGATCAACTCGATGGGCACCGCGGCCGACCGCCGGGCCTATGTTGACCGACTGCGCAGCTTCCTCGTGGGCCGTCTCGCGGACCTGGCACCTGACGACCGGGAGAAGGTGGAGGCGCACCCCATGCGAGTGCTCGACAGCAAGCGGCCCGAGACCGCCGCGGTGATCGCGGATGCCCCGAGCATCCTCGACGGGCTCTCCGACGAGGCCGCCGCCCACTTCGAACGAGTTCGCTCAGGGCTCGACAGCATCGGGATCGCCTACCGCATCGAGCCGCGGCTCGTGCGCGGTCTCGACTACTACACCCACACCACCTTCGAGTTCCGCAGCGCCGCACTGGACGCGGCGCAGAGCACGATCGGCGGCGGTGGGCGCTACGACGGCCTGGTCGAATCGCTCGGCGGGCCACCGACACCGGGCATCGGCTTCGGCTCGGGGATCGAACGGGTGCTGCTCACCTGCGACGCGGAAGGGGTCTTCGAGACGCCTCCCGGCGGCGTCGACGTCTTCGTGGTTGACACGACCGGCGGTGCGCGCGCCAGAGTGCTCACCCTCGAGCTTCGCAGGGCCGGCATCAGCGCGGACCGGGCCTTCGACCAGCGGTCGATGAAGTCGCAGATGAAGCTGGCCGACCGCTCCGGCGCCCGGTGGGCGGTGATCATCGGCGAGGACGAGGTGGCGAGTGGCAGCGTGACCCTCCGGGACCTGCGCGGCGAGCAGGGTCAGCAGCGGGTGGAAGGGACCGAGCTCCTCGAGCACCTGCACAAGCTGCTCTGAGTCGTCTGAACCAGCGGGAGACAGTTCTGTGACCAGCGTCGATTCCATGCGGACGGACTACTGCGGCGAGCTCGGGCTCGCCGACATCGGTCGCGAGGTGGCCCTCTGCGGGTGGGTGGCCCGCCGCCGTGAGCACGGCGAGCACCTCGCGTTCGTCGACCTGCGCGACCACACCGGGATCATCCAGTGTGTGGTCGACGGCGCGCACGACCTGCGATCGGAGTACGTCGTGCGGGTGACCGGCACCGTGCGGGCCCGACCCGAGGGCACCGAGAACCCCAACCTCGCCACCGGTGCAGTCGAGATCGGGGACTGCCGGGTCGAGGTGCTCAACCGGGCTGAACCGCCACCGTTTCCCCTCGACGAGCGTGCCGAGGTCGACGAGGTGGTGCGGCTCCGCCACCGCTACGTCGATCTCCGCACCGAGCGGATGCAGCGGAACCTGCGGATCCGGGCCAAGGTCAACAGCGCGCTGCGCCGTGCCATGGAACGGCAGGGGTTTGTCGAGATCGAGACGCCGATGCTCATCGCGTCCACACCGGAGGGGGCGCGGGATTTCGTCGTCCCGTCGCGACTCTCCCCGGGGGAGTTCTACGCGCTGCCGCAGAGCCCGCAGCTGTTCAAGCAGCTGTGCATGGTGGGTGGGATCGACCGCTACTACCAGATCGCCCGCTGCCTGCGGGACGAGGACCTCCGGGCCGACCGCCAGTTCGAGTTCATGCAACTCGATGCCGAGGCGAGCTTCGTGTCACAGGAAGAGGTCCTGGAGATCATCTCAGAGGCCGTCGCCGACGCGGTCGAGGCGGTCACGGGCGAGCGCCCAGCGGCGTTCCCCCGCATGACCTGGCACGACGCGATGGAGCGCTTCGGCTCGGACAAGCCAGATGTGCGATTCGGGATGGAGCTGGTGGAGCTCACCCCGCTGTTCGAACAGACGGGGTTCAACGCGTTCAGAGCTGACTGCGTGAAGGGCATCCGGGTCGAAGGCGGCGCGCAGCGCACCCGCAGGCAGCTCGAGGACCTCACCGAGCAGGCGAAGCGCTGGGGTGCCAAGGGACTGGTGTGGATGAAGGTCGAGGACGACCGCTCCCTCACCTCACCGGTCGCCAAGTTCCTGAGCCCCGCGGAGCTGGAGGGGTTGGTGCGGGCCTTCGACCCCACACCAGGGGATCTGCTGCTGCTCGTCGCCGACGACCGGGCCCGGGTCCGCCACGTGCTCGGCCTTTTGCGGCTGGAGCTGGGCCGCCCACCTGTCGGCGACGGTGGGTTGCACCTGCTGTGGGTGGTGGACTTCCCGCTCTTCGAGGGTGTGGCCGAGGACGGCAGGCCGATCCCCGCCCACCATCCGTTCACGATGCCCCACCCCGACGACCTGGCGCTGCTCGACGAGACTGATCCGTCGCGCCTGCTGGCCGTGCGCTCCCAGGCCTACGACCTGGTGCTCAACGGCTGGGAGCTCGGCTCAGGCAGCGTGCGGATCCACCGGGCCGACCTGCAGCGCAGGATCTTCTCCCTGCTCGGCATCGACGAGGCAGAGGCCGAGCGGCGCTTCGGCTTCCTGCTCGACGCCTTCCGCTACGGCGCACCTCCGCACGCAGGCTTCGCGTTCGGCATCGACCGGTTGGTTGCGCTGCTCGCGGGTGAGGAGAACATCCGCGAGGTGATCGCCTTCCCGAAGACCCAGTCGGGGGCCGATCCCCTGACGGGGGCGCCCTCACCGATCGATCCTGCCCATCTCGAGGAGCTGGGGTTGCGGGTCCTGCCGCGAAGCAGCTCGTAGCCGTGGCCTGGGCGGCGCTCAGGTGGCGAGGGTGACCACGACGCTGCCGGGCGGGGCGGTGGGGAACGCACGCAGATCGGTGTGGACGGTCACCGTGACCTGTGCGCCCGGCTTGGTCGCCACGGCCTGATTGGTGGCCACGGATCGGATGGTGAACCCCAGCCGCTCGAGCTCGTCCGCGAGCGCGGTGCCGACCACCTCCGGCGTCGTCTCGGTCGTGGAGAACACGACGTGGTTGGGGTCGAGGGCGGTGGAGGAGCCCACAAGCGGCGCCAAGCCGCAGGGCATGCGAATCCCCCTGACCGCCTCGGCGACGCTGGTCCCGCCAGGACCGGGGCCGGCAGTCATCGGTACCGACGTGTCGAGGGAGGCAGGGAAGACCCCTGCTCGCCCGCTCGGCGGGGTGCTCGTCGGAGCAGCTGGTCCCGGCTGGCGTGCCGCTGGCGGGGTCTCCGGAGTCGCTGGAGGCTCCGCCCGCGTGTGGTCGGCGCCAGGGACCGGCGCGGGCGGCCGGGAGCTGGCTGAGAGCAGGGGGGGCAGCGCAGAGCCCGACCGCTCGGGGTCGATCGCAGCTGCGACGTCACGATCGGGTGGCGCCCCGGGCTGTCTGCCCCGGGTGAGGCGGCGGTAGAGGCGATAGGCGTAGACGGACAGCGAGGTGAGCAGCCAGAGCCAGAAGAGGATCACCAGGAGCTCTCGCACCCTTCGATGCTCCCACAGCCGGCGCTAGCCTCGCAGCGATGCCGAGACCGGCCCGTGGGGGAGCCGACGACCTGTTCGCCGCTGCCGCCGAGGATCAGCTCGCCCGCCAGGCACCCCTGGCGGCCCGCCTGCGTCCGGCCACGCTCGACCAGGTCGTCGGCCAGGAGCACCTCCTCGGCGAGGGGCGGCCGCTTCGGGCCCTCATCGAGGCGGACCGTCTGTCGTCGGTGATCCTGTGGGGGCCACCCGGGACCGGCAAGACCACCATCGCACAGCTGATCGCCAGGACCACCGCGAAGGCGTTCGAACAGCTCTCCGCGGTCTCGGCGTCGGTGAAGGACGTCCGGGAGGTGATCGAGCGGGCCCGGGACCGCCTCGGTCAGCACGGGCAGGGCACGATCCTCTTCCTGGACGAGGTGCACCGCTTCAACAAGGCGCAGCAGGACGCCCTGCTGCCGGCCGTCGAGTCTGGCCTGCTGGTGCTGATCGGAGCCACCACCGAGAACCCCTACTTCGAGGTGAACCCGCCGCTGCTGTCGCGCTCCACCCTGTTCCGTCTCGAGCCGCTCTCCGTGGAGGCGATCGACATCCTCATCGACCGTGGCCTGGCCGCCGAGCAGGCCACCATCGACGAGGAGGCCCGGGCTCTGCTCGTCGAGCGGGCCTCGGGCGACGGCCGCCACGCCCTCACCAGCCTCGAGGTGGCAGCGGCCCTCGCCACGCAGCGGTCCTGGCCGCCGCGGGTCACCGTCGACGATGTCGAGGCCGCGCTGGGGACGAAGGCCCTGCGGTACGGGCGTGACGACCACTACGACGTCGTGAGCGCGTTCATCAAGAGCATCCGCGGCTCGGATCCCGACGCGGGCCTGTACTGGTTGGCGCACATGCTCGAAGCCGGCGAGGACGCGCGCTTCATCGCCCGGCGACTGGTGATCCTCGCGTCGGAGGACGTGGGCATGGCGGATCCGATGGGGCTCGTGGTCGCCGACGCCGCGGCACGTGCCGTGGAGCTCGTCGGACTCCCGGAAGCGCAGCTCAACCTGGCTCATGCGGTGCTGTACCTGGCCACCGCGCCGAAGTCGGGTTCCGTGGTCCAAGCGCTGGGTCGGGCGGCTGCCGACGTGCGGGACCGGGGCGGGGGAGAGGTTCCCAGACACCTGCGCGATGCCAGCTACCGCGGTGCGAAGGCTCTCGGGCATGGCGAGGGCTATCGCTATCCCCATGACGACCCACGGGGTTGGGTGGAGCAGGAGTACCGTCCCCCGACCGTGTCCGACCACCGCTACTACGAGCCGTCCGGACGCGGCTACGAGGCGGAGGTGGCCGAGCGGCTGCGTCGGTTGCGTGAGACGGCGCGACAGGGTGAGACCTCATGAGCGCGAGTGATCTGGCTGCGGTGCTCGTGTCCGTGGCGGTCTTCACCGCGCTCATCGTGCTGCTCTTCGCGACGCAGGCCTTGTTGCGCTCCCTGCGCGAGCTGCGAGCCGCGGTCGAGGTGCTGCAGCGGGAGACCCCTCCGCTGATCGAGGAGCTGCGTGATGCGGTCCGGGAAGCGGGCGAGGAGGTCGAGCGGGTCGACCAGCTGCTGGATGCCGCCGAGAGCATCTCGGCCACGGTCGATTCGGCGTCACGGCTGGGCTACCTGGCCTTCAGGGCACCGCTCATCCGGTTCATGGCCTTCGTGAAGGGAGTAGGTCGCTTCCTGCGTCGGCTGGCGGGTCGCTCCGCGACCGAGACCCGGCGGGGCCGCCGGCTCAGGGTGCGAGACCGGGGCGGCGATCGGAGGGCTGCGTGATCCCCAAGCGGGCCTTCTGGTTCGCGGCCGGCGCCCTCTCGGGGTTCGGCGGCGCGGTGTACGCCTACGCGCGGGTGCGCGAAGCCCGGGGACGGCTGGCCGCTGACCGGGTGGCGGGAACGGTCGCGGACGCCGTCGTGGGGACGGCACGCTCGGTCCGCCAGACGCTACGTGAGGCGGCTGCGGAGGGACGTGAGGCGATGCTCGACGCCGAGCGCCGCATCCGGGCGGATCTGGAGCGGCGGTGAACCTGCCCCGACACGACGGGGCGTTCGCGATCAGTACGCTGGTCAGTTCATGAACCGGATGACCGCGAACCAGCTTCGACGAGCGTGGCTCGACTTCTTCGCGGCGCGCGGTCACACGGTCGTGCCCTCGTCGGGTCTGATCCCGCACCACCCGACCGCGCCCTTGTTCACGAACGCGGGGATGAACCAGTTCGTGCCCTACTTCCTCGGGGAGGAGACCCCGCCCTACCGCCGGGCGGCGTCGGTGCAGAAGTGCGTCCGCACCGCGGACATCGACATCGTCGGCACCACCACCAGGCACCTCACCTTCTTCGAGATGCTGGGGAACTTCAGCTTCGGTGACTACTTCAAGGAAGGCGCGATCGAGCTGGCCTGGGAGCTGTCCACCGAGGTGCTGGGCTACGACGGCGACCGGATCTGGGTCACCGTCCATCTCGATGACGACGAGGCGGAGCAGATCTGGCGCGACACGATCGGGCTGCCCGCCGAGCGTGTGCAACGTCTCGGCGATGCCGACAACTTCTGGGAGATGCAGAAGGGCTTGCCGGGCCCCTGCGGGCCGAACACCGAGCTGTACTACGACCGTGGGCCCGCCTACGGGGAGGAGGGCGGCCCGGCACACGGCGGGGCGGAGCGCTACCTGGAGTTCTGGAACCTCGTCTTCATGCAGTTCAACCGCCAACCCGACGGCTCCCTGGTCGACCTCCCGAGCAGGAACGTCGACACCGGTGCCGGCTTCGACCGGAACCTGGCGCTGCTCCAGGGGGTGGATTCGGTCTTCGAGACCGACGTGCTGCGACCGCT
Source organism: Acidimicrobiales bacterium (assembly GCA_037478855.1). GTDB lineage: Bacteria > Actinomycetota > Acidimicrobiia > Acidimicrobiales > Acidimicrobilacustridaceae > Rhabdothermincola. The sequence continues at coordinate 7,923 of JBBFLY010000016.1, read as the reverse complement.
CCTCGCGTGCGCGGAGCGCCTCACCGGGAAGCGCTACGGCGATGACCCCCGTGCCGACGTGAGCCTGCGGCTCATGGCCGACCACGCCCGCGCCCTCACCTTCCTGGTCAGCGACGGGGTGTTCCCGTCGAACGAAGGGCGCGGCTACGTGCTCCGCCGGATCATCCGCCGGGCGGTGCGCCACGCCTACCTGCTCGGGGTCGAGGACGTCGTCGCTCCTCAGCTGGTCGACACCACGGTCGAGGTCATGGGGGAGGCCTACCCGGAGCTGATCAGGAACCAGGACTTCGTGCGGGACGTCGCGCTCCGGGAGGAGGAGCGCTTCCGTCAGACCCTCAAGCAGGGCACCACGATCCTCGACACGCAGCTCGACGGCCTCGGCCCTGGGGACGTGCTGCCCGGCTCGGTGGCGTTCCTGTTGCATGACACCCACGGCTTCCCGCTCGAGCTCACGCAGGAGATCGCGGCAGAGCGTGGGGTGACCGTCGACGAGGAGGGGTTCTTGGCGGAGATGGCCGAGCAACGGCGCCGAGCCAAGGAGGCCCGCAGAGCTGAAGGCGGCGACGAGCTCGCCGAGCGCTTCGCGGAGCTGCTCGAGCAGTTCGGACCGACCGAGTTCACCGGGCGTGAGGAGTACGAGAGCAAGGCCCGCGTGCTCGCGGTGCTCGACGAGCCCGACGGTGGCGTGAGCATCGTGCTCGACCGCACACCGTTCTACGCGGAGTCCGGTGGCCAGGTGGGAGACACCGGCACCATCACCGCCGAGACCGGGCGGGCGGAGGTCGTCGACACCGTGTACGGCGCGCCCGGCCTGATCCGCCATCGCGCCCGGATCCTCGAAGGCGAGATCGGCCCGGGGAAGGAGGTGACGGCCGCGATCGACGGTGAGCGACGCGACGCCATCCGCCGCAACCACACCGCCACCCACCTGCTGCACTGGGCGCTGCGGGAGGTCCTAGGCGACCACGTCAAGCAGCAGGGTTCGCTGGTCGCGCCGGATCGCCTGCGGTTCGATTTCTCCCACTACGAGGCGCTCTCCCCGGCGGAGATCGCCCAGGTGGAGGATCTGGTGAACCGGGAGGTGCTCGCCAACCATCCGGTGCGCCACTACGAGACCACCAGGGAGCACGCGGAGCAGGTGGGTGCCATCGCCTTCTTCGGCGAGAAGTACGGCGACATCGTGCGGGTGCTGGAGGCCGGTCCCCACTCGACCGAGCTCTGCGGGGGAACGCACGTGCGCGCGCTGGGCGACATCGGCCCGGTCAAGATCGTGTCGGAGGGGTCGATCGGCTCGAACATCCGCAGGATCGAAGCGGTGTCGGGCTTCGGCCCCATCGAGCGGCTCCGTCGGGACGAAGCCGAGATCGCCCGCGCCTGCGAGCTGCTCGGCGTGGCCGCCGACGACCTGGTTGGCGCGATCGAACGGCGGCTCGCCGAGATCAAGGACCTGCGAGAGGAGGTGAAGGCCCTCAAGCGGCAGGCCGCGGCCGGTCAGGCCGCTGAGCTCGCGGCACGTGCGGTGGACGGGGTGGTCGTCGCCCGCGTGGACGGGCTCGACCGGGAGACGCTGCGCGAGCTCGCCTTGGCCGTGCGAGACCAGCCCGGCATCCGCGCGGTGGTGCTCGGCAGCGCCCCAGAGGGCGGGGGCGTGGCGATGGTCTCGGCGGTGCGAGCTGACTCGGGTCTGCACGCCTCGGAGCTGCTCGCTGACGCAGCCCGCACCGTCAAGGGTGGAGCGGGCAGGAGCGCCGAGCTGGCGGTTGCCGGCGGGAAGGATCCCTCCGCACTTGACGCCGCGCTGGACCAGGTGCGCGCCGCAGCAGGACTGCCGGTCGGATCGTGAGGGTGCTCGCCCTGGATCTGGGAGCCAAGCGGATCGGTGTCGCGGTCAGCGATCCGATGGGCGTGCTGGCCTCCCCGCTGGAGGTGGTGGCGCGATCCGCTGATCGGGCCCGTGATCACCAGCGCATCGGCCAGCTCGTCGCGCAGACGGGTGCCGAACGGGTGGTGGTCGGGCTGCCGCTCTCGCTCGACGGCAGCGTCGGCCCTTCCGCGGCCGGGGTGCTCGAGGAGGTCGACGAGCTGCGAGCGGCCCTGGACGTGCCTGTGGAGACCTACGACGAGCGTCTCACCACCGTGACCGCCGAGCGCGCGCTGCGTCAGCGGGGTCTGAAGGCGAAGGCCCGTCGTGAGGTGGTCGACAAGGCTGCCGCGGCCGTGCTCCTGCAGGCCTGGCTGGACGGGCGGTCGGGCGCGGAGACCCAGCGATGAGCGAGCTTGCCCCAGACCCGGACGCGGAGCCGGGCGAGGAGTACGTGACGATCCCTCCGGAGCCCAGCCTGAGGCGGAAGGTGGCCTGGGTGATCGGTGGCCTCGGCGCGTTCTTGCTGGTGGTGCTCGCGGTCGGAGGGGTGTGGATCCTGAGGCAGGTCGACCCCGGTGGCGTCGGGGAGGAGGTGACCGTCACGATCCCCGAGGGCAGCACCACCGCCCAGATCGCGTCGCTGCTCGAGCGGGAGGGCGTCGTCACCAACGCCACCGTCTTCCGGTACTACGTGCGTTGGCGCGACGTCGGCGCGTTCCGTGCGGGGACCTACGACGGCCTGCGGAAGCGCTCGTCGATGGCTGCGGTGGTGAACCGGCTGCAGGTTGGACCGCTTCCGCCTCGCTACACGGAGGTGCCGATCCCGGAAGGCTTCTGGCTGAAAGAGATCCGGGCCCGGATCCTTGAGATCTTCCCGCAGATGAGTCCTGAGGAGCTCGACGTGGCGCTCGCCACCGTCCGTTCCCGGTACCAGCCGCCGTTCGCCTCGCTCGAGGGGTTGCTGTTCCCGGCCACCTATCGGGTCGAGGAAGGCGACGAGCTCGATGAGCAGAAGCTGGTGCGCCAGATGGTGGCCAAGTTCGAGCAGGTGGCGGACGAGCTGGGTCTCGACGGGGCGGCCGAGAAGCTGCAGGGTGTAGCGGGGAGGCGCCAGATCAGCCCGTATGAGGTGGTGATCGTGGCCTCGATGATCGAGGAGGAGGCGAAGGCCCCCGAGGAGAAGCCGATGATCGCCCGCGTGATCTACAACCGGTTGGCTGAGGGCATGCCGCTCGGCATCGACGCGACCGTGATCTACGCGCTCGGTGAGCACAAGGAGCAGCTCACCCGCTCCGATCTAGAGATCGACTCCCCCTACAACACCCGCCGCTTCCCGGGGCTGCCTCCGACGCCGATCGCGTCCCCGGGACGGGAGTCGCTCGAAGCGGCGCTCAACCCGGCTGACGGCCCCTGGCTCTACTACGTCCTCACCGATGAGCAGGGGCATCACCACTTCACCGACGACTACAACGACTTCCTGCGGGCCCAGCGCGACGCCCGGTCCCGCGGCCTGCTCTGATGCCGGGAGCAGGTGCACCGACAGGAGCCACGAAGGTCGCCGCGGTCATCGGTGACCCGGTCCGCCACTCGCTCTCCCCGGTCATCTTCAACGCCGCCTTCGGTGCCCTTGGGCTCGACTGGGTCTACGTGGCGTTCGAGGTCGCCGCGGGCGACCACCGGCGGGCCCTCGCCGGTGTCCGGGCCCTCCGCATCGGTGGGCTGTCGGTGACGATGCCCCACAAGACCGCGGTGGCGCACAGCGTCGACCGGCTCACCGACGACGCGCAGGCGCTCGACGCCGTGAACTGCGTGATCCGGGACGGTGACGAGCTGGTCGGTCACAACACCGACGGTCCGGGCTTCGTCCGGGCGCTGCGGGCGGAGACAGGCTTCGACCCTGCGGGTCGCCGGTGTGCAGTGGTGGGTGCCGGTGGCGCGGCTCGGGCGGTCGTGCTGGCCCTGGCGCGCGCCGGCGCCGCGGAGGTGGCGGTCGTGAACCGCACCCCTGCCCGTGGGGAAGCGGCGGCCAGCCTCGCCGGCGACCGCGGCCGACTTGGGGGCGAGGTGGTGCTGAGGGATGCCGAGCTGGTGGTGAACGCCACGCCAGTCGGGATGCCGGCTCTACCCGATCTGCCCTTCGACGTGGGGCTGTTGCGCGCCGGACAGGTGGTCGCCGATCTCGTCTACGAGCCGGCGGAGACCCCTCTGCTGCGCGAGGCGAGAGCGAGGGGGCTGGTGGCCATCAACGGTCTGGGCATGCTCGTGCACCAGGCCGCGCTGCAGTTCGAGCAGCTCACCGGCCGGGAGGCGCCACTTCAGGTGATGGAGGAGGCGGCTCGGCAGGCCCTGGGGACCGCCTGACTCGGCGGCCTCGACGCGTATCCGTTTCCCGCGGGGCCAGGCTTGGCTAAGGTCGCCCGGCCGGCGGAGAGGGGGAACGCTTGATTTGCGCCTCCTGGCTGCCGATGGAAAACCGGTTCCAGACTGCCGACCCGGAGGTCACCGTGGCACTGCAGGGCACGATCGAGACCTTTGCCCTTCCGGACGTGATGCGTCTGCTGGCGTCGACGAAGAAGAGCGGTTGCCTCCGTGTCGAGGGCAGCCGTGGGGAGGGGAGCGTCTGGGTCGAAGGGGGGCAGATCGTCGGGGCCAGCGCGACCGGTGCTCCGCGGGCGCAGCGCGCGGTCGACGTGGTGTTCGAGCTGCTCCGCTTCACCGACGGGAGCTTCATCTTCGAGGCCGACCAGACCCCGCCGGAGAAGAGTGAGCCTGCCGAGGTCGAGGCCACCCTCGACGAAGCCGAGAAGATCTTGGAGGAGTGGCGGGCGATCGAGGCCGTGGTGCCCTCCCTCGACAGCTGGGTGTCGCTGTCGGCGGAGCTGCCCACCGACTCGGTCACCCTCGACCGGGATCGCTGGGCGACTGTGGTGGCCATCGGTGGTGGCATCACCGTCGGCGGCCTCGGCGAGGTGCTCGACCTCGGTGAGCTGGACGTCTGCCGCACCGTCAAGGCGTTGGTCGAAGACGGCCTGGTCAGCCTGGGTGAGCCACCGGCGGGTACGGCGGTCGGCTCGTGGGCTCCCTCGGCTGTCGTCGTGGAGGAAGAGACGATCCTCGTCGAGGAGACGCTCCCGGCCGACGGGCTGGCCGGCGCCCAGGCCGGAGTCGGGTCCGTGAGCGACCCGATCGCTGAACCGGCGGAGGCCGAGCCCTACGAGCCGTTCGATCCGGATGCGCTGATCATCGAGCGCGAGCCGGTCGCGCTCGAGACGGAGCCGGTGGCCGGGGCCGAGCCGCCGGACACCATCTCCGAGCACGACATCCTCCCCGAGCCCGAGACGGTCTCGACGTCGACGGGCGACAGCGAGGGGTTGACCGATCCGATCGACGCAGCCGAGATCGCCCGCCAGCTCGCCAACCTGAGCCCGAAGGCCGCGAAGGCGGTCGCTGCGGCGGCCAAAGCCACCACCCAGGAGGAGCGTGAGCGGGCCCTCGCCGAGGTCGACGACGAGGAGGAGCCGATCAACCGCGAGCTGCTGATCAGGTTCCTCGGCTCGGTCAACGGTTGAGCCCGGCTCCCGGAAGGCCCTCGCCCGGCCCGCGGTGCGGCCAGGCCGGCGGTGACGCCCCGTGATCGTCCGGCTGGTGCTGTCCGTGCTGGTCGCGCTGCCGGCTGGCTGGTTCGCGGGGGTGCTCATCGACCGGGTACCTGATCGGCTCCCGCTGCGACCGCTCCCCGGCGTGCGCCTGGAGGGGCGATACCTCTGGGTGCACGTGCTGATGGTGGCCCTGTTCGCGTTGGCGGCTCTCCGCTTCGCCGACGCCTCGATTGGTGCGCTCGCCGCCTACCTCCTGCTGTTCGGCATGCTCGTGACCGTGTCGGTGATCGACATTGAGCTGTTCCGGCTCCCCGATCGGATCGTGCTGCCGACGCTCGGCATCTCCGTGGTGCTCATCCCGGCGGTGTCGCTCATCGAGGGCGCGCCCGAGCAGATCGGCCACGCGCTCGCCGGTGCTGCGCTCTACTTCGGGTTTCTGCTGCTCGCCCACCTCGTGTACCCACGGGGGATGGGCTTCGGCGACGTGAAGCTCGCGGCGGTGATGGGCCTGTACGTGGGCTGGCTGGGTGACAGCACCCTCAGCGCGGTCGCGCTGGTGCTGTGGGCGATGCTGCTCGGGTTCATCGCGGGCTCGATCGTCGGCATGGTCATGCTGGCCGTCCGCCGCAAGAGCCAGCCCATCCCCTTCGGGCCGTTCCTCGCGCTGGGGACGATCGTCGCGGTGCTGGCCAGCAGTGCGCTGGTCTCGCCGGCGTAGCTCCCGCAACCGGCTTCGAGGCCGACCGGGGGCGCCGGTAGATTGAGCGAGTGCTCCGCTTCCTGACCGCCGGTGAGTCCCATGGGCGCGCCCTCATCGTCGTGGTCGAAGGGCTCCCCGCCGGGCTGCCCATCACGGTCGAGGAGATCGCCACGGAGCTGGCTCGGCGCAGGCTCGGCTTCGGGCGGGGTCCGAGGATGCGCTTCGAGCAGGACGAGCTGACGATCGTCGCCGGGGTGCGCCACGGCTTCACCCTGGGGTCGCCGGTCGCGATCGAGATCGCGAACAGCGAGTGGGAGCGCAAGTGGACGGAGGAGATGTCCCCGGCGCCGGGCCAGACCCGCCAGCCGCTCACCCGGCCCCGGCCGGGCCACGCGGATCTCGCGGGCATGCAGAAGTACGACTTCGTCGATGCCCGCAACGTCCTCGAGCGGGCGTCCGCCCGTGAGACCGCAGCGAGGGTGGCTGCCGGTGCACTCGCCAAGGCCCTCCTCCGACGCATCGGCGTGGAGATCATCTCGCACGTGATCCAGCTCGGCCCGGTTGCGGCTGCCGGCCGTCGTCCGCTCCCCGAGGACCTGTCGCAGGTCGACGAGTCCCCGGTCCGCTGCTTCGACCCTGAGGCGGAGCCCGGCATGATCGCCGCGATCGAGGCCGCGCAGCGTGACGGTGACTCGCTTGGTGGGGTGGTCGAGGTGCTCGCCTACGGGGTGCCGGTCGGGCTCGGCAGCCACGTCCACTGGGATCGCAAGCTCGACGGGCTGCTCGCGCAGGCGCTGTGCAGCATCCAGGCGGTCAAGGGGGTGGAGATCGGTGAGGGCTTCGACGTGGCACGCCGGCGCGGCAGCGAAGCCCACGACGCCATCATCTGGGATGAGGAGTCAGCCACCTACCGTCGCGAGACGGCGCGAGCAGGGGGCATCGAGGGTGGCATGTCCACCGGCGAGCTGATCGTCGCTCGGGCGGCGATGAAGCCGCTGGCCACGCTGAACCGGCCCACACTGAAGACGGTCGACACCGTCAGCAAGGAGGAGACGGTCTCGTTCCGGGAGCGCACCGACGTGACCGCAGTGCCGGCGATGGGGGTGGTGGCGGAGACCATGACCGCGCTGGTGCTGGCCAACGAGGTCACCCGCAAGTTCGGTGGTGACAGCCTCGGCGAGCTCGAGCGCAACGTCTCGGGATACCTCGAGCAGGTGCGTCTGGCGACGAAGCGGGTGGTCGACGTCGCCTCGGACGGGACCCCGCTCAACTGGGACGAGCAGGAAGCGTTCCCGGAGCCACCCTCGTGAGCCATGTGGTCCTCATCGGGATGATGGGCGCGGGCAAGACCACCGTCGGGCGTCTCGTGGCTGACCGGCTAGGACGGCCGTTCCGAGACAGCGACCTCGCGGTCGAGGAGCGCACCGGCAGGACCGTCGCGGAGATCTTTGCCGCCGAGGGGGAGCCCGGCTTCCGGGCGCTCGAGCGCGAGACCCTGCGCGAGCTGCTGGCCAGTCCCGAGCCCGCGGTCATCGCGGCGGCCGGGGGTGCAGTGCTCGACGCCGGCAACCGCCGGGCGCTGCGCGAGGCGGGAACGGTGGTCTGGCTGCGTGCCGAACCGGTTGTGCTCGCTCGGCGGGTTGAGCCCGGCGGTCATCGGCCGCTGCTGGCCGACGACCCCGCCGGCACGCTCGCTCGCCTCGCCGCAGAGCGCGAGGAGCTGTACCGCCAGACCGCACACGTGACGGTCGACGTCGACG
>JBBFLY010000015.1:0-48138 GCA_037478855.1 Acidimicrobiales bacterium | reverse complement strand
ACTCGAAGCAGCCGGCTAGAACAACAACCAAGAGGTTGACGCGGTGGTCCTCCTACACCACGTCAGCGGGCGTGGCCTCACACCTGGCGTAAGCGGGCGCTTGAACGAGGCATAGTTGAACCTCGTCATCCGGTCTGATTCGATACCTGATATGGCACCGTCAAAGAGGTCTCCAAAACCGATGTCCGACTCCCACAAAGCTGCTCTGGCTGAGGGACGGGAACAGGGGAGGAAGGTCCGCCGCTATCTCGAAGCGCTGGAAGCCCACAAGCCCAAGCGTGGTCGCAAGCGCACCGTGGAGTCGATACAGAAGCGACTTGAGCAGATCGAGGCCATGCTGCCCTCCGCCGACCCGCTGAAGCGCCTCCAGCTCGTGCAGGAGCGCATCGACCTTCAAAGGCAGCTTGACGCCCAGACCCAGGAGACTGATCTGAAGGCGCTCGAGGCCGATTTCATCGCCGTGGCTCGCGCCTACTCGGAGCGGAAGGGCATCAGCTACGCCGCATGGCGGGAGCTCGGTGTGCCCATCGACACGCTGCGGGCCGCCGGAATCAACCGCGACAGCGCCTGACACGCAACCGGCCGGCAAGGACGGCGGACGGGAGGGCCGCTCGAGCTGAGTCGAGCCAGGTCGATTCAGCTCGAGCGGCCTGCGGTCAGGGCGACTGCATGCCCTCCACGGCAGCGTCGAGCAGTGAGCGCAGCAGCGGCACGCCATCGGTGCTGCCGAGCAGGTCATGGCTGGCCCGCTCCGGGTGCGGCATGAGCCCCACCACGTTGCGGCCCGCCGAGCAGATGCCGGCGATGTCGTCGATGGAGCCGTTCGGGTTGTCGACGTAGCGCAGAACGATCCGATCCTCGGCCCGTAGCTCCGCGAGCGTCTCGGCGCTGCAGGTGTAGTTGCCCTCGAAGTGGTTGATCGGTACCCGCAGGACAGCGCCTGCCTCCGCTGCAGAGGTCAAGACCGACTTCGTTGTTTCAACACGGAGCTCCACCATGCAGCAGAGGAACTTCAACCCGCGGTTCTTTTGGAGCGCTCCCGGAAGCAACCCTGCTTCCGTCAGCACCTGAAACCCGTTGCAGATCCCCACGACCGGACCACCCTGGTCGGCGAAGTCGCGAACCGCTGACATGACCGGTGAGAAGCGGGCGATCGCACCCGGTCGCAGGTAGTCCCCGTACGCGAACCCGCCCGGAATCACCACCGCGTCGACGCCGTGCAGCGATCGATCGCGATGCCAGAGGATCTCCGCCTCACCACCGAGCGCCTCCACCGCCTCCACGACGTCGTGCTCACAGTTGGAACCGGGGAAGAGCACGACACCAACCCGGGCGCTCACCTGGTCGTGGCCTCCACAGGCTCGAGCGTGACCGACGACTCCTCGATCACCGGGTTGGTGAGGAAGCGACGGCACATGTCCTCGACCTCGGCACGGGCAGTCGCCTCGTCGGCCGACTCGATCGTGAAGCGGATGCTCTTGCCGACCCGCACGTCACGGACACCGGGAAAACCGAGCGTCGGCAACGCACGCTCGATCGTGGCGCCCTGGGGATCGGCGATGCCTTCCCGCAACCGCACCTCTACTTGGACCGAGAACAGCATGCGGTCACTCTCCCACACCGGCGACGCCAGGCCAGTCCGCGAAGGAGCGTCCGGTGATGCGCTCGTAGGCCTCGACGTAGCGCCCGCGGGTGGCCCGAACGACCTCCTCGGGGAGGGGAGGGGGTGGGGGCTGCTTGTCCCAGTCGAGAGAGTCGAGGTAATCGCGCACCGGTTGCTTGTCGAACGACGGGGGTGTCGACCCCGGCTGCCACTGATCGGCGGGCCAGAACCGCGACGAGTCGGGGGTGAGCACCTCGTCGGCCACGACCAGCTCCCCGTCGACCAGCCCCAGCTCGAACTTGGTGTCGGCGATGAGGATCCCCCGCTCCGCCGCCCAGAAAGCGCCCCTCTCGTACAGCTCGAGGGAGATCGACCGAGCCCGCTCGGCGAGCTCGCGCCCGACGAGGCCCACGGCGTCCTCGAACGAGATGTTCACGTCGTGGCCTTCCTCGGCCTTGGTCGACGGCGTGAACACCGGCTCCGGGAGACGGGAGGCCTCGCGCAGCCCCTCGGGCAGAGGCGTGCCGTGCATCGTGCCCGAGCTGCGGTACTCCTTCCACGCCGAGCCGGTGAGATAGCCACGCACGATGCACTCGATCGGCAACATCTCCGCTCGTCGGCAGAGCATCACGCGGCCCTCCCACTCCGGCTTGCGCAGCTCGGACGGCAGATCCTCGAGGGAGGTCGAGATCAGGTGGTTGCCAACAACCTCAGAGAAGTGCTCGAACCAGAACGCTGACATGGCGGTGAGCACGCGCCCCTTGTCGGGGATCGGTTCCGCCATGACCACGTCGAACGCGGAGATGCGGTCCGAGGTGACCAGCAGGAGACGACCATCCCCGGCGTCGTAGATGTCACGGACCTTGCCGCGGTAGAGCGGGCTGGGATCACTCAACGGGATTCCTCCATTCCCTGTCGATCACCACTCACAGGATCGGTTCCGGTCGGTAGCCCGCCGCTTCCGGGAACCGCTCGACGATCGCCTCCACCGCCCTGACGAACATCGCCACCTGGCGAGGCGCCGCTCCCACGAACGTGATCGGTTCCGCGAGCACGACCTCGAGATCGCGTGGGGTGAGCCGAAGACGGTCGTCGCCGGCCAGCCGGTCGAACAGGTCGTTCGCCTCGATGCCCTGCTCCCGCATGGCGAGCGCCGTCGCCACCGCGTGCTCCCTGATGATCTCATGGGCCTGCTCGCGTCCCACACCACGTTGCACGGCCGCCATGAGCACCTTGGTGGTGGCGAGAAACGGGAGGTAGCGCCGCAGCTCCCGTTCGATCACCGCTGGGTAGGCACCGAACTCGTCGAGGACGTTGAGAAAGGTCTGGAACACGCCGTCGACGGCGAAGAACGCGTCAGGGAGCGCCACCCGGCGCACCACCGAGCAGCTCACGTCACCTTCGTTCCACTGGTCGCCGGCAAGGGCAGCCACCATCGTCAGATGGCCCCGCAGGACGTTGGCCAGCCCGTTGATCCGCTCGCACGAGCGAGTGTTCATCTTGTGGGGCATCGCGGAGGAACCGACCTGCCCCTCCTGGAAGCCCTCGGTCACGAGCTCGTGGCCGGCCATGAGGCGGATCGTGACCGCCAGGCTCGACGGTCCGGCTGCGAGCTGCACGAGACATGAGACCACGTCGAGATCCAACGATCGGGGGTAGACCTGGCCCACGTTGCCCAGCACCCGCTCGAAGCCGAGGTGGCGCGCCACGAGCTGCTCGAGCGCGTCGACCTTGGCAGCATCCCCGCCGAAGAGCTCGAGCTGATCCTGCTGCGTGCCCACCGGTCCCTTGATGCCCCGCAGGGGATACCGCTCGATGAGCTCCTCGAGCCGCTCGAAGGCCACCAGCAGCTCCTGGCCCGCGTTGGCGAACCTCTTGCCGAGCGTGGTGGCCTGAGCGGGGACGTTGTGACTGCGACCGGCCATCACGAGCGTGGCGTACTCACTTGCCCGCTCGGCGAGCCGGGCAAGGGCGGCCACCGCCCGCTCACGGACCAGACCGAGCGAGCGCCGCACCTGGAGCTGCTCCACGTTCTCCGTGAGATCACGGGAGGTCATGCCCTTGTGGATGTGCTCCGCGCCAGCGAGCTCGACGAACTCGTCGATCCGGGCCTTGACGTCATGGCGGGTCCGCCGCTCCCGCTCGGCGATCGAGTCGAGGTCAACCCGGTGCAGCGCCGCCCGGTAGGCCTCGATGGCCTCGTCGGGCACGTCGAGACCGAGGTCGCGCTGCGCGGTCAGCACCGCCAACCACAGCTCGCGCTCCAGCACGACCTTGTGGGCTGGTGACCAGAGCTCGACCAGGGGCCGGCTGGCGTAGCGGGCAGCCAGCACGTTGGGCACGGTGATGCTCACCGGCAGGTCCTCCCGGCATGTCGCCCCACTCGGCGAGGCACAGACCTAGGCCATACGACCCATTTGCCACCGCGGAGATATCGAACGGTAAAGGGCGAGCGGTGACTGACCGAAGCTGCAATCGGAGGGACGGTCACCCACGGGTCACCGTTGACGGAGCGTTCCGCAACCGGTCGGAGGGATCGAACGGCATGGAAGAGCGATGCATGCGCCACCAGTTCGAAGCGGCGGTCGACATGTGCCGGAACTGTGGCTACGACTTCTGCGCCGAGTGCCTCGTCTACTCGTTCGGTCGTGAGGAGCCGCCGTACTGCGTGCCGTGTGCCCTGGCTGCATCGGGCGTGCGGTCCAACGCTGCCTACCCGCCCCGACCCAAGCGGGAGATCAAGCGACGGCTGAAGGAGCGCCAGAAGGCGGCCAAGGCGAAGGCGAAGCAGAAGGTCGAGGTCAAGCCGGTCGAGGTGGACTGGTCGATCCCCGACCGGCCGGACGGGCCTGCCGCGCCGGACTGGCTCGAGGAGCACCTGCCGAGCTCGGGCGAGCGGGTCCCCTTCTGAGCGTCGACACCCGGCGGACCCCGCGGGGATCATCCTCACGACGCTCATCCGCCCGCCAGCTCCCGGCGGTGCTCAGCCAGCTTCTCAGCCAGGGTGGCGTCGTGGATCGCCAGCATCTCAACCACCAGCAGCGCGGCGTTCATCGCGCCGTCCACCGCGACGGTGGCCACTGGGATGCCCTTGGGCATCTGCACCGTGGAGTAGAGCGCGTCGACACCGTTGAGCGCTCCACCCGACAACGGGACCCCCACCACCGGCAGGGTCGTGTGAGCGGCCACCACGCCCGCCAGATGGGCCGCCATCCCCGCTCCGCAGATGAATGCGACGTAGCCCTGCTCGCGGGCTGACGAGGCGAGCGCCACGACCTGCTCCGGGTTCCGGTGCGCCGAGAGCACCCGAACGTCGGCCTCGATGCCGAAACGGGCCAGGGTCTCCGAGGCGGGCCGCATCCGGTCCTGATCGGATGCGGAGCCCATCAGCACCGCGACCTTCATCGACGCTTCTCCCCGCTAGGCGCCGCTGCCGCGATGTCGTGACGATGGTGCATCCCGGGCCAGCGAACCTTCGAGACCGCTTCATAGGCGCGCGCCCGTGCCGATGCCAGATCCACCCCTTGACCGGTGATCGCCAGCACCCGCCCACCGGCGGTGAGCAGCTCACCGGACTCTCCTGCACGAACCCCGGCGGCGAACACCGTCACGCCCTCCACCCCAGCTGCATCCTCGATCCCGAAGATCGGATCCCCGACACGGGGGTTTCCCGGATAGCCCTCCGCCGCACAGACCACGGTGACCGCAGCGCCGTCGTCGAACTCCGGTGGCGTCCGCAGCCGGCCGTCCGCCGCCTCGGCGAGCAGCACGGCCAGGTCGCTGCGCAGCCGTGGCACCACCACCTGTGTCTCGGGATCCCCGAAACGGACGTTGTACTCGAGCACCTTGGGACCCTCCGGGGTGAGCATCAGCCCGGCGTAGAGCACACCTCGGTAGTCGATCCCGCGCCTACGCAGCGCTGCGAGGGTCGGCTCCACCGCCCGCTCCATGACCGCTGCCACCACATCAGGACCCGCGACCGGGACAGGCGAGTACGCACCCATACCGCCGGTGTTGGGCCCCTGGTCGCCGTCGTAGGCGCGCTTGAAGTCCTGCGCCGGTTCGAGCGCCACCGCGGTGGTGCCGTCGCAGATCGCGAGCACGGACAGCTCGGGACCGGTCAGTCCCTCCTCGATCACCACCGTGCGCCCCGCATCGCCGAAGGCCCGACCCGACAGGTAGCTCTGCACCGCCTCTCGCGCCTCGGCGAGTGACTCGGTGACGACCACCCCCTTGCCCGCCGCCAACCCATCGGTCTTGACGACGTACAGGCCCGGCAGCGACTCAAGGAACGCCAACGCCGGCTCGAGCTCGGTGAAGGTGCCGTGGCGGGCGGTCGGCACGCCCGCGCCGACCAGCACCTCTTTCATCCAGGCTTTGGACCCCTCGAGTCGCGCCCCTTCGGCCCCCGGGCCGAAGACCCGCTTGCCCTGGGCGCGCAAGCGGTCGGCCAAGCCTTCGACCAGCGGTGCCTCAGGTCCCACGACGAAGAGGTCCGCGTCCAGCTCCTCAGGCGGGGCAGGGCTCGACCAGGGGATCCCCGCGTTGCCGGGCGTGACCACCACCTCGGCTGATCGGGACAGCACGTGGGCGAGCGCGTGTTCCCGACCGCCAGACCCGACGACGACGACTCTCATGCTGCGAAGTCCAGGAACTGGTCGCGCCCGGGCCCGACACCGACCAAGCGGATCGGCACACCGACCTGCTCCTCGATGAACGCCACGTAGTCGAGCGCGTTCGGGGGGAGCTGCTGACGTTCGGTGATCGAGGACAGATCGGTGGTCCAGCCGGGGAGGGTCTCGTAGATCGGAGTCACCTTGTGGAGCACCGACTGGTGGTAGGGCAGGTGCTCGAACCGCTCACCGTCAAGCTCGTAGGCCACGCAGACCTTCACCTCGGGCAACGTGTCGAGGACGTCGAGCTTGGTGAGCGCCAGCTCAGACAACGAGTTGAGTCGAACGGCGTGTCGCAGCATCACTGCGTCGAACCAACCGGTGCGGCGACGCCGACCGGTGTTGGTGCCGTACTCGCCACCGCGGTCGACGAGCAGATCGCCGACCTCGTCGTGCAGCTCGGTGGGGAACGGCCCAGAGCCGACGCGGGTCACGTACGCCTTCGCCACGCCGATCACGCGATCGATGTAGCGGGGGCCGATCCCCGCGCCCGTGCACGCGCCACCGGCCACCGGGTTCGAAGAGGTGACGAACGGGTAGGTGCCGTGATCGAGGTCGAGGAACGTGGCCTGCGCGCCCTCGAGGAGGACGTGACGACCGGCTTCAAGGGCCTCATGCACCAGCGCCACGGTGTCGCCGATCATCGGGGCCATGCGCGGCGCGCACTCGTCGAGATACTCCGCGGCGATGTCCTCGGCGGAGAGCGGAAGCTGGTTGAAGACCTTCGCCAGCAGCGCGTTCTTCTCCTTGAGCACCACATCAAGCTTCTCGCGGAAGATCTTCGGGTCGAGCAGGTCCTGCACCCGTAGACCGACCCGAGCCGCCTTGTCGGCATAGGCGGGGCCGATCCCCCGCTTGGTGGTCCCCACCTTGTTCCTGCCGAGTCGTCGCTCGGTGAGCTTGTCGATCTCCTGGTGGTACGGGAGGATCAGGTGTGCGTTGCCGCTGACCTTCAGTCGGCTGGTGTCGACCCCCTTGCGCTCCAACATGTCGAGCTCCGCGAGCAGCACCCGCGGATCGACCACCACCCCGTTGCCGATCACCGGCGTGATGTGGTCGTAGAGGATGCCGCTCGGCACCAGCTGGAGCGCGAAGCTCTCACCGTCGACCACGATGGTGTGGCCTGCGTTGTGCCCGCCCTGGTAGCGGACGACGAGGTGCATCTCCTTGGCGACGAGGTCGGTGAACTTCCCTTTGCCTTCGTCACCCCACTGGGTCCCGACGACGACCGTCGCAGGCACGCGTGTCTCCCCTCAACTGAGGCGTCGTCTTACGGGACAAGCGTAGTCGGTGGCAGCCGGTGGCCCCGCCGGCGGTCAGCGTCGCTGGCCGGTCGGGACCACCGGGGACTCACTGCAGGACGATGTTGCCGCCGGCGTCGACGTCGACGGTGACCGTGTCGCCCTCGGAGTAGCGCCCTTCGAGCAACGCCAAGGCCAGGCGGTCACCGAGCTCGCGCTGGATCACCCGCTTCAGCGGCCTGGCCCCGTACGCCGGGTCGAACCCCTTACGGGCCAGGGCATCGGCTGCCGCGTCCGTGACCACCAGCTGAATGCGCCGGTCGGCCAGCCGCTTCTCGAGCGACCGCAGCTGGATGCGGACGATCCGGTTGAGGTCCTCCTCGGTCAGCTCGCGGAAGCGGACGATGTCGTCGATGCGGTTGATGAACTCCGGCTTGAAGAAGTCCCGAGGGTCGCCCGGGAGGTTGGAGGTCATGATCAGCACGACGTTCGTGAAGTCCACGGTGCGACCCTGCCCGTCTGTGAGCCGGCCGTCGTCCATGAGCTGCAGGAGCACGTTGAACACATCGGGATGCGCCTTCTCGATCTCGTCGAGCAGCACCACCGAGTAGGGCCGCCGCCGCACCGCCTCCGTGAGCTGGCCACCCTCCTCGTAGCCGACGTAGCCGGGCGGCGCGCCGATCAGGCGGCTCACGGCGTGCTTCTCCATGTACTCCGACATGTCGATGCGCACCATCGCCCGCTCATCGTCGAACAGGAAGTCCGCCAGCGCACGAGCCAGCTCGGTCTTGCCCACACCGGTCGGACCGATGAACAGGAACGTCCCGATCGGACGGTTGGGGTCGGAGAGGCCCGCTCGGCTGCGCCGGATCGCGTTGGCGACCGCGGTGACCGCTTCGTCCTGCCCGACGACCCGCTCGTGGAGCACCTCCTCGAGCCGTACGAGCTTGGCCATCTCGCCCTCCATCAGCCGGCTGACCGGGATCCCGGTCCACTTGCTGACGACCTCGGCGATGTCCTCCTCGTCGACCTCCTCCTTCAGCATCTTCTGCTGCGCCTGCAGGTCCTCGAGACGCTTGCTGGCCTCCGCGACCTGGCGCTCGAGCTCGGGGATCTGGCCATAGCGGATCTCCGCGGCGCGCTCGAGATCGGTCTCGCGCTCGAGCTCGAGCCGCTTGTTCTCCAGTTGCTCCTTGAGGGCCTGGATCTGGGTGATGGCCTCCTTCTCGGCCTGCCAGTGCGCCTTCATGCCGTCGAGCTGCTCGCGGAGGTTGGCCAGTTCCTCGTCGAGCGCAGCGAGCCGCTCCTTCGACGCCGGATCAGTCTCCTTCGCGAGAGCGACACGCTCGATCTCGAGCTGGCGGATGCGTCGCTCCACCACGTCGATCTCGGTGGGCATCGAGTCGATCTCGATGCGGAGCTTGCTCGCCGCCTCGTCGACCAGATCGATCGCCTTGTCGGGCAGGAAGCGCCCTGTCAGGTAGCGGTCGGAGAGCACCGCTGCGGCCACCAGGGCGGCATCCTGGATGCGCACGCCGTGGTGGACCTCGTAGCGCTCCTTGAGACCGCGCAGGATGGCGATGGTGTCCTCGACGGAGGGCTGGTCGACGTAGATCGGCTGGAAGCGCCGCTCGAGCGCTGGGTCCTTCTCGACGTACTTGCGGTACTCGTCGAGGGTGGTCGCCCCGATCATTCGCAGCTCACCCCGGGCGAGCATCGGCTTGATCATGTTGCCGGCGTCCATCGCACCCTCGGCCGCGCCCGCGCCGACGATGGTGTGCATCTCGTCGATGAAGGTGATGACCTCGCCCTCGGAGTCGGCGATCTCCTTCAGCACCGCCTTGAGGCGCTCCTCGAACTCGCCCCGGTACTTGGCGCCGGCCACCATCGACCCGAGATCCAGTGCGATCAGGCGCTTGTTGCGCAGGCCTTCGGGGACGTCGCCCTCCACGATCCGCCGGGCCAGACCCTCGACGATCGCCGTCTTGCCGACACCGGGCTCACCGATCAGCACGGGGTTGTTCTTGGTGCGTCGGCTGAGCACCTGGATGACCCGGCGGATCTCCTCGTCACGCCCGATGACCGGGTCGATCTTGCCGGCACGAGCCGCTTCGGTGAGGTCCCGCCCGTACTTCTCGAGCGCCTGGTACTGCTCCTCGGGGTTCTGGCTGGTCACCCGGTGACTGCCCCGCACCTGCTGGAGCGCCGCCAGGAGATCCTCGCGGCTGACCCCCAGCTGATCCGCCATCGCGAGCAGGAGGTGCTCGGTAGAGAGGTACTCGTCATGCAGCTCGATGCGCTGCCGGTCGGCCTCCTCGAGCAGCTCCGCCAGCTGCCGTCCGAGGCGTGACTCACCGCCGTAGGCCTTGGGCAGCTTTGAGATCGCCTCCTCAGCCCGGTTGCGCAACGCCATCGGCGCGACACCGACGCGCTGGAGGATGGGCAGCACCACGCCCTCGCCCTGGGAGAGCAGTGCGAGCAGCAGGTGGTCGGGGGTGACCTCAGGGTTGCTGTTGGCCCGTGCCGCGCCGAGCGCGGCGTTGAAGGCCTCCTGGGTCTTGAGGGTCCAGCGGTTCGCGTCGAGTGCCATGGATGTCCGTGCTCCTGTGACGGCGGTGAGGCTCGATCTACGTACTAAGAAAACTTGATAGCGACTTTATCAACTCTTCTTGGTGGTGGTGCATTCCCGCCGTCGAGGGGAACGCCCACACCCTCCCAGCGCGCAGCAGCGCCGCCCGCTGCGACCGCACGCGGCGCGAGCAATCGCCGGCGACACCTGCCCCACGACCACGATCGGGTCGACACCACTCGAACCTGGCCACTCCGACCTGGCCCTCGACCCTGCAAGCGGCAACCCGGTCTCCCAACAAGGTAGGGACCTGCCGACGGTCACTCGATGCCGAAGATCCGCCGGGTGTCTCCGAAGCGCACGATCGCCTGGCGCACCGGCACCAGGTCCCGGCGATACTGCTTGTGCGTCCGCTTCACCGCCTCTCGCGCTTCACGTCGCGCTTCTTCGAGCTCCGCCTCGAGACGCGCGACCCGTTCCTCCAGCTCGAGCACCCGCTTCACGCCCGCCAGGTTGAGCCCCTCGTCGGTGAGCTCCTGGATGCGGCGCAGCACCCGGATGTCCTCGTCGCTGTACCGGCGGCTCCCACCCTCTGTTCGCGCCGGCTCGAGCAGACCCTTGCGCTCGTAGATGCGAAGGGTCTGGGGATGCACCCCGGCCAGCTCAGCAGCCACAGAGATGACGTACACCGCGCGGGAATCCGGTCGTGTGCTCGTGCCGCGGCCCCTCATCGCTCAGTCCTCCAGCTCATGGTGGGTCACACCTCCAGGTGCTCCCGTGGAGACCCTGTCGATGCAGCAGCGAAGGCTTCGATCGCCTCTCGTTGCTCCGGGGACAGCCGGGTCGGCACGGTGATCTGCACCGTGACGAGCAGATCGCCGACCCCCTTGCGGTCCCGGATCCCACGTCCTCGAACGCGGAAGACCTTGCCCGATGGGGTCCCCGGCGGGATCTTCAGGGTCACCTTGTCGCCATCGAGCGTGGGAACGGTCAGCTTGGTGCCGAGCGCAGCTTCATCGAAGGTGATCGGCACGGTGATCGTGAGGTTGCGGCCATCCCGACCGAAGATGGGGTCGCGATCGACGTGCACCAGGACGTAGAGATCGCCAGGCGGGCCACCGTTGCGACCCGGCCCCCCGCGTCCCTTCAGACGGATCCGCTGGCCGTCGTCGACCCCCGGGGGGATCCTGACCTTCACCTCCCGCGGACGACGCTCGACACCGGTTCCCGAGCACGTCGGGCACGGGTCGGAGATGACCGTGCCCCGTCCCCCACAAGCCGGACACGGCGTACTGAACGAGAACAGGCCCTGGTTCTCCTCGAGCACACCCCGACCGCGACACTGCGGGCAGACCTGAGGCGAGCTGCCTGGACGGGCCCCGGACCCGCTGCAGGTCGAGCACGGCGCGTCGCTCGTGAGGTGCAACGTGGTGGTCACCCCACGCACCGCCTCACGGAACGGCAGATGTAGCTCCGCTTCCAGGTCGGCACCACGGCGAGGACCCGTTCCACGTGGGCCACCGGGTCGTCGCGCGCTGCGACCGAAGAGCCCACCGAGCAGGTCGCCGAGGTCGGCAGCGCTGAAGTCGAACGTGGCGCCGCTGGCCCCTCCCGGCCCGCCGAAGCCCATACCGCCGAGTGGTCCCAGCTTACGAACCTCGTCGTACTCCTTGCGCTTGGCCTCGTCGCCGATCACGTCGTAGGCCGCGGAGACCTCCTTGAACCGCTCCTCGGCCTGCGGATCGTCAGGATTGGCGTCCGGGTGCAGCTGCCGGGCGAGCTTGCGGTAGGCGCGCGTGATCTCCTTCTGCGTCGCGGACTCGGGCACGCCGAGGATCTTGTAGTAGTCCTTCTCGAACCACTCACGCTGTGGCGCCATCGGTGTCTCAATCCCTGACCTTCACCATCGCCGGTCTCAGCACCTGTCCCTTCCAGAGGTAACCGGTGCGCATCGACTCCACGACGACTGGCTCCCCGCCATCTCCGGGCTCATGGAGCACGGCTTCATGCAGGTTCGGGTCGAACGGCCCGCCGACGGGTTCCATCCGCTCGAGGCCTTCCTTCTCCAACGTGTCGAGCAGCTTCTTGTAGATGGGCTCGATGCCTTCCGCGCCGTGCCCGATCGCGGCTTCGCACGCGTCGAGCACCGGGAGGAGCTTCTGGGCGAGCTGCGCGTTGGCCCGATCGATCAGCTCTACCCGCTCCTTCGACGTGCGGCGCTTGAAGTTGTCGAACTCAGCCTTCACCCGCTGCAGTGCCTCGAGGTACTCGTCGCGCTCTGCGGCGAGATCGGACCGGCCGACGGTGCCGTCCACGAAGGTCTCCTCCGCCTCGGCACCCTCGTCCGGCGCTGCTGCGGTGGCCGGTTCACCTTCTGCCACCGCGGCAGCTTCGAGGAGCTCGTCGTCGCTGACGGCCTCGGCAGGCTCGAGCGGGCCCTCGGGCGCACCGGTAGCCGACACCATCACTGCTCCTCGTCGACGATCTCGGCGTCAACGACCTCATCGTCGTTCGGCGCCGACGCCCCGCCCCCAGCAGATGCGAACTGCTGCTCGCTCGCCGCGGCCTGCTGGTAGAGCTTCTGCGTGAACTCCTGGCTGGCGTTCATGAGCCGCTCGGTCGCGGTGCGGATCGCCGCCACGTCGGAGCCGTCGAGCGCCGCCTTGAGGTCGGCGAGACGGTCCTCGACCTCCTTGCGCTCGTCCGGGGAGATCTTGTCGCCCTGCTCTCGGAGCAGCTTCTCCGTCTGGTAGACGAGCGTGTCCGCGGTGTTGCGGGCCTCAGCCTCCTCCTTGCGGCGGCGGTCCTCCTCGGCATGGGCCTCCGCGTCGCGGATCATCTGCTCGATCTGCTCCTTCGAGAGCGATGACTGGCCGGTGATGGTCATCGACTGCTCCTTGCCGGTCGCCCGATCCTTCGCGGAGACGTGCACGATGCCGTTGGCGTCGATGTCGAAGGTGACCTCGATCTGCGGGACACCGCGGGGCGCCGGAGGCAGGTCGACGAGCTGGAACTTGCCGAGCGTCTTGTTGAACTGCGCCATCTCCCGCTCGCCCTGGAGGACGTGGATCTCCACGGAGGGCTGGTTGTCCTCCGCGGTGGTGAAGACCTCCGTTCGGCGGGTGGGGATGGTGGTGTTTCGCTCGATGAGGCGGGTCATGACGCCACCTTTGGTCTCGATGCCGAGCGACAGGGGTGTCACGTCCAGCAGCAGGACATCCTTCACCTCGCCCTTCAGCACGCCGGCCTGGATGGCCGCGCCGATCGCCACCACCTCATCGGGGTTCACCCCCTTGTGCGGATCGCGACCGGTCATCTCCTTCACCAGGTCGACGACCGCGGGCATCCGCGTGGAGCCACCGACGAGCACGACGTGGTCGATGTCGCCCTTGCTGAGGCCGGCATCGGCGATCGCCTGCTCGAAGGGGCCCTTGCAGCGCTCGAGCAGATCCGCGGTGAGCTCCTGGAACTTCGCCCGGGTCAGCTGCTCATCGAGGTGGAGCGGCCCCTCAGCGATGGCGGTGATGAACGGCAGGTTGATCTGGGTCTGCTGCACCTGCGACAGCTCGATCTTGGCCTTCTCGGCGGCCTCCTTGAGCCGCTGCATGGCCATGCTGTCCTTCGACAGGTCCACGCCGTGAGCGGCCTTGAACCTCTCGACCAGCCAGTCGATGATGCGCTGATCCCAGTCGTCACCACCGAGGTGGGTGTCGCCGTGGGTGCTCTTGACCTCGAAGACGCCATCGCCGATCTCGAGCACCGACACGTCGAACGTGCCGCCACCGAGGTCGAACACCAGGATGGTCTGGTCGTGCTCCTTGTCGAGCCCGTAGGCCAGTGCGGCCGCGGTGGGCTCGTTGATGATGCGCAGCACCTCGAGCCCTGCGATCTGGCCGGCCTCCTTGGTGGCGGTGCGCTGCGCGTCGTCGAAGTAGGCAGGCACGGTGATCACCGCCTGATTGACGGTGTCGCCCAGGTAGGCCTCGGCGTCGCGCTTGAGCTTCATGAGCACCCGGGCCGAGATCTCCTGAGGCGTGTAAGCCTTGCCGTCGATGTCGATGGTCCAGTTGGTGCCCATGTGGCGCTTGACGGACCGGATGGTGCGGTCAGGGTTGGTGATGGCCTGGCGCTTGGCGACCTCACCGACGAGGACCTCGCCGTTCTTGGCGAAGGCCACCACCGAGGGGGTCGTGCGCGATCCCTCCGCGTTGGGGATCACAACGGGGTCGCCGCCCTCGAGGACCGCCACCACCGAGTTGGTCGTTCCGAGGTCGATTCCGACTGCCTTGGGCATCTGCTGGTCTCCTGTTTGCTCCTGGTTCCGGGGACGGCCGCTGGGGCCGGCGTCCGAGACGACGGTGGGAACCTGCCCCACCACGATCCTTCACTGTTCCCAACAATAAAAGTTGAGTCCGGTCCTATCAACTTGGCGGGCGGCGGTTTTGTTCCCTAGCTTCCCAAGCATGACCTTCACGCTGGTGCTGCTCCGCCACGGCGAGAGCGAATGGAACCGGGCCAACCTCTTCACCGGTTGGTTCGACGCCGACCTCTCCGAGAAGGGACGGGAGGAGGCCGTGCAGGCCGGGCAAGACCTGGCTGATGCGGGGATCGAGCCGGATGTGGTGCACACCTCGGTGCAAACCCGGGCCATCCGCACCGCCAACCTGGCCCTCGAGCAGCTCGGGAGACTGTGGATCCCGGTGCGACGGTCGTGGCGGCTCAACGAGCGCCACTACGGTGCCCTCCAAGGGCTCGACAAGAAGCAGACCGCCGAGCAGTACGGCGCCGACCAGGTCCAGGTCTGGCGGCGCAGCTACGACGTACCGCCACCTCCGCTGGAGTGGGACGACGAGCGCCACCCCCGCTTCGATCCCCGCTACCGCGGCCTGCCACCGGACCTGCTCCCGGCCTCCGAGTGCCTGCGAGACGTCGTCGCCCGCATGCTCCCCTGGTGGTACGACGTCATCGTGCCCGACCTGCGCACGGGTGCGACGGTGCTGGTGGCGGCGCACGGCAACAGCCTGCGGGCGCTGATCAAGCACCTCGACCGCATCAGCGACGCGGACATCGCACAGCTCAACCTCCCGACCGGCAAGCCGCTGCTCTACGAGCTCGACGACTCGCTCCGCCCCACCCGGGACGTGCCGGTGCTCGAGCGGGTGGTGGGAGACGTCGAGGCGGCGCGAGCGGCAGCTGAGGCGGTCGCTCGCCAGGCGGGTTGAGCCCGCGCCTCACCCGCCCCGCGCCACACACCACAGTCGTCGGCGTCCAAGCGCGCCGGAGGCGGTGGGAGGACACCAGCCTCACCACCGCTCCGGCAGACCGTCACCGGATCAGATGGCGTCGACGCCCATCTCACCGGTGCGAATCCGGATCACCCGGTCGACCGGCGCGATCCAGATCTTTCCGTCGCCCACCCTTCCGGTGCGAGCCGCTTGCTGGATGACGTCAGCAACCTTCTCTGCCTCCTCGGTGGGAACCAGCAGCTCCAGCTTCACCTTGGGCAGCAGATCGATGGTGTACTCGGCACCCCGGTAGGTCTCGGTGTGACCGCCCTGGCGGCCCACACCTTTGACCTCGCTCACCGTCATCCCCACGATGCCGATGCCCCGGAGGGCCTGCTTGACGTCGTCGAGCGAGTGGGGACGGATGATCGCAGTCACGAGATGTTGCACGACGACCTACCTTCCTGCCGCAACCGGCGTCGCGATCGGGGCGACATGCCCGACACCTGCTCCGCTGAGCACATCGGGGCCGTAGCCAGGCGCCCCGTGCTCAGCCACGTCGAGTCCGGCGATCTCCTCGTCCTCCGGGACCCGGAGTCCGATCACCGCCTTGATGAGGGCGAACACGATGGCCATGGCCACCGCTGTGAAGGCGGCGATGGCGACCACGCCGATCAGCTGGGTGATGAGCTGGTCAGCGCCGCCGCCGTAGAACAGGCCGCCATCGGTGGCGAACAAGCCGACCGCCAGGGTGCCGAACGCCCCGCAGACCCCGTGCACCGAGATGGCGCCGACCGGGTCGTCGATGCGGATCCGGTCGAAGCCGAACACCGCGAACACCACGATGATCCCGGCCAGGGCACCGATGATCACCGCTCCCAGGTTGTCGACGGCGGCGCAGCCGGCGGTGATGCCCACCAGGCCGGCGAGCACGCCGTTGCCGGCCATGGCCACATCCGGCTTGCCGGTCTTGAGCCACACCGCCAGCGTGGCCATCACCCCGCCGGCGGTGCCGGCGAACAGGGTCGTGACCGCGATCGCCGACACGGCGTCATCGGCGGCCAGCTGCGAGCCCGGATTGAAGCCGAACCAGCCGATGAACAGGATGAACACGCCAGTGATGGCGAACGGGATCGAGTGGCCGGGGATGGCCCGCGGCTTGCCGTCGGGGCCGTACTTGCCGATCCGGGGCCCGAGGAACAGCACGCCGATCAGCGATGCAACGCCGCCCACCATGTGGACGATGCTCGAGCCGGCGAAGTCCACGTAGGGGGTGTCGAGCTGGGCGAGCCAGCCACCGCCCCAGGTCCAGTGGACGATCACCGGGTAGACCAGCGCGGTGATGAGGAACGAGTACACGAAGTAGCTCTTGAACTTCGTGCGCTCGGCCATCGCCCCGGACACGATCGTGGCCGCCGTGGCCGCGAACGCCACCTGGAAGATGAAGAAGGTCGGCAGGGTGAGGTTCGGGTAGCTCTCGGCCAGGTAGTTGGTGGCCACGTTGTCCCCGAGGAACCACCCGGCGGTGCCGAACAGGTCGTTGCCCGTCCCGAAAGCGATGGCGAACCCGAACGCTGCGAACGCCGGCACCCCGACACAGAAGTCCATGAGGTTCTTCATCATGATGTTGGCGACGTTCTTGGCCCGGGTGAGCCCCGCCTCGACCAGCGCGAAGCCGGCTTGCATGAAGATCACCAAAACCGCGGCGACCAGTACCCAGATGTTGTCGAGCGCGGTCTGAACGGCGTCGGCAGTGAGCGGCTTCGCCACCACCTCCTCGGCCTGCTGTGCGAGCGCCGGCGAAGCGGTGGCCGCGAGCACCGTCGCCACCACCCCCACACCGGCGAGCAGCCTTCTGCGCATGTCTCCTCCTTGTGTCCGACGAGTGGCCGATGGGTGACCACCTCCGGACCGTAGAAACGGGGTGTTTCGTGCGGATGCGTGGCCCGTTACGCGTCAGATACGGCTATCTGACCCGAATCTGACGACACCTGGCTGTGCACACCGATGACCTCGGTGGCGAGCTCGAGGAGGTACCCGCGCGAACGGACGGTGCGGATGGCCAGACCGAGCGGGGCGATCCGGCGCCGCACCCGCAGCACGTGCACATCGAGCGCGTTCCGACCGGGCGCGCCAGCTGGCCAACCAGCTCTCGACGGCTGTTCCCGCCCGACGACCGCGCCCATCCGCTCGAGGAGCACACCCATCAGCCGGGCTTCGACCGGAGGCAGCGACACCCACCCGTCACCGAAGCGGAGCACCCCGTCAGCATCGAGGGTGGGCGGGTCGTGGCGGTGCGCTCGACACCTGCGGACGAGCGCGTCGACTCTCGCTCGAAGATCCTCCGCCTCTGCGGGAACCCTGACCCAGTCCTCCAGGCAGTCGGTCACCTCCGGTGGCGAGACACCGTCCTCGACGAGCAACAGGCGAAGGCGACCCTCGCGGCGGAGACGCTCCCGCTGCTCGCGCTCCACCGGCCAGCGCACGAGGACCACGTCCACGGGCCGGAACGTACGGCGAGAACGTTTCTGCACTGTTTCGCGCCGATGAACGGTCGCGAGGTCCTGCGGGGAGGGGCGGGACGCACAACCGACCACACGTTGCAGCTCAGACCTAAGCTCCCCTGCATGGCACGTGCCTCGTACCTCGACCACCTGGCTCGGATCCCGCTCTTCTCGTCGTTCTCCAAGCGCGACCTGCAGAAGATCGCGAAGGCCTCCGACGAGGTGACGGTGGACGCCGGGCGCGTCCTCGTGGAGGAGGGCACCACGGGACGGGAGGCGTTCGTCATCATCGACGGTCAGGCCACGGTCAAGCGCAACGGACGGAAGGTGGCGACGCTCGGTCCGGGGAACCACTTCGGGGAGCTGGCGCTGCTCGACGGCGGTCCACGAAGCGCGACGGTGGTCGCCGACACTCCGATGACCCTGCTGGTGCTCGGCCAGCGGGAGTTCAACGGCGTGCTCGATGAGGTGCCCGGGCTCGCGCACAAGCTGATGGCCTCGATGGCACAGACCATCCGCTCGCTCGACCGGCAGGCCTACGGCTGACCCGCCGGGCCGAGGGCCTTGCCGCCCGCCCACGAGCGCGGATGCGGTGAGCTATCCGGTCGCCGAGTAGTTTCGGGCGTGCTATGAGCGCCTCCACGACCGAAACGGACGCCCCCGAGACCGCTGGACCCAGGCGCATCCGAGCGTCGAACGCCGTCGTCGCGCTCGGGATCGCTCTCGGCGTCGTCACCGTCCTGTCAGGCATCGCCTCGGCAGTGTTCAACCAGCATGACGACTCCCCGGTCACCCGCGAGGTGTTCGGCGGCATCCCGAGCGTGATCAAGGTCGCCTTCTACATCGTCGTGCCGGTGATGCTGATCTACGGCGCTGTCCTGTTCTCGTTCCGGACCCGCAACTGGGAGCGGGGCAAGCCCGACAACCGGGCCACGACCGCCCGGAACATCAAGCGTCGGCTCGCTGACTTCCGTGCCGGTGTCTACATGCAGACCCTGCTGCGCGACCCCGCGGCGGGGATCATGCACTCGCTGATCTACTTCAGCTTCCTCATCCTCCTGGCGGTCACGACCGTCCTCGAGATCAACCATCAGCTCCCTGAGGCGCTCAAGTTCCTGCACGGGCGCGTCTACCAGGCGTACTCCTTCGTCGGAGACGCCGCCGGGGTGACACTCACCGTCGGGGTGGTGTGGGCCATCGTGCGTCGCTACGTGCAGCGCCCCTACCGCATCCGCATCAAGTCCAAGCCGGAGCACGCGCTGATCCTCGGCGTGCTGCTCGCGCTGCCGGTCACCGGGTTCCTCGCCGAGGGCTACCGCATCGCGGAGAACGGCTCGCCGGAGTTCGAGAAGTGGTCGTTCGTCGGCTATCCGATCGCGCAGCTCGTGGACGACACGTCACACATCCTGGGTTGGCACCAGGTCTGGTGGATCGCGCACGTGGCGACGTTCATCGTGTTCCTCGCCATCCTGCCGGTCACCATGCTGCGCCACATGTTCACCTCTCCGCTGAACATGTACCTGCGCGACCGCGAGCGGCCCAAGGGCGCGATGAAGCCGATGCCGAACCTGATGGAGACCGAGCTCGAGACCTTCGGGGCGTCCACCATCGAGGACTTCACCTGGAAGCAGCTGCTCGACACCGACGCGTGCACCATGTGCGGCCGGTGCACCAGCGTCTGCCCCGCTCACGCCACCGGCAAGCCGCTCGATCCACGGGAGATCGTGCTGAAGACCGGTGAGGTCATGGCGGCGACCGGCACCCCGAAGGTGTCGCCACCGATCGGGGTCGACCCGGAGATCACCGTGTCGGCTGATTCGGTGTTCGAGCGCATCACGCCCGAGGAGATCTGGTCCTGCACCTCGTGCAAGGCATGCGATGAGAACTGCCCGGTGAACATCGAGATCCTCGACAAGATCCTCGACATGCGGCGATACCTGTCGCTCATGGAATCGAACTTCCCCACCGAGCTCGGCAACGCGTACCGCTCGATGGAGAACACCGGGAACCCGTGGGGCATGAGCCAGGGTGAACGGGCGGAGTGGGCCGCGAAGCTCGACGGCATCCGGATCGTCGACGGTTCAAGCCCCTTGGAGGCCGAGTACCTGTACTGGGTGGGCTGTGCAGGGTCCTTCGATGACAAGAACAAGAAGGTCACCCAGGCGATGGC
This sequence comes from Acidimicrobiales bacterium, assembly GCA_037478855.1. GTDB lineage: Bacteria > Actinomycetota > Acidimicrobiia > Acidimicrobiales > Acidimicrobilacustridaceae > Rhabdothermincola. The sequence goes on along the minus strand of JBBFLY010000015.1, from coordinate 28,153 downwards.
CAAGCTGATGCAACGGGCCGGCATCGACTTCGCCATCCTCGGACCGGCGGAGATGTGCACCGGGGATCCGGCCCGACGGTCCGGCAACGAGTACATCTTCCAGATGCTCGCGATGCAGAACATCGAGACGCTCAACGGCATGGGCGTCCGCAAGATCGTCACCCAGTGCCCCCACTGCTTCAATACCCTCGCCAACGAGTACCCGCAGCTCGGGGGCAGCTATGAGGTGGTGCATCACAGCCAGTTCCTCGAGTGGCTCATCGAGACCGGGAAGCTCGACCTCTCCGAGGCCCGTCTCGAGGAGCGGATCGTGTATCACGACTCGTGCTACCTGGGCCGGCACAACGACGTGTACCTCGCTCCCCGGAAGGTCATCAGCTCCCTCGGCGGAGTCGAGGTGGTCGAAGCCACCCGTAACGGCACCAAGGGGATGTGCTGTGGTGCAGGGGGCGCGCGGATGTGGATGGAGGAGCACATCGGCAAGCAGGTCAACGTTGAGCGCTCGCAGGAGCTCATCCGCACCGGAGCCAGCCGCATCGCGACCGCTTGCCCCTTCTGCTACATCATGATCGACGACGGGGTGAAGGGCGAGGGCCTCGACGACGATCAGGTGAAGGTGGCCGACATCGCCATGCACGTGCTCGAGGCGATCGAACGGCGCGACGAGGGGAGCCGGCAGGTCGGTGCTGCGGCGATCGAAGACTGACGCGTCCGAGCACGGCCCCACCCGGGTCCTCGTCGTCGACGACGACCGTGATGCCTGCGAGCTCGTGGCGCGCATCGTGGAGGCCGCGGGCTGGGGGGCCGCCCGGGCCCACTCCGGGGAGGAGGCGATCAGCGCGCTCACCGGGGGCCGCCCTCCGTTCGCCGCCATGGTGCTCGACTTCGTCGAGGGTGGCACGGAAGCAGGACTCCGGGTGCTCGAGGAGGTTCGCCGCCGCCCGGAGCTGGCCGATGTGGGGGTGGTCGTGATCCCCGCCTCTCGCTACGACAAGGAGATCGCCTGGCGGGCCGGTGCCGATGCGGTGCTGGTGCGACCGTTCCACGCTGACGACCTGGTGAACGAGCTGTACGCGCTGTTCACCCGGACCCCTGACGAGCGGATCGCGTTCCGGGCCGAGCAACTTGGTGCCGGGGCCTGACATCCCCCTGCCCGCTTCTGCATCGGGAGCAGCGCACGCTCGCGCGATGCGGCGTCAGCGAAAGTTCTCCCAGTACCGGCTCGGGCGGGGGCCCTTCTGACCCTGGTACTTCGAACCGACGGCGGCCGAGCCGTAGGGGTGCTCGGCGGGGGTGGTCATGCGGATGAAGCTGATCTGGCCGATCTTCATGCCTGGATACAGGGTGATGGGCAGGTTGGCGACGTTGGAGAGCTCCAGGGTGAGCTGGCCGTCCCATCCGGCATCCACGAACCCGGCGGTCGAGTGGATGAGCAGTCCCAACCGGCCGAGCGAGCTCTTGCCCTCCAGCCTCGCTACCAGATCGTCGGGGAGGGCGACACGCTCGATGGTGCTGCCGAGCACGAACTCGCCGGGATGGAGGATGAAGACGTCGTCCGGGTTGATCTCGACCAGCTCCGTGAGGTCCTCGAGGTTCTCCTTGACGTCGATGAAGCCCATGGTGTGGTTGCGGAAGACCCGGAAGTAGCGATCGATGTGCAGGTCGACCGAGCTCGGCTGGATGCAGGACGGATCAAGCGGATCGATGACGATCCGACCGGCTTCGATCTCGTCCCGGATGGTGCGGTCAGACAGGATCACGGCGGCGAGGCTAGTGGACCGGTGTGAGCCGGTCCGGCGCCGTGCCCTACACTGAAGGCGCTTTGCGGGTGTAGTTCAGAGGCAGAACATCAGCTTCCCAAGCTGAGAACGCGGGTTCGATTCCCGTCACCCGCTCTTGGGGAACCCGCAGGTCGGAGGCCCGATCGGAAGGTCTCGGATCTGCGGGTTTCGTCATCTCCGGCTCGGCACCACCCGTCGATCACACGTGGGCACGCGTGCCGTAAGTGTCCCGTGACGTGGTGGGCTCGGCGACGGCGAGGGGTTCATCACCTCGCTAGCGGTGCGACGAGCTGCGATACCACGAACCGGGTCGACCACAGGGACGGGCGTCGGTCCGACATGACGAGCCCCGCCTAGCACAACCGGGCACGTCTCCCGGGGGCATGCGGTCGGCACGCTCCGAAGCCACTGCCCGCCCCGTCAACCGAGGTCAGGCCCAGGGTGGCGGCGTTGGCGGCCATCGCCGCGAGCAGGCGTTCGGGGGAGCGCCCGCAGGCGTTGAGCTGCTCGGCGTCGATCAGCATCACGGGACCCCCTGGTGGTCTCGGCCACCACACACGGGGTGCGGCCCTCGGTGAACGAAGCCAGCTCCCCGTCACGCTCCTCTAGGTGGACGGTGACGACCAGAGCCATGGCATTCCCCACGGCGGTCCGGTCACCCCCCTCGGGTAGCCCACAGGCCCGCAGGCCCAAGCGGGCCGACAGCCCGGCCCGGTGGGCGGCCACCCAGCGGTACGCCCGGGCGGCCAGCACGCGGATCCCGGGGGCATCGATGGCCACCCCGATCGCCCGCGCCGGCCGACGGCAGCGGCGCAGGGTCGCAGCCACCGCACGCTCGCTCTCGAGCACCCGGCCGTCACCGGCCACCAACAGGATGGCGTCCTCGCAGCGCCGGGCATGCTCGGGATGCGCCCGAATCCACACCGTCGACGGGACCACCTCGACGTCGCAGTCGAGCCGGCTGAGGAGCCGCACCCCGGCCGTGCACAGCCCGCAATCGGCGTCGTAGACGAGCGTCGCGGTCACTCCCCCAGTCTGCCGGCCACGGACCGATCCGCCCATGCGAGCCGTCGAGTGGACTGGTACGCGGGTGCGGGCCCGGTAGCGGGACAGACCGCTCGGCCGGCCGCTCCGCCACGGTTCCGGCGCCAGCGGCGCTCCTGTCCGGTGAGGCCGCGCCGGGTGCGCGCTCCCGGTCCGACGTCTCCGCTGGAGAGTGGAGAACGAGATCCGTGCAACTTGACACCAACCTCAACCAAGACCAACATACGAACGGTGTTACGTAAATCGACGAACGTCAGAAGTGGGTGCGTCCCCACGGTGGGGGTCATCGGCGGGGGACAGCTCGCCCGGATGATGGTGCCCGCAGCGGTGGCACTGGGCTGCCGACTGAAGATCCTCAGCGGCGAACCGGACGTGAGCGCCTCTGGCTTCGCCGAGCTCGTCACCGGAGACTGGCGCGATCCCTGCGTGACGACCCGCTTCGCACAGGGCTGCGACGTGATCACCTTCGAGCACGAGCTGGTGCCCGACGACGTCTATCCAGCGCTCGAGCGATCAGGCGTTCCCACGCTCCCGCTCCCGACCACCATGCGCAACGCTTCGAACAAGGTGACCCAGCGTGAGCTGGCCCGCGCTGCGGGGCTCCAGGTCGCCGACCATGAGGTCGTCTCCGATGCAGCAGAGCTCGCGAACGCCGTCGACCGGTTTGGTCTCCCGCTCGTCGCCAAGCGGATCTCGGGCGGCTACGACGGGCGCGGGCTGACCTGGTTGCGTTCCGCCGACGACATCGACCGCATGGGAGCATCGCTCGCTGGTGACCCGGTACTCATCGAACCCGAGCTCTCCATCGACGCGGAGCTCGCCGTCACCGTCGCCCGCAGACGCAACGGTGAGCACCTCACCTACCCCGTCGTACGTACCTTCCAGGAGGACGGGATCTGTCGGAGCGTCATCGCACCCGCCCGGATCCATCCCCACCACGCCCGATCCCTCACGGCCGCCGCGGTGACGATCGCCGACCAGCTCGACCACGTCGGCGTGATCACGGTCGAAGCGTTCCTGGTGGACGACGAGCTCTACCTCAACGAGCTCGCTCCCAGACCGCACAACAGCGCTCACTACACGATCGACGCGTGCACCACCTCACAGTTCGAGAACCACCTGCGCGCCGTGCTCGACCTGCCTCTGGGTGACGCTTCGATGGTGGTTCCAGCGGCGGCGATGGCGAACGTCATCGCCGCCGGCGAACAGGCCGTGTGGCCCTCCGACGTCGAGCTCCCGCCGCGGACCTCGATCCACCTCTACGCCAAGCGATATCGACCCGGCCGAAAGGTCGGTCATGTCACGGTGACGGGTCATGATCCCACCGCCATCGAACGCATCGCGACGGCGATCGCCGACAAGCTCAGCTCCCCCGGTGAGAGGAGCGACGACCCCGTCGGATCCCCCAAGGGAGCCAGCGCGTGACTGCACAAACCGTCGCGGTGATCATGGGCAGCACCTCAGATCTGCCCACGTTGCAGCCGGCCATCGACGTCCTAGATGAGTTCGGCGTGGACCGGGAGGTCGCGGTGGTGTCCGCCCACCGTGATCCCTCCGGCATGCTCGAGTACGCCGCGAGTGCCGCGGACCGGGGGATCGGCGTGATCATCGCCGGAGCGGGAGGCGCCGCGCACCTCCCCGGCATGGTCGCGTCAGCGACCGATCTGCCGGTGATCGGCGTGCCCGTTCCCCGCCCCCATCTGGATGGACTCGATTCGCTGCTGTCGATCGTCCAGATGCCCGCGGGCATCCCAGTCGCCACCACGGCGATCGCCGGGGGCACCAACGCAGGTCTGCTCGCCATTCGCATCCTCGCCGTCGTCAACCCCGGGCTCCGGGACAAGCTCGCCGAGCACCGCTCACGCTTGAGAGCCCACGTCGCGAACAGCAACGCCGAGCTCCAGCGCCGGCTCACCACCCCATGAGCGAGGTGCTCGACCTCGCACGGACCAACCTCACCACGGTGCCCGTGCTGGCCTTCGTGCTGGGGGTGATCGCTGCACGGCTGCACAGCGACCTCCGGCTCCCTCCGCCGATCACGAGCTTCCTCTCGGCGTACCTCCTGCTCGCGATCGGCCTGAAGGGCGGTGTGGCCCTCACCCACACCAGCCCCGGCGAGATCTGGCTCCCCGCAGTCGCCACCCTCGTGGTCGCGGTCACGGTCCCCGTCGCCGTCTACGTCATCCTGCATCGCCTCGGGCGCTTCGGGGTCGCCGACGCCGCTGCGATAGCCGCACACTACGGCTCGGTCTCCGCGGTGACCTTCACCGCTGCCGGCGCCTTCGTCGCAGCCGCCGGCGCCACCGCAGACGCCTTCCTCCCCGCGCTGGTCGCGATCCTTGAGGTGCCCGGCATCGCCGTCGCGCTCCTGCTCGCGCACCACTTCGGCAGGAGCGACGCCAACCTGCGCGAGGCGCTGCACGAGGTCGTCACCGGCAAGAGCGTCATGCTCCTCGGCGGCGGCCTGGTGATCGGGGCCATCGCCGGTAGCGCGGGGACCGCACCCGTCGAACCATTCTTCATCGGCCTCTTCCCAGGCCTGCTCGCGCTGTTCCTGCTCGACCTGGGCATCCTCGCCGGGGAGCACATGGCCGCCATCCGCAAGGCAGGCCGCTTCCTGATCACGTTCGCACTCTCTGCACCGCTCGTGCTGGGCGTGCTCGGCGCCGCGGTCGGCGCCCTCGCCGGTCTGTCAACGGGTGGCGCGACGGTGTTCGCGGCGATGGTTGCCAGTGCCTCCTACATCGCCGCGCCGGCAGCGGTGCACGTCGCCCTGCCCGAAGCCAACCCCGGTCTGTACCTCACGGCAGCACTTGCGCTCACCTTCCCGCTCAACCTCACCATCGGCATCCCGCTCTACTACCAGGCCGCGCAGATCTTCACGTAGGGCGCTTGGCCACGTCGGTCGCTCCACGCAGGCCATCGATCGAGGTCCCTCGCGGCCCCACACGACCCACTCATCGCGATCGACACGACCCGGTGGCGAGGCCGCTGGCGGGGTGACGATCGTCAAAGACGACTCGGGCGCCCCGTCCCACCCGTCACCGGGCTCAGGTCGTGCTCGCCCTCGGCCGGTATCGCAGCACCACCGCCCCCGACCGCAGCTCATCGCGCCCCACGAGCTCCAGGTCGAGCCGCTCCCGCAAGCCGGCGAGCAACGTCGGGCCGTGGCCCGCCACGATGGGAAGCACGACGAACTCGTACTCGTCGATCAACCCCAGATCCGCCAAGGCCAACGGGAGGGTCACACCTCCGACGAGGAGCCCGCGGCCGGGCTGCTGCTTGAGCTGCCGTACCGCCTCCCCCAGGTCACCTCGCACGAGCTGCGCGTTCCAATCGACGTGGTCCAAGGTGGTCGACACGACGTACTTCTTCGCGCGGTCGATCGTCTGAGCGAACGGGATCATCCAGTCAGCCATCCAGTCGGGCCACTCACCGGACGCCGGTAGCCGCCACGCGGCTTCCATCATCTCGTAGGTCACCCGGCCGAACAGCAGCCCGTCGGCGTGCGCCAGGTTCGCGGCGTGATGGCGGTGCAACTCCTCGTCCGCGATGCCCACCCGATGATCGCAACACCCATCCAACGTGACGTTGATCGCGTAGCGGAGCGGTCTCATGGGGTGCTCTCCCGGCTCATCGTTCGAACGCTCGGCGCAGCTCGCCGGCGCGGCTCAGCCACCGCCGACGGACCAGTGCCAGGGCTCGCTCGGCAGGTTCACGAAGCCGAACCGCGCGGCATTCGCGGCGAGCCACTGGAACGCCGCGCTCCCGCGCGTCAAGGTCCGGCCGCCCTCTGTGAAGTCGATCGCCAAGCCCTGCTCGTGCTTGGAGGCACCCGGGCGTGCGGTCGGTGGCCGACACTGCTCGGCAGGCATCTGGTAGATCGCGTAGTCGCTCGAGCCGCAGTGCTGCCGGCGGAGCTCGATCTGGCGGGAGATGTCTCGATAGCCGGTGCCCGACAACACGATCCCGTCCGCTGCCGCTGCGGCCAGCAGAGCCTCGGTCTGCTCGGCGATGCTCGCGGCGACCACGATGCCCCGCACGTTGGCCAGCGCGATCGGGCCTGACACGGGGATCGGCGGACCCCCACCCGATCCACCGCCGGACGGCGGCGTGGAGATCCGTCGCAGCCGCTCGGCGAGCTGGGCCTCCCGCCGGCTGATCTCCGCGGAGAGCTCCCGATCGCTCGCCTCCAACGCCGCCGCCTCGCTCAGCCGCTCGTCAAGCCGTCGTTGCACCTGTGCAGCGAACTGGGCCTGCTGACTGCGGGCGGCCCGCACCTCACCAAGCTGACGTTCGGCCGCAGCCCGGCGTTCGCGTGCAGCCTCGCTCGCCCGCTCAGCCCGCTCGCGGATGCCCTCCAACTCGTGCCTGGCGGCGCGCAGCTCGTCGAGCAGATCCGCATCACGACCCGAACGGAGGTCGAGCAGAGTGCGCTTCTGGAGCGCGTCGCCCGCGCTGTCCGCACGGAAGGTGTCGAAGAGGTCCTCGCCAGGCGGGTTGACGTACGCCGAGACCGCGAAGCTCGCGATCGCCTCGCGCAGACGGGCGATCTCGGCCTCCTTCTGCCGCTCGGCATCCCGGGCTTCGGCCTCCTCGCGCTCCGCCTCGGTCGCCGCTCGGTCGGCGTCCGCGAACGCAGCCTGCTTGCCGCGGAGGTTCTCGTCGAGCGCGGCCAACGCGGCGTCGACCTCGGCGTCGTCGGCGCGGAGGGCGTCGACCTGCGCGGCAACCTGCGCCTTCCTGGCCCGGATCCGGTCGCGCTCGGCGCGCGGATCGGTCCCTGTCTGCTGGGCCGCTGCAGGAATCGCGGTGAGCGCGATCAGTGCGGCGACGAGCAGGGCTGCGAGCGATCGCGTGCGACATCGACGACCGGGATCGAGCCGCCCACCAGCCCTGAAACCGGTCGACAACATTCGCAACACGAACGTAACACTAGTCCGGTTGGACCAGGCTGTGGCGAATGCACCACCGGCCGATGGCTCGTCCACCGCTCACCAGGGCGGGGCGATCATCCGCACGCCCACCCCCAGGCTCACCCGCGGAGCCGCTCAACCCGGTTCGGAGGCCACATCGCCGAAGCGGAGGAACTCGATGTCCATCGCCAGCCACCGGCCGTCCCCGCCGCGGCGCATCTCCAGTCGCCACAGGCGGGCCCGACCGTCGTAGTCCTCGTGCTCACGCACCACACCAGACGCCAGGTCGATCACATCACGTCCGGTATAGGTGTCCGCGTACCGCAGGATCACCGCATCCGGGCCCGGGCGCTCGTCGACGGTCACCCCGAGGATGCGGTACCCGTGCACCTCGATCTTCAAGCCGTCCCGCTGGAGCTGGCCGAGCAGGTCGACCACCCGCTGTGCGGTTGGCGTCCCCTCCACGTAGATCTGCGAGGCGAGGGCTGGATCGGGGTGCCGCAGGAGCCACCCCTCATACAGCTGCGCCTGACGCCAGATCCGCTCGAAGTCCTCGCCGGTGGTGTCGATGCGCGGTGGCTCTGCCGCGTCGAGCCGTGCCGGCACCGAGGTCCCCGGACCAGGCTCATCCAGGTTCGACGCCGCAGGTGGCACCCCAACGGTGCCGAGCCGCTCCGGCGCCTCAGACTCGGCAGGCGACCCGTCTACGGGTTCGTTGAGCCCGAGCACCCGCAGCCACTCGGGGTCCTCATCGCGCGCCCGGGTGGACGGCCAGATCGCGAACCCGAGCGCCACCCCGACCGCGATGAGCGCGCCGACGACGATCGCCACGTTGCGACGCAGCTCCCGCCGGCGACGACCCGACCGCTCCGCGGCCACCTCATCCTCCAGCCGCTTCCACCGATCCCGCCGGCTCTGGCGCGCCGCCTGCTCCTGCGCACGTCGTGTTCGGGCCCGCTCCCAGGCAGCGGCTTCGACGTCCCGGTCCACAGCGGCTCGCGCCCGAGGTCAGCTCACCGGCTCGGTGATCACGCCCAGACCCAGGATCTGCCGGGACTGCCAGGTGAGCTCGGCGATGAGATCGAGATCGGACTCCGGAGACGTGGTCGTGAACCGCCCGAAGAGCAGCTCGTGGTCGAGGGTTGCCGCCACGAGCTCGAACATCTGGTCCGACGCCCGCGCCGGATCAGCACAGCCCAGCTCGTCGACCCGGGAGAGCAGGAACTGCTTCTGCGCCTCGGCGCAGAACTGCATGACCTCCACCCGTGCCCGTCGGAACCGCTCGTCGGAGCTCGCGGCGCACAGCGCAGCGCGAAACAGTGGCGTGGTACGGCGGTAGGCCTGCACGTTGAGGCGCACGGACTCCGCAACGAAGTCGTCAACTGGATGTCCCTCCCAGCGGACGGGGTCGCAGAACGCTCGCACGACGTCGGTGATGCGGCGATTGATGCGTGACATGAGCTCGTAGAGCACGCCGTACTTGTCGTCGAAGCGGGCGTAGAACGACCCCACGGTCCGCTCAGCCTTCCGAACGATGTCGGCCACGGTGATCTCGTCGAACGGCTTCTCGTCGAGCAGCTGTCTCGTGGCCTCGACGAAGCGCTCAAACGTCTCGTGGCTGCGTGCCTGCCGTGGCGCCCGGACCCAGTCGACGTCGGGGTTGCCCATCAGCCCGAAAGCGTACCGGGCGGGGCGCCGCCCGGCCCGGCCGAAGCCGGTGGCACGATCGTCTGACGTCTGACCGGCCCCGGGTGAGCTCAGAGCGCCGACTCGCCCAGATAGCTCGCCGCGAGCACCTCCGGACGGGACGCCAACTCCGAGGCCGCACCGCTGGCCACCACGTCGCCGTGGCTCAGCACCCACGCTCGATCGGCGACCTGGAGGGCGAGGGGAACGTGCTGCTCCACAAGCAGCACGCCGGTCCCCAGATCGGTGGCGATGCGGCGCACCACGTCGAGCAGTCGCTCCACGATGAGCGGTGCAAGGCCCAGGCTGAGCTCGTCGACCACGAGCAGCCGCGGTCGACCCGCGAGCGCGCGCCCCATGGCGAGCATCTGCTGCTCGCCCCCCGAGAGCAGCCCCGCCCGCCGGTCGAGCAGTCGAGCCAGCGCGGGGAACAGCTCGAGCACCTCCTCAACCCGTTGCTCGAACCGGTGGCGTCCTCGTGCGCTCACACCCAGGCGCAGGTTCTCCCGGACCGTCAGGTCACGGAAGATCGAGCGATCCTCGGGCACGTGGGCGAATCCCCGACGGGCGAGCAGGTGTGGGCGACGCAGCGGAGGTGGACCGCCGAGCACGTCGATCGTCCCCCCGAGGGCCGGGAGCAGGCCGGAGATCGTGGAGAGGACCGTGGTCTTGCCCGCCCCGTTGGGGCCGAGCAGCGCGACGACCTCTCCTTCGTGCACGGCCAAGTCCAGACCGCGGACCACCGCGACCCCCTGGTAGCCGGCTCGGAGCCCCTCGACCGTGAGCAGCGGGGAACGACCTTCGGCAGTCGGGGTCATGACGCGGAGGCCTCGCCGAGGTAGGCCTCGACGACCCGATGGTCGTAGCGAATCTGCTCCGGCGTGCCCTCCGCGATGACCCGCCCGAAGTCCAAGACGGTGACCCGGTCGCACACCCCGAGCACCAGACCCATGTCGTGGTCGACGAGCAGGAGGGTGACGCCGCCGGCGACCACCTGGGTCAGCCGCTCGCCGAGAGCCTGGCTCTCCCCGGTGTCGAGCCCGGCGGCGGGTTCGTCGAGCAGGAGCATCCGGGGTCGACGGGCGAGCGCCCGGGCGAGCGCCGCCAGCTTGCGCTGACCGAGCGACAGCTCCGAGGGCCGGCGGTGCACGATCGGGCCGAGCCCGAGCAGGTCGATCGCCCAATCCACATCCGCGCCGTCGCTCGCGTCGGCCCGGCGGTGCATCCCGACGAGCTCGCCGAGCGTCACCCGGATGCCCTGACGGGCGGTCGCCACCCGGCAGTTCTCGAGCACGGTGAGATCCTCGAACAGCTCCAGGGACTGCCAGGTGCGGACCAGGCCGCGCCGGGCCCGAGCATGTGGCGGCCAGCCGGTGAGATCCTCGCCGTCGAAGTGCACCCGGCCCCGGTGCGGGGTGAACCCGGTGAGCGCGTCGAGGGTCGTCGTCTTGCCCGCGCCGTTCGGACCGATGAGGCCGTGCAACGAGCCTTCGGCGACGACGAAGCTGAGCCGGTCGAGAGCGCGCACACCCCCGTAGGACACCGATACGTCGTCGAGCCGCAGGAGCGGCTCGAGCATCGAGCCGGCTGGCGGTCCAGTCGATGACATCAGTTGACCAGGCTGGCCAGGCCCCACAGGGCGGCGATCGTGCCTAGCGCGATCATCACGACGCTGCGTCCGAGCGGCGGCCGTTCCAGGTCTCCTTCGGGCGCCTCGGGTCGCGGGCGGACGAGCGCGAGGAGCGTGCCGATGGCCAGCGCGGCGCCGATCGCTAGGACCAGCCAGGCCAGCAGGTCTTCACCGAGGAACAGCACCGCCACAGCTTCGTCCAGCGCCCATCCCGCCGCCAGCACCCGCAGGGAGGCGAGTGCCGCGCCTGCCGACAGCGCGCAAGGTGTGGGAGCTGCTGGCCTGCGAAGGGCCATCCCGCCGAAGCTGCGGCTGGGGTGTCGAGGCAGCACGACCGCTCGCTCGCGGGTGAAAGGCGGTGAAAAAAACCACTCAAGGTGGTCTCGAGGCTTGCCGATGGTGAGGTGTCGGTGGACATCGCCCCCACCGACGCACATCGGGGAATGGGCGGGGGTCGCAACTCCCTCCAAACGCATCGCCACCAGCACCTCTCAACGGGTTCTGGCGCCTTCGTGGCCTCCGCCTCCTCGATCCTCACGGCCCCGGGACCCTCCAAGCCCGGGGCCGTGGCGCGCTCGGATCGGTGACCAGAGTGGGGAGGCGGTCGTCGATGATGCCCCGCCCCGCCGGGCGTGGTCGGCCATCTCAGCCCTCGGGGACCCTGCCCACGGCCGTGCCGTCCTGATCCCGAGCGACGAAGGTCTCATCGGCTTCGATCCGCAGGTCGGCATCCGTCACCTCGTCGCGCACGGCCACGGCCTGGAACCGATCGCTCGCTCCGGTCTCGCGAACGAGCTCCAGGTCGGTCATCGCGCCGGTCGCGTCGTCGAAGCACATGCGAGCTCTGACCCCGTAGGTCGGATCGGGATACGGCCGCTCCTGTTCCAGCACGAAGCAGCCCTCGCCATCCCGACGCACGCGGTAGAGCGGAGACGGCGGATCGAAGTAGGTGCGCAGCACCTCGACATCCCGGTCGACCTGCTCCCGCCAGTCACGAGCCTCTCCATGAGGGGCGCACTTCAGACGACCCTGGCTCGTGACCGAGCAGTTCAGCGACCGCCCCTGCAACGTTCCCGTCAGACTGCCGAGCTGGCGGCGCAGGGAGTCCGGTGGCCTCTGCACCACCAGTGCCGCGGACGACAGGCTGCGACCGTCAGGCAGCGTGCGCGTGAAGGTGGCTTCTACGACGTAGGTCCCTTCCCTGCTGCGGCGGTACGCGGCGAGCAGCTCCTCGACCGCACCGGCGGCGCCACCTGGTCGGCTCAACGTGCCCGAGACCACGAGGCCGACCGCGGCGATCGCTCCGACCGCGACGCCTGCGAGGGCGGCCCCCACCGTGTGCACGCGACGGATCGTCACGCTGGCGGACGGTAGCCCTGTGGCCGCCTGACCGCCGGTCAGGGTCCATCGCGCATCGAGGTGAGGTGATGGGGCAGGCGCCGGCATGGGATCCTGGCACCGCACGCGGTGGTCCCGTGCAGCGACCAGGCCGCTTCGCGGAAAGGGGGACGACATGGGCTTCCATCACGTCGCGCTGGCTGTGCGCGACCTGGCAGCGACCCACCGCTTCTACACGGAGGCGATGGGCTTCGAGCTGGTCAAGATCGTCGTGGGTTCGACGGAACACGACGGGGGATGGGCCAAGCACGCGTTCTACGACACCGGCGGCGAGGGTCTCATCGCCTTCTGGGAGCTCCACGACGAGCGGATCCCTGCCTTCGACCCAGCCATCTCCACCGGTCTCGGCCTCCCTGCTTGGGTGAACCACATCGCGTTCCGCACCCAGCTCGACGACCTGCCCGCCAAGCGCGAGCGCTGGCGTGATCACGGCTACGACGTGATGGAGCTCGACCACGGGTTCTGCGTGTCGGCGTACACGGTCGACCCCAACGGGATCCTCGTCGAGTGGTGCGCCGACACCCGACCGCTCGGTGACGACGACCGCGAGGCGGCCGAGCGGGCACTTCTCGACCCACACCCACCGCTCGAGGAGATGCCCACGCCGGTGCTGTACCGAGCCCGCCGCTCGGCCGCCATGCCCAGGTGATCAGCCGGTCAGGTGCCTCGCGCCATGTTGGCGAACTTCGTGTAGTGATCGAGGAACGCGAGGCGCACCACACCGGTGGGACCGTTGCGGTGCTTGCTGACGAGGATCTCCGCCGTGCCCCGGTCCGGCGAGTCAGGGTTGTAGATCTCATCGCGGTAGATGAACAGCACCACGTCGGCGTCCTGCTCGATCGAGTTGTGCACCACGATGCCTTCGGCCACGAAGTTGTGCGTCCCGGGCACCGTGGCGTCGTACACCGGCTCTTCGCCGAGCTCGGTGATGCTGACGATGCAGTCCCACCACACGTCAGCCGAGGCGAGATCACCGAGCACCGGGTCGGGGACCACCTCAGCCAGGCGCCGCAGCTGGCCGCGGGTGAGCGGCTCTCCGTACACCTCGTCGAGGAAGGTATCGCGACCGCCGAAGCCAGCCTCGAGGTCGCGCAGGTCGAGACCCAGGTTTGGCAGGACCTTGCGGACGTAGGTCCACACCTCCCGCGGCACCACCGGGGTGGAGTGGCCGCCGCTGGCCCCAACCGACGACGGCCATCTCCCCTCTCCGGGCACGGCCACGAAATCACCGACGTCGAGCTTCTCGAGCGGGAACCAGCCCTCGAGGGCGAGGAACGGATGGTTCGCACTGGCCTTGATGCGGCGTCCGGAAGCCAGGCGCAGTTCGTAGACGGTCTTGACGCCACTCGGGAACACGTGTGAGAGCTGGCCCACCGTGAGCCGGTAGTGCTCGTCGAGGGTCCAGATCGGGACGTTTCGCTCGCCACGCTCGAGCAGCTCGCCCATCGTCACCTGCTCACCCGTGTCAGCTCGCGTGAGGCGGGTGTCGGCGGTGAGACAGCCCGACTCCCGCAGATCCGCGAGGATCGGCCGCTTGTCTGCGCGCAGCTCGAGCGAACGGGACAGCTGCGACAGCGCGAGCACTGGACACTCGAGCTCCCGGGCGAGGATCTTGAGACCTCGGCTGATCTCGCTGACTTCCACCTGGCGGTTCTCCGCGGTCGAGCGTCCGGTCATGAGCTGGAGGTAGTCGACCACCACGAGCCCGAGGTCGCCTATGCGGGCCTTGAGCCGTCGGGCCTTCGACCGCAGCTCCATGATCGTGAGGTTCGGATTGTCGTCGATCCAGATCGGCGCTTCGGCGAGCCGACCGGTCGCGTGGGCGATCTTCTGCCAGTCGCTCTCGGTCAGGTGACCATTGCGCACCCGCCTGGAGTCCACCCGGGCCTCCGCGCAGAGCATGCGCTGGGTGAGCTCGAGCTGACTCATCTCGAGCGAGAAGATCAGCACCGGCCGGCCCGCCTCGACCGCCACGTTGGTGGCGATGCACAGCCCCAGCGCGGTCTTGCCTGCTGATGGTCGGGCCCCCAACACGTACAGCGCGCTGTCCTGCAAGCCCGAGAGCAGCTCGTCGAGGTCGATGAAGCCAGTCGGTGCTCCGGTGATCGCGTCGCCACGCTCGTAGAGCATCTCGAGTCGGTCGAGGTTGGCGTCGAGCAGATCGTGGATCGGCGCCATCGTGTCGGTCACCCGACGCTGGGCGACCTCGAACACCAGCGACTCGGCGCGATCGACCACCTTGGTGACGTCGTCGGGCATGTCGTAGCCCATCTCGGCGATCTCGCCCGCCACACCGATGAGCTTGCGCAGGAGCGCGTGCTCCTCGATGATGCGCGCGTAGCGCTGGGCATTCGAGGTGGCCGGCGTCGACGCCTGCAGCTCGGCGAGCACCGCCTGACCCCCGACCGCCTCGAGCAGGCCGGCGCGTCGGAGCTCCTCCGCCACGGTCACTGGGTCGGCGGGCTCACCGGCGGCGGAGAGGTTCGTGATGGCCTCGAAGATGTGGCCGTGGGCGGGCTTGTAGAAGTCGCTCGCGTCAAGGATCTCGGTCGCAACCGCGATCGCGTCCTTCGACAGGAGCATCGCGCCGAGCAGCGACTCCTCGGCCTGCAGGTTGTGTGGCGGCACCCGCCCGGTGCCATCCGGGCGGCTGGGGCCACTGGTCTGTGCGAAGTCCTGGATCGACGATGTCATGGGAGCCTCACACTGACGTACGCAGCCTGGGGATCGAAAGACGGACAACCCCCGATTTTTCGGTGGATGCTCCTGGGGACGCGATGTGGAAACGCAGGGTGAACGGTGGGTGGCCGGCCACCCCCGAGGCCTCCACCGAGTGGGTCCACGTCAGCAGGGTACGGAGGTGGGGGGCGACGATGGCGGATGCTCGATCGGCGCGCACGCTCAGCTGCACGCCACCATCATGCAGAGGGCCAGGGACACCGACCGTGGCACGCAGGAAGCCCACGCAGCCCCGACGGGTGCGCCGCTCGACCAATGCCCCCTCGCGAGCGTGTCGCACATCGCGACGCTCCAAGCTTCTGCACCGACCCGCTCGCCACGCCCCTGCCTGGGTGCCCGAGCCTCGGAGGACGAGGAGTGAGAAACACAGAGGGCGCCGGTACGCACCGGCGCCCTCTGGCCGACGGGGATCGTCGAGCGAGCGTCAGCCCGCGACGACCTCGACCGTGATCGCGAACTCGACGTCCGCGTGGAGCTTCGCCTGCACCGTGTGGGTGCCGAGCGTCTTGATGGGCTCGTCGAGGTGGAGCAGCTTGCGGTCGAGCGTGATGCCCTTCTGAGCTGCAACGGCTTCCACCACATCAGCGGTGGTGACCGAGCCGAAGAGCCGCCCTTCCGACCCCGCCTTCGCGCTGACCGTGATCACCGCGGGGACCAGCACCCTGGCGATCTCCTCCGCAGCACCCCGGTCGGCGGCGTCCTTGAGGTCACGCGAACGCCGCATCGCCGCCGCCTGCGCCTCCACCCCGGGGGAGGCCTTGATCGCCAGCCCCTTCGGCACGAGGTAGTTGCGGGCATAGCCGTCGGCGACCTCGACCAGGTCGCCCTTCTTGCCGACACCCTTCACATCGGAGCGCAACAGCAGCTTCATCAGAGCGCATCCTCCCCATCGCCACCAACGGCCGAGGCGACGTCGCCGGTCTCGGTGAGCTCGGCGTCGCCCACTTCGGCGAGCTCGTGTTCGAGCGGTGCCTCCACGTCCGCGCCGTCAGGGGTCGGATACTCGTCCCGGGGCGGACGCTCGGCCCGGTCCCGACCGCCGCGCTGGGTCGTGACCCGGCTGGTGTAGGGCAGCAGAGCCATCTCCCGGGCGTTCTTGATGGCCCGGGCCACCTCGCGCTGCTGCTGGGAGTCGTTGCCCGTCACCCGCCGTGCCCGGATCTTCGCTCGGTCGGACATGAATCGGCGGAGCAGGTTGACGTCCTTGTAGTCGACGTACTCCACCCGCTCGATAGTGAGGATGCTGGTCTTCTTCTTGCTGCGGCGGGCGTTGTCCTTGTTCTTGCCGCGCTTGGTCGCTGCCTTGGCCATCAGAACGGCTCCTCGTCCGGGTAGTCGGGTACGGGCTCGGATGATCCGCTGGTGCGGCTGGCGCCGTCGAAGGCTTCGCGGCGCTCGTTGCGCTGAACGGTTGCGGTGGCCCAACGCAGGCTCGGACCCACCTCATCGGCGATGATCTCGACCTTCGACCGCTTCTCACCGGTGTCGGTCTGCCACGTCCGCTGATTGAGCCGGCCGGTCACGATCACCCGGGTGCCCTTCTGCAGCGACTCGGCGACGTTGTCGGCCATCTCCCGGAAGCAGCTCACATCGAAGAAGGACGGCTCGCCCTCCTCCCACTGCCCCGTCTGTGGGTTGCGACGACCGGTGTTGATCGCGACGCCAAACGACGCGACGGCCATGCCGCTGTTGGTGAAGCGCAGCTCGGGGTCACGAGTGACGTTCCCGATGATGGTCACGGTGTTTCCTACTGCCATGGGGATGCTCCTCCTCCCCTCAGCCGGCCTCAGCCGGAGCTGCCTCGCCCAGCAGACCGCGCCGGGCGGCCTCACGATCGGGCAGGCGGATCAACTTGTGGCGGACGACCTCGTCCGCGAGACGGAGCGACCGCTCGACGTCATGGAGATCGCGCGCCTCGGTCACGATCTCGAGCACCACGTAGATCCCTTCCCACTTGTGGTTGATCTCGTAGGCGAAGCGACGCCTGCCCCACAGATCAGTGGTGACGACCCTGCCGCCACCCGCCTCCACCGCGCGGCTGATGCCGGCGAGGCTCTGGTTCACGACGGCGTCATCGCAGTCGCCGTCGAAGATGACCATCAGTTCGTACGCTCGCACGGCGAGCCATCACCTCCCTCTGGACCTCGGCTCAACGCCGGGGCCCCGGCCTGATGCCGGGGCAGGGTTCGATTGGACCGGGAAAGGCTAACGGATGGCGAGGCCGGCCGCCTACCGACCTGCTGGAGGCCACCGTCGGCATGCAGAGCACCGAGACCCGGGGTGCGCGGACGACGAGCTGCCATGCCCCCGAGTATGAGATCGGGGTGTGACAGCACCGACCTGTTCGAGCGCAGCTGAGCGCCGTGACGGAGAGCCTGTCAGGCGCTGATGCCCTGAGCGCTGCCGTAGAGCCCGAGCGACTCCGCCACCTCACCGCTGAGGTGGTAGCTCTCCTGCGCGCTCGGGAACCGGCCAGTGCGCACATCGTCCGCGAAGGCTCGCACCGCCTCCACAGCGTCGGTCTTCAGGGATGCATAGCGACGCACGAACTTCGGCACGATGCGATCCTCGATGCCGAGCAGGTCGTGGAGGACGAGCACCTGTCCGTCACAGTGCGGGCCGGCGCCGATGCCGATGGTCGGTACCTGGACCGAGTCCGTGACCAGCCGGGCCACCTCGTCGGGAACACCCTCGAGCACGATGGCGAAACAGCCCGCGCCCTCCAGGACCTTGGCGTCCTCCACCAGTGCGAGGGCGGCGTCGTGCTGGCGGCCCTGCACCTTGAAGCCGCCCATCGCGTGCACCGACTGCGGGGTGAGACCGATGTGGCCCATCACCGGGATCTCGGCTGCGACGATCGCCTCGATCATCGGCAGCCGCTTGCGCCCACCCTCGAGCTTCACCGCCTGTGCTCCCGCTCGAACCAGCGCCGCGGCGTTGCGCACGGTCTCGTCCGTCGAGACGTGGTAGCTCATCCATGGCAGGTCCCCGATGACCAGGGCATCCGGCCGGGCCCGCGCTACCGCCGCGGTGTGGTGAGCCATGTCCTCGACGGTGACCTGGAGCGTGTCCTCATAGCCGAGCACCACCATCGCCACGGAGTCACCCACGAGGATGATGTCGACACCCGCCTCATCCAGGATGCGCGCCCCCGGAGCGTCGTAGGCGGTCACCATCACGATGGGATCGGCTCCGCAACGAACCTTGCGCGCGCGAACAGCCGGCGCGGTCACCTTCTTGCTCATGGCGAGCCTCCTTCGTCCCGTCCAGCGCCCCGTGGCTGCCGGCGGTGACGCCACTCTACCCACCCCGCCCGCCGCTCAGCACACCAGCGGACCCGCGAGCCGGTAGCGTGCCGGAGGTGACCCGCGTGCCGGAGATGAGCCGGAGGCGACCACCGTGACGACGTTCGGGATCTGCGAGAGCTGCGGACGCGACGACGAGGAGCTGGTGCTCGTGCGCCGCCTGTACATCACTCCCGAGGCCTGGGACACCCCCGGGCGGGTGCAGCTGGCCGGCGAGGAGTGGTGGTGCTTCGTGTGTCGTACGCACTACCCACACCAGATCGACGGCCAGGACACGGGCTGGCCTCGACCGGAGGGCTGACGTACACCTCACCCGCCGGTGGACGTGGTGGTGCTGGCTACGGTCGTGGTGGTCTGGGGCGCGGAGGTCGGAGGCACCGTGCTGGTGGTCGTGGACGACGCTGTCGAGGACGTCGAACTGGCGGGCACGGTCGTGTCCGAAGGCTTGGGTGCGGTCCCGGGCACGAACGTGTCGGAGGTGACCGGTGCCAGCGGGGGCCGCTCGAAGGGGCAGGAGGGGAGGCCCTCGGTGGCCTTGGACATGAACTTGCGCCAGATCGTCGCCGGGAACGAACCGCCGGTGACCGCCTGGCCGTGCACGTTCTTCATGTAGCGCGCGGGCTCCCCGGGAGCGCCTGGGTACCCCATCCACACCGCGGTGGTGAGTGAGCACGTGTACCCGACGAACCAGGCGTCCCGATAGTCCTCGGTCGTGCCGGTCTTGCCTGCTGCAGGCTGGCTGATCCGGGCACCTGTCCCCGTTCCGCTCTCGATGACCTGCGACAGCGTCCAGTTCACCTGCGCTGCGACCTCCGGCGAGAGCACCCGGTCCCGCCGCGATGGCGCCTCGTACAGGAGCGTGCCCTTCGCATCGGTCACCCTGGTCACCACGAACGGACCGATGTGCTCGCCGTCGTTAGCGAAGGTGGAGTACGCGGTGGCCATGTCCAGCACCGACACGCTGCTGGTGCCGAGCACGATGGAGGGGACGGGTTCGAGCTGACTCTTGATCCCCATGCGGCGAGCCAGCGCAGCCACGTTCTCCGGTCCCACGTCAAGCCCGAGCTGCGCATACGCGGTGTTCGACGACTTGCGCGTGGCATCGACCAGGTTCAGCCGCCCGAGGCCGGCGTCGGCGTAGTTCGCGACCGTCCAGTCGGCGCCACCGTCGGCGCCCTTGAACACCTTCCTGGCCGGCGCGTCGTAGACCCTGGTGAGCGGCACCCCCTGCTTGAGCGCCTCGGCGAGGGCGATCGGCTTGAACGAGGACCCCGCCTGGCGCCCGGAACCACCACCTTCAGCTCCCACCGCGAGATTCACCCGGGAGGCCTGGAAGTCCAGGCCCCCGACCATGGCCCGCACCCGGCCCTGCTGGTCGATCGCCACCACCGCCGCGGCCGGGTCGTCCCGACGGTTCAGTGTGGAGGTGACGGCGGTGACCGCTTCCTCCTGCATCTCGAAGTCGAGGGTCGTGTAGACGCGCAACCCACCGCCGAAGACCTCCGCGTCGGTGAAACCCCCTTCGTTCACCAGCCAGTGCCGCACGTACTCAACGAAGTACTCCGTGCCGAGCTCGGGGTGGGGAACTCGACCGAAGCTCCCGGAGCTGGTGCGGGTGAGCACATCGTCCCACCCGGCTGCCACCGCTTCGTCGTGCTCCGCCTGCGAGATGTACCCCTCCTCGAGCATCGCGGTGAGGACGTTGCGACGGCGGTTGGACGCCTCCTCGCGCTGGCTCCCGGCACGGGGGTCGTCGTCGGGGAGCTTGGCGTCCGCCAACTCCGGGGCTCGGATCAGGCCGGCGAGGTAGGCCGCCTGGGCCAGGTTCAGGTCTTCGATGTCGACCCCGAAGTAGGTCTTGGCCGCCGCCTGAACCCCGTAGGCCCCACGTCCGAAGTAGATGACGTTGAGATACCTGGTGAGGATCTCCTCCTTCGACAGCTCACGCTCGATCTTCACCGCGAGAGCGGCCTCCTTCACCTTCCGGTCGAAGGTCCGCTCCTGGCTCAGATAGACGTTCTTGACGTACTGCTGGGTGATCGTGGATCCGCCCTGCTTGATGCCCTCACTGCGGAGGTTGGCCCACAGCGCTCGGACGATGCCGAGGGGATCCACCCCCTTGTGCTGGAAGAAGGTGCGGTCCTCGGCGGCGACCACCGCATCGATGAGCACGGGTGGGAGCTGGTCATAGGTGACGCTGACCCGGTCGACGCCGGCGGAGAGCTGCGCGATCGAGTTGTCGGCGTTGCACCCCGAGGACACATCGGCTGCGCAGATGAACGTGGTCTGCAGCAGTGGAGGTTCCGACGAGGGCAGCGGGACTCGCGTGAGGAGGTACCCGACCCCCGCGACGGCGAGCACGAGCAGCAGCCCGAGGAGGAAGAGCGGGCGGCGCCACCGCCAGAGGCGGCTGCGACGGGCGGCGAGCTCTCCGCCAGAACGGCCTCGACCACCGGATGCCGCCCCCCGACCCCTGCGGACGCGCTCGGACGCTTGGTTTTGCTTCCAGGAGGGTCTCGTCATGACCGTGTCGCTCCGGCCGGCTCAAACCGAGCGGGCCGGGTTCAACACGAAGGTACGCGCCAGGTGGTTCCAGGAGCACTCGGGACACACCTCGACCACGTAGCAGGCGAGATCGCCACGGCGCTTCGCCAGCGATCGGAGCTCTGCGCGCGAGGTGATGCAGCGTCCGTGGGCCGGCAGCCGAGGACCGAACACGTAGGTGACGAGCACCAGATCGGAGACCTCACAGACGGGACAGCGCTGCCCGGTCGGTTCGCTGCACTCCCTGGCTGCCCGCATCAGCTCGGGGTGCGCATCGCAGATCTCATGTTGCGCGAGGCGACCCTTGCGGAACTCGGCGAGCACCGCCTGGCGAGCCAACCGGTAGTCGACCTCGCCGGGAAGGGCGGTCCTCGCACCGCGCAGCGCACCAGGGCCGAAGCTCACGAACGCCCAGGCTAGCGAGCCACCCGTCGCCAGCAGGTGTCTGGTGACGGGACCACACACACAAGCGGTGGTGGCGTGACGGGGGCTGGCATGACAAACTTCCTGGGGAATCTTGCTCTGCATACGCACGTACCGACTCCGAGTGAGGTGGCGGGGGGCGATGGCTCACGACGAACTGAACGACGGTCGACACCGTGAGGGTCGACGTTCGTTCCTGAAGAAGGTGGGGGTGGGCGCCGCAGTGGCGTGGACGGCGCCGACCATCGCGTCGACCAGGGCGCTCGCGCAGGCCACGTGCGGCATCTCCGATCCAACGGACATCCCCGGCCTGTTCGCATGGTACGACGGCGCGGATCCCACCACGATCAATCCGCCGTCGAACCCCAACACTGACGTCCCCGTGCAGGAGTGGTGGGACAAGTCCGGCAACGCCCGTCACCTCGAGCAGCTGACACTGGCGAACCAACCTCTGTGGCGGTTCAACACGGGCATCAACGGTCTCGGCTCCGTTGAGTTCTTCGGCAACGAGTTCCTCGACTGGATGGCCGCCGACCCGGGCTTCGCAGCTCTGACGTCGGCCACTGTCTTCTACGTGGCGAGAAACGACGTGTCGCCTGACGGGCCGGTCCTGTGGGGCTATGACTCCAGTGCCGGAAACAGCATCACCGCTTGGCAGATCGGGGGCGCTGATGTCACCAGCAATCTTGGGGGCACCGAGACGTTCACGATCGCGTCCAACGGCAACGCCACCGGCACCGACGCCACGAACTACACCCTCGGTACCGATCTGGTGACGGTGACGCAGTCCACGACGGTCTCCACCCTGCGGGTCAACCTCACTCCGCGGACGCTGAACCTCGGCAACCCAGCACAGGATCTCACCCCCAGCGTGGCGTCAGGCGGCAACGCCGACATGCTTCGAGTTGGCGCCAACGACCTGACCACTCAGGCCTTCTTCGACGGCCAGATCGGCGAGATCATCATCTACAACTCGGTGCTCACCGCTGCCGAGATCGACGCCATCGAGTGCTACCTGAACCTGAAGTGGTTCGTCTAGCCCTCGACGACAGCACTCCCGAGCTCCGTCTCACTCAACCTCCACGGGGTGTGACCCGTCAGGACATCCCCGTCTGCTACGGCGTGTTTGGGCAGACTGGCGCCGATGCCTGACCTGCCCGAAGACCTCACGAGCGGGCACCCCAGCGGTCGCCTGCGCCCTGCGCCCACTCCCGGTGAAGACCTCGCCACCGAATCGCCAGACCGAGACCTGCCGATCTCCGCGGTCTTCCCGACCGGAGCGGTGATCCCCAGCGACACCGTCACCTACGGCCCCGACATCCCGACCGATGCCGACTTCAAGCTGCTCGGCCATCTCGAGGGCAAGCGGGTGCTCGAGCTGGGGTGCGGCGCAGGGCACGCTGCCGTGGCACTGGCCCGGCAAGGCGCGCACGTCATCGTCGTCGACCCGTCACCTCGACGGCTGGAGCGGGTACGGGCCGTGTGTGAGCGCGAGGAGGTCCGGGTCGAGCTGCACCAGAGCGACCTCGCAGAGCTGGCGTTTGTCCGGGCCGACACCATCGACCTCGTTCTCAGCGTGTATGCGCTGGCCTCCGTACCGGACCTCGACCGGGTCTTCCGCCAGGTCCACCGCGTGTTGCGCACCGGTAGCCCGCTCGTGTTCTCGCTACCCCACCCCGCCTTCCGTGTGGCCGAAGGCGGCTCGTACTTCGAGCGCACCCCGGTGCCGTGGAACACGGGCGACGCGAGCGGCGCAGAGCTGCCCCGCACGATCTCCGAGGTGTTCGTGAGCCTGACCCGGGCGAACTTCCGGGTCGACAACCTTCTCGAGCCCGAGCCGATCGAAGGTCCCCGATCGTCGTTCTGGAAGCCGACGATGGCTCGGGTGCCGGCCACCTTGCTGATCCGGGCCCGCAAAGAAGGCATCTGAGCCGGACGCGGCAGGTGGGGGCACCAGGCCCCCACCTGCCAGCATCGCCAGCACAGCCGGGCCCGAAAACCAGCAGAACCCGGCGCCTTCGGTTCGATCGACCGGGGCCGGGTTCGCTCTAGCTCCCCGCAGGCGCAGCGACCAGTTCAACCTGCGGATCATCACTTCCCCGCCAGCCACCGCGAACGGTGACTGAGTGCGCTCACAATATCACGCATCGTGCTCTTCGCCAAGGGTGGGGTCCGCAGGGGCGTCGCCCGATGCGGACCGCACCGCCCACCACTCGTCGAGCCGGCGAAGCGCCTCCTCTCGGCCGAGCGGACCTTCCTCCATACGCAGCTCGAGGAGGTGGTCGAGCGCCTCACCCACGAGCGGCCCGGGCCCGATCCCGAGGTGCGCCATCACCTCCCGACCGTCGAGATCAGGCCGGATCGACGCCAGCTCCTCCTTCGCCGCGAGCTCCGCGATGCGTGCCTCGAGCTCATCCATCCGGGCAGCGAGCGCCCGGGCCTTCCGTTCGTTGCGGGTCGTGCAGTCGCAACGGGTCAACTCGATCAGGTCATCGAGCAGCGGGCCGGCGTCACGGACGAAGCGCCTCACAGCACTGTCGGTCCAGCCCATCTTGTAGGTGTGGAACCGCAGGTGCAGGTAGACGAGTCGGCTCACCGCCTCGATGTCCTCGTTGGCGTAGCGCAGCTCCCGCATCCGCTGCCGGGTCATCCGGGCGCCCACCACCTCGTGATGGTGGAACGACACACCGTGCTCACCGTACGAGCGCGTACGCGGCTTGCCGACATCGTGGAACAGGGCCGCGAGACGCACGATCCTGCGCGGACTGGTCTTCGCGACGACTGCGAACGTGTGGGTGAGCACATCCTTGTGGCGATGGATCGGGTCCTGCTCGAGGCGCATGGCCGGCACCTCCGGGAGGAACTCCTCCATCAGTCCGGTATCCACCAGGAACCACAAGCCAGCGGTCGGGTCGGGCACCACGAGGAGCTTGTCGAGCTCGTCGCGGATCCGCTCCGCGGAGACGATCGCCAACCGATGGCGCATCCTCCTGACCGCGGCCGTCAGCTCCGGAACCGGCTCCAGGCCGTACCCGGCGATGAAGCGCGCGGCGCGCAGCATCCGCAGCGGGTCATCAGCGAACGACTCCTCAGGCGACAGCGGCGTACGGAGTCGGGCCGCCGCCAGGTCGCCGGCTCCGTCGAAGGGGTCGATGAGCTCGGGATCTGGCAACGCGAGCGCCATCGCGTTCACCGTGAAGTCCCGGCGTGACAGGTCCGTCTCGACCACGTCGGCGAACCGCACCTCCGGCTTGCGGGAGTCGGGTGTGTAGGCCTCTGCCCGATGCGTGGTGATCTCGAAGGTCCACTCGCCACGCTTGCAGCCGATCGTGCCGAAGCGCTCGCCCTGCGTCCACACCGCGTCAGCCAGATCACGGACGAGCTGCTTGATCTGTTCGGGACGGGCGTCGGTGGTGAGATCGATATCGCGATCGGCAGCGAGCTCCCGCCCCACGAGCAGGTCCCGCACGACGCCCCCCACCAGGTAGAGCCGGAAGCCAGCCCCAGCGAAGCGCTCCGCGAACGGGCGTGTCTGCTCGAGGACGGGTCGCAGTCGATCCGGGATCACGGCGGGCCACGCTACCGGCCCGCCCAGCCACCAACGGCCGCCAGTCAGCCTCAGGGCCAGCCGAACTCGTCACGAATCCGGCGTGCCGCTTCGACCACCGCCCGACCGGGGCCACCGGAGGTCGCGGGCTCAGGCCGGTACTCGCCGTCGACCAGCCGGGCCAGTGACGCCCCCACCGAGCCGGCCAGCGCATCCAGGTCGTACCCGCCTTCGAGGAACAGCAGCCGACGCCCGGCTGGGACGAGCTGGCAGAGCTCACCGGTCAGGTCAGCGAAATCCCCTGCCCGGAGACCGAGGCCGGTCAGCGGATCAGCCCGATGCGCGTCATATCCCGCCGAGACGATGAGCCAGGTCGGCTGCCACACGTCAACGAGCGGGGCGATGAGCAAGTCGAGCGCGAGCCGGTAGACGTCACCCGTGGCTCCCGCCGGCAAAGGCACGTTGATCGTCGCCCCGGCCCCGACACCCCGACCGGTCTCCTCCAGCGCACCGGTGCCCGGATACAAGGGGTACTCGTGAAACGAGGCGTACACCACACGCGGGTCCGCGTAGAAGGCGTCCTGCGTGCCGTTGCCGTGGTGCGCGTCGTAGTCGACGATCAACACCCGCTCACCCCGGTCGGCGAGCGCGGCCGCCGAGACCGCAACGTTGTTCACCAGGCAGAAGCCCATCGGGCGGGTGGGCGTCGCGTGATGACCCGGCGGGCGAACCGCGCAGAACGCCACGTCTGCCTCGCCCGCGTCCAGCCGCTCGATCGCATCGAGCCCGGCACCCGCCGCCAGCAGCGCGGCGTCGTACGAACCCTCCGAGGTGACGGTGTCCGGGTCGATGTGCCCACCCCCCGCCGCCGACAGCTCCCGCAGCGCCTGCAGGTACCGACCCGGGTGCACCCGCTCGATCTCCGCCTCGGCGGCGGGTCGGGGCTGGAAGGACACCACCGCTTCGGCGATGCCTGCGCTCTCGATGCCCCGCGCCACGGCCGCGAGCCGCTCCGGGCGCTCCGGATGCCAGCGCCCGGGGTCGTGCCGCTCGAACTGCGGGTGTGTGGCGAGGAGGATGGTCACGACGGCGAGGGTACCTGTCGCCGCAGCGAGGTCGCCGCGAGCGGAGCCCGCCTCTCTCCGGGGTGCGCCTCTCCCCACGATGAGCGGCGGTCGTATCCTCGTCGCAGACTCATGGGAGAGGTTCACGTGCTGCACTGGGGCTCTGGCCGGCTCCGCGTCACCCCGTGGCGCGCCGATCCGGCGATCGCGCAGCTCACCCCCAGCGCAGACCAGATCCCCTCCCCCGAAGCTGTCGGCCAGTGCCTCGAACACCTGGCGCGGGAGGGATACCGGTGCGCGCTCACCTCCGCGCTGACCCACGATGAGCAGCGCCCCTTCCTCGAAGCAGGCTTCACGGTGTACGAACGCCTGCACCTGTTGCGTCACGACCTACGACACGTCCCGCCCGTCAAGCCGCCCGCCGGGGTTCGCCTCCGCCGCGGGCGTCGCCGTGACCGCGACGCGGTGCTCGCCGTCGATGGCGCCGCGTTCTCCCCGTTCTGGCGCTTCGATCAGGCCGGTCTCGACGACGCTCGCGGCGCGACGCCCACCTCCCGCTTCCGGGTGGCCGACGCCGACGGGGTAGTCGGCTACGCCATCACCGGGCGAGCCGGCTCGATCGGCTACCTCCAACGACTCGCGGTGCGTCCCGATCACCAGGGTCTCGGGGTCGGCACTGCGCTCACCATCGACGCCCTGAACTGGTCCCGCCGTCACGGGGCCCGGTCGGTGCTCGTGAACACCCAGGAGAGCAACGAGCGGGCGTTGGCGCTCTACGTGCACCTCGGCTTCGTGCACGAGCCCCACGGGCTGGCGGTGCTGGAGCATCCGCTCGACGGGAACGGGAACCGTGCATGACCGGCGTCACCCATCGCGGCCACCGATCGATGCGCACCGCGCTGCGGGCACTGCTCGCTCTGCTCGCAATCCTCGCAGCTCTCCAGCTCGGGACGCCCAGCCCTCCGGCGCGAGCCCAGCCACCAACTGAACCGGAAGCCGGCACACGCATCGAGCTCCTCGCGCAAACCCCGTGGGTCGCGCCCCAGGGCACGTTCGAGCTCCGTCTGCGGGTGTCCGACGCCCCGCCCGACGCCCGGCTCGCCATCGATGTCCACCCGGCGGTCAGCTCACGCAGCCGCTTCAGCGACACCATCCGCGCTCAGAGCCTCGGCTCACCGTTGCGGCCCGGACCGCCGAGCTGGCCGCTCAACAACCTGGCCCGTGAAGACGGCACCTACCAGGTCGTGGTCCCCGTCGGCGGGACGGAGACTCCGCCGTTCGGCGTCCGCCTCAGCAGTGCGGGCGTGTACCCGGTCAGCATCTCCGTGGTCGACCCCGAGGGGAAGCAGGCGGCGCGCCTCGTGACCCATCTGATCCGCCTCCCGCGCAGCGGCTCAAGCGGAGTGCCTCTCGCGCTCTCGCTGATCGTCCCGCTCGAGGCGCGATCGCCGTTCCGCCCAGACGGCTCGCTGCAGCTCACCTCGACGGATCGCAACCGCCTCAGTACCACGATCTCGGCCCTGTCGCGGACCCCGGACGTGGCGGTCAGCCTGGTCCCCTCACCCGAGACCGTCGATGCGTTGGCTGTCGCACGGGAAGAGGGGACGGACCTGCTCGCGACGCTCGCCCGCGCCCTCCCCGGCCGCCACGTGCTAGCGCGGCCATACGCCCCGATCGACCTCGCCGCGTGGGCACGTGCTGCACCCTCTGATGCGGACGCCGACATCGGGCTCACCCGGCAGCTCGCCACCGGCACGGAGGTCGTCGCCGCGCAGCTCGGGATCTGGCCCGACTCGGACACCTGGCTCGCCGATCAGCACACCGACCCGACCGCGCTCAGCCGCCTTCGCGACGCGGGGGTCTCCCAGGTGGTGGTTCCCGCCGACCGGATCGCTGGACCGCAGAAGCCATCCAGCCCGGCGGATCTCCTGGCCTTCGAGATGCGCACGGCGGATGGCGCGGCGCTTCGCGCGGTGACGACCGATGGTCTTCTCGCAGAGCGCCTCCTCGCCACAACCGACCCCGTCCTGAACGCCCACCTGGTCCTCGCCGACCTGGCGATCCTCGCCCTGGAGC
>JBBFLY010000014.1:0-51471 GCA_037478855.1 Acidimicrobiales bacterium | reverse complement strand
CCCGAGCTCGAGGAGGACGGTGGCCGTATCGGCGGCGGTGGATGTGTTCGCCGCGACGATGGTCACGAGCTGAGCAGGCGTGACGCCGCGGCCAGGCCTTCAGCGGTGCCGACGATGACCACGGTGTCGTCGGGTCGCAGCTCGTCGTCGGGGCCGGGGGAGGGGATGGCGGTGTCGTCGCGGATGATGGCGATGATCGACGCTCCTGTCCGTCGGCGCATCTCGGTCGAGCCGATCGTTCGCGGCTCGAAGCCCGGTGGGAGTGGGAGCCAGTCGATGGCGAGACCCTCGACCTCGCTCACCAACGACGCGAGCTGCTCATTGATGCGCGACCCACCGAGCAGCTCACCGAGGGTGCGGCTCTCGTCGGGGGAGAGGTCGACGTGCAAGCCCACGGCGTCCGGGTCGTCGCGGTCGTAGACGATCAGCTCCCGCCGGCCGGAGTGGCGGATGATCACGCCGACCCGGTGACCGCCGAGGCACTCGAAGTCGTAGCGGATGCCGACACCGGGCAGGCGGGTCTCGTTGACATCGACCATGCCCCATTCTGCCCGACCGCTATCGTCCGGCCGTGCCGAGCTTCCGCATCATCGGACCCGGTCGGGCTGGTGGCAGCCTGCGGATCGCACTGGTCGAGGTCGGGTGGCGGGACCGGGGTGTGCTTGGCCGGGTCGACGACCTGTCGTCCGCGGCCGAGGGGGTCGACCTGCTCGTGATCGCAACCCCGGACGCGGCGGTGGCGGAGGTGGCCGCGACGGTCTCGCCGAGCGCTACGACGGTTGTCTGCCACCTGGCAGGCTCGCTGGGCCTCGACGTGCTCGCCCCACATCCGCGCCGTGCCGCGCTGCACCCGCTCATCGCCATGCCGACCGCGGAGGTGGGGGCGGCCCGGCTCCAGGCGGGTGCATGGTTCGCGGTGGCCGGTGACCCGATCGTCGAGCGTGTCGTCGCCGACCTGGGTGGTCGGTCGTTCCGGGTGGCCGACGAGCAGCGGGGCGCCTATCACGCGGCTGCGGTGATCGCGTCGAACCACCTGGTGGCCCTCCTCGGGCAGGCTGAGCGGGTGGCGCGCTTGGCTGGCGTCCCGCTCGAGGCCTATCTCGAGCTCGTTCGGGTCACCGTCGATAACGTCGCCGAGCTGGGGCCGGCCGCGGCGCTCACCGGCCCGGCGGCACGCGGCGACTGGGACACCATCCGCCGCCACTTGGAGGCGCTTCCCGGGGACGAGCGCGAGACGTACGAGGTGATGGTGCGGGCAGCCCGTCGCCTCGTCGAGGAGCGCGAGCACGACCGCTGAGCGGACCGTTCGTCGATCCGGCTGCGATGTGACACGCTTCGCCCGTGGAGATCCACGACACGATCGCGTCGTTCCGACGCTCGCTCGACGAGCACCGCCGCACAGGCCGAACCGTTGGCTTCGTTCCCACGATGGGGTACCTGCACGACGGTCACCTGTCGCTGATGAGGCGCTCGCTGGCCGACTGCGATGTCACCGTGGTGAGCATCTTCGTCAACCCGTTGCAGTTCGCGGCGAGCGAGGACCTGAGCACCTACCCCCGTGATCTCGACCGGGATCTCGCGGCGTGCCGTGCGACGGGGGTCGACGTGGTGTTCGCCCCGAGCACCGAGGAGATGTATCCCGAGGAGATGCTCACGTCGGTCTCGGTGGCTGAGCTCAGCACCCCGATGGAGGGGGTCGCCCGGCCGACGCACTTCACGGGTGTGGCGACCGTCGTCACGAAGCTGTTCAACATCGTGGGGCCGTGTCGGGCCTACTTCGGGGAGAAGGACTACCAGCAGCTGGTGATCGTCCGGAAGATGGTGCGCGATCTCGACCACCCGGTCACGGTCGTCGGCTGTCCCATCGTGCGCGAGCCTGACGGGCTCGCGATGTCCAGCCGCAACGTCTACCTCAGCGACCGGGAGCGTGCCGCCGCTCCGGTGCTGTACCGCGCGCTGCAGGCGGGAGCCGCCGCCGTGCTCGCGGGAGAGCGCAGCGCCGCGGCGGTCCGTGAGCTGATGGCCGGCATCGTGGAGGCTGAGCCCTTGGCCGACTTGGACTACGCGGAGGTGGTCGACGCCGCGTCCCTGCGGCCGGTGGACCCGCTGGCTGGCTCGCTGCGTCTGCTGGTGGCCGCTCGATTGGGCGGCACCCGGCTGTTGGATAATCTGGGCGTCGAGATCCCCGCCGGGGGATGAACCCAAGCACGGCGACTGCGATGCAGCGCCAAGCCGACAGGGAGTCCAGATGCGCAGGCGCATGATGAAGTCGAAGATCCACCGGGCGCGGGTCAGCGACGCCAACCTCCACTACGTCGGGTCCATCACGCTCGACGTCGAGCTGATGGCACTGGCCGACATCCGTGAGTGGGAGCAGGTCCAGGTGGTCAACATCGACAACGGTGCCCGCTTCGAGACCTACGCCATCCCCGGCGGCCCCGGTGACGTGTGCCTCAACGGTGCGGCGGCTCGCCTCGTGCATCCCGGCGACCGGATCATCATCATCACCTACGCCGACTACGACGAGGCCGAGCTCGAGCACTTCACGCCCAGGATCGTGCACGTCGACACCGCGAACCGGCCGGTCGATGAGGCGACGGCGAGGGCGCTGACCTCGGATCTCGTCCCGGGTCCGGTGCGGTACCAGGAGGTCCCTGCCGAGCTCGTCGCCCCTTGAGCGTCGCCGGCCCGCTCGGAGCACCCCATGACCACCGAGTCGCTCGACCTGCTGGTGCTCGGGAGCGGCGTGGCCGGTCTCTCCGCTGCGGTCCGCGCCGCGGAGGTCCACGGCATGCGCGTCGGCGTGCTGACCAAGGGCGAGCTGCACCAGGCCACCACCCGTTGGGCGCAGGGTGGAGTGGCCGCGGTGCTGCACGAAGATCCCGACTCGACCGATCTGCATCTCGCCGACACCCTGGCTGCCGGAGCAGGGCTCTGCGACGTCGACGCCGTTCGGGTGCTCGTCGACGAGGGTCCGGGTCGGGTCCACGAGCTCATCGCGCTCGGGGCCGCGTTCGATCGCGACGAGCACGGTCAGCTCGAGCTGGCCCGCGAAGGTGGTCACAGCCTGCCCCGCGTCGTGCACGCCGGCGGTGCGGCGACCGGTGCGGAGATCGAGCGGGCGCTGGTCGACGCGGTTCACCGGACGGCGGCGATCGTCCATGAGCGCACCTTCGCCCTGGAACTGCTCATCGAGCAGGATCGCTGCGTGGGCGTCGAGGCGATCGGCGCCGGCGGTGCGCGCTACCAGCTCCGGGCCAGCAACGTGCTGCTCGCGACCGGGGGTGCCGGTCAGCTGTTCGCCGTGACCACGAACCCGCTCGAGGCCACCGGTGACGGGGTCGCCATGGCCCTGCGTGCGGGCGTGGCAGTGGCCGACATCGAGTTCGTGCAGTTCCACCCGACGGCGTTGCACCACCCGAGCATGCCGCGCCCGTTGCTGTCCGAGGCGCTCCGGGGACAAGGCGCGCTGCTCCGTGATGCCAACGGCGAGCGGTTCGTCGACGAGCTGGCGCCTCGCGACGAGGTCTCCCGAGCCGAGACCGCGCGCATGATCGAGCAGGGGGTCGACCACCTGTGGCTCGACGCGACCGGTCTGGAGAACTTCGAGCTGCGGTTCCCGACCATCGCCGCCGATCTACGGGCGGCGGGGCTCGACCCCACCCGGGACTGGCTGCCGATCGCCCCGGCAGCGCACTACCTCTGCGGTGGAGTGGTGACCGATCTCGACGGGGCGGCCTCCCTGCGAGGGCTCTGGGCGGCAGGTGAGGTCGCCTGCAGCGGCGTGCACGGTGCCAACCGCCTGGCGAGCAACTCGTTGCTCGAAGGGATGGTCTTCGCCTTCCGGGTGGTCGAGGCGATCGAGCGTGGCAAGGTCGACGCGGAGGCCACTGGCGCCATGCGTGCGGTGCTCGATGGTGACGGGTCACCCGGTGTCATCGGCGGTCTGCCGGTCGATGAGCCGTGGGTCGAGCCCGCTCGCGCGCACGACGGGCAGCGCAACGAGCCTCGGGTCTCCTCTGGTGAGCTGGCGGAGGTGCGTGATCGGCTTCAACGGCGCATGACCGAGTGCGCCGGCGTGCTACGCACCGCTTCGTCGCTGCGTGCAGCTCTCGATGAGGCGGCGACGGCGTGGCGCTCCGTGGCGGACGCGACGGACGCACCGGCGGTCGCCGAGCTCCGGAACCTCGCTCGGCTCGCCCATGCCATGGCGTTCGCCGCGCTGGTTCGTGAGGAGAGCCGGGGTGCGCACACCCGACAGGACTTCCCTCACCGCGATGACGGCAGGTTCCGCACCCGGATCGTGCTCGGTGCGCGCGCGGGCCAGGCTGGTGGGTCATGAGCTCTCACTGTCACCCCCCGCGTCCGGCCGTGGTCGAGGCGGTCGAGCGCGCCCTCGCCGAGGACCTCCTGCCACTGGGCGATCTCACCTCGTGCCTCCTGCCCTCCGACATGCGGGCTTCAGCCGCCTTCGTTCCCCGCCAGGACGGGGTGCTCGCCGGTCGGGCCTGCGCGGAGGAGACGTTCCGCCGGATCGACCCTGGTGTGTCGCTGGCGTGGGACGCGGACGACGGGGACCGGATCACGGCCGGCACGCCGTTCGCCGCGGTCGAGGGCCCGCTGGCCTCGATCCTCACCGCCGAGCGCACGGCGCTCAACTTCCTCGGCCATCTCTCGGGGATCGCGACGCTGACCCGACGCTTCGTCGACGTCGTCGCCGCCACCGGTTCGGCGACGAAGGTGTGGGACACCCGCAAGACCACACCCGGCCTCCGCGCGCTCGAGAAGGCGGCGGTGCGCGCCGGAGGTGGTGCCAACCATCGGGGCAACCTCTCGGACTGGATCCTGCTCAAGGACAACCACCTCGCGCTCGTGGGGATCACCGCCGCCGTGCACCAGGCCCGGACCCGTTGGCCCGGTCGGACGGTTCACGTGGAGTGCGACCGGGTCGAGCAGGCGGAGGAGGCGCTGGCCGCCCGTGCCGATGCGTTGCTCCTCGACAACATGACGGTGGAGGAGGTGATGCAGTGCGTGGTCGCTGCTGACGCGCACGTGGCCCGACTCGGCGGACGGCGGCCCCTGCTCGAGGTGTCGGGCGGGATCACCCTCGAGACCGTCGCGGACTACGCGGTGCTCGGCGTCGACTGCATCTCCGTGGGTTCGATCACCAGCTCGGCGCCGGTGCTCGACATCGGGCTCGACGTCATCACCGGAGCCGGCCAGTCCTGAGGGAAGGAGATCCTGTGCTGCTCGCCATCGACGCTGGAAACACCCAGACCGTCGTGGGGTTGTATGAGCTCGACGACGAGCGGTCCGCCTCGGGCCGTCGTCCCGAGGACGGGCTGCTCGACCACTGGCGGATCTCCTCGCAGGCCGAGCGCACCTCCGATGAGATCGCGGTGCTCCTGCAGGGCTTCCTGGCTTTTCGCGACCACACGCTCGACGACATCGACGGGGTGGTCATCTCCTCCGGTGTGCCGCGGGTGACCGCGGCGCTGCGCGATCTAGCTGACCGCTACCTGGATTTCGAGCCGGTGGTGATCGAGCCGGGTGTGCGCACCGGCATCGCGATCCACTACGAGAACCCGAAGGAGGTCGGAGCGGACCGCATCGCCAACGCGGTCGGCGCGTACGACCTCTACGGCGGTCCGACGATCATCGCCGACTTCGGCACCGCCACCACGTGCGACGCGGTCTCGGCGAACGGCGAGTACCTGGGTGGTGCGATCGCGCCGGGCGTCGAGATCAGCATGGATGCGCTGGTCGGTCGGGCCGCGGCGTTGCGTGCCGTTGAGCTGCGCGAACCCAAGCACGTCCTTGGTCGAAGCACCGTCGAGTCGATCCAGTCGGGTGCCGTGTACGGCTTCGCAGCACAGGTCGACGGGCTCTGTGACCGGATCCAGGAAGAGCTTGGACCGTGCACCATCGTGTCGACGGGCGGGCTGGCCGATCTCATCACCCCGCTGTCCCGCCGGATCCAGCACGTCGAGCCGTGGCTGACGCTGCACGGCCTGCGGCTGGTCTACGAGAAGAACGCGTAGGGTCAGCGCCACATGCGCGTCTTCATCACCGGGATCGGTGGCACGCTGGGCACCGCCGTCGCCCAGCGTGTCGAAGGGGATCCGTCGGTCGATGCGGTGGCCGGTGTCGATCTCTTCCCGCCGCGGCGGCGGCTCCTGCGTGCCGAGTTCCACCGGGTCGACCCCCGCAACCGGGAGCGCATGGCCACGATCATCCGCTCGTTCGCACCGACGGCTCTCATCCACCTCGGGGTCTACGAGCCCTACTCACGCAGCAGCCCCCGCGCGGCGGTGGCGCGCACG
The DNA here is from genome assembly GCA_037478855.1 of Acidimicrobiales bacterium. GTDB lineage: Bacteria > Actinomycetota > Acidimicrobiia > Acidimicrobiales > Acidimicrobilacustridaceae > Rhabdothermincola. Next base: position 45,148 of record JBBFLY010000014.1, on the reverse strand, counting down.
GCAGCCGGGACGGTGGCGGCGCTCGAGGCGGCCGTGACGAGCAGGAGGCTCGATCGGGTCGTCGTCCGGAGCGGCATCGAGGTGTACGGCCGGCGGCGGGGTGCGCCGCTCCGTCCCGATGAGGAGGTCCCACCCGCGCCGAGCTCGTCGTTCGGACACATCCTGCTCAACGTCGAGCAGATCAGTCGGGAGGCGGGGGATCGCGCCGGGGTCCCGGTCACCCTGCTGCGCTTCGCGCCGATCGTCGGTCCTCACGTGCCCAGCCCGCTGGGTCGCCTCCTGCGGCTGCCAGCCGTGCCGTTCTCCGCGCTGGGGGATCCCGTCTTCTCAGTGACCCACGAGGCGGACGTGGTCGCCGCCATCGTCGCGGCGCTGAACGACCCGGTGCACGGTGCGCTCAACGTGGTCGGTCCCGGCGCCGTCACCGCCTCGCAAGCCGCGCGGATCGGTCACCGGGTACCCGTCCCCGTCGTCGGGCCGGGCTGGCGCGGGGCCAAGGCTCTTGCCCACCTGGCCGGTGCACCGGTTCCCGACCACGTGCATGAGCTGCTGGTGCGGGGCCGTACCGCGGATGGCAGCCGGCTGGCTGAGGTGTTGGGGGTGCGGGTCCAGCATCACACGCCGGAGGTGGTGCGACAGCTCTATGCCTGGGAACCCATCGAGTACCTGAGCGTCACGGCGGTCTGATGGAGCAGATCACGACCAGCGGGAGACTGGCCGAGCTCGACCCAGATCGGCGGGATCTGTCGCTACCCGCCATCATCGCTCGTCGCGTCAGTGGTGCGTTCCCCCTCGACGAGTGGGGCTTCGATCGCGAGCTGGCCGTGGCGGTCGCAGCGGTCACCGAGTGGCTCCCCCGGCCACGCGTGCGAGGGGGTGAGCAGCTCCCCGAGGTCGGCTCCGCGCTGGTCGTGGCTGATCGTCGGCTGGCCCTGTGGGAGCGGCTCGTGCTCGCTACGGCGGTGGCGAACGAGGCGCACCGACCGGTGCGGTTCGCGGGAGTGCCCGACGTGGCGCCGCTCGGCCCCCTGCTGCGTCGTGTCGGGGGTGTGCCCGAGAGCCCGGCTGATCTGCGCGGTCTCCTGCGGTCGGGGGAGGTGGTGCTCACTGCTCCGGGATTCGACGTTCACCGGCCGCTTGGTGCGGGCCGGCCGCCGGAAGCTGCGCTGGCGGTGGCGTTGGCCACGGGAGCACCGGTGCTGCCCCTCCGGGTCGGTGTCTGCCTGCCGGGCCGACGACGCGAGGTGATCCTGGGGGAGCCGCTGCGTACCCGCGGTCCCTCGTCGGTACGCTCGGTGGCGGAGCTGGTCTTCCTGCTGGGGGTGGGCCATGCGGCGGACTCATCCGCCGACGAGAGGTGACGATGGTGTCACTGAACACTGTTCGCTGACCGGTACCATCGGCGCCATGCCGTTTGCTCGCGCACCTGACGGGACCCGCATCCACTACGAGGTCTTCGGCAACCCCCAGGGTGAGCCCCTGGTCATGATCCAGGGGTTGGGCGCGGACAGCCGGGGCTGGATCCGCCAGCGGCGGGCCTTCGGGTCACGGTTCCGGTGCATCGTGCTCGACAACCGCGGCGTGGGTCGCTCGGACAAGCCGGACGGCCCCTACGACCTCGAGGTGATGGCCACCGACGTGGTGGCCGTGCTGGACGCGCTCCAGCTCGATCGCGCCCACCTCATGGGTGCCTCGATGGGTGGGGTGCTCACACAGATCCTCGCCGTGCGCCACGCCGAGCGGGTCCGGTCGATCGTGCTCGCCTGCACGGCGTGCAGACACCATCCCTGGCGGCGCGAGCTGCTCGCCGAGTGGGCCCTCACGGCGTCGACCCAGGGGATGCGCGCGCTGGTCGGCCAGGCGGAGCGGTGGCTGATCGGACCACGATCCCGGTACCGCTTGCGACCTCTGGTGGGCATGATCGGGCCACTCGCGCTGTCGGTCCCACCGGCGAGCTTCGTCGCTCAGATCGACGCGATCCTCGCGCTCGACGACGACGTCCGCTTCGAGCTCGCATCCGTGCGGGTGCCTGCGCTGGTGCTGGTCGGGAGCCAGGACATCCTCACCCCCCTGGCGGACAGCGAGGAGATCTGCTCCCTGCTCCCCGGAGCCGAGCTCACGGTGATCAGCGGTGCCGCACACGGCTTCAACTTCGAGCACGCCGGCGCGTTCAACCGGGCGGCCTTGAGCTTCCTGCAGCGGGTCAGCGTGACCGTGCCGACGGCCTGATCCCGCGTCCGGTCGATGAACGCGAGACGGCCCGGCACCTGCGTGCCGGGCCGCCGAGATCGTGGAGCCGGTGCGCCCGGGCGTCTCCGGGCTCGGGCCGATCAGCGGTTGATCCAGAGCCCCGTGATGTAGGGCTTCGGCATGAAGTTGCCCCACGGCAGGACCCGGAACCAGTTGAGGCCCTTGATGTTGGGCTCCGCGATCAGCGAGTACGGCGTGTCGTAGAGCCAGATGTCGACGACCGCCTCGTTGCGGTCACGGGAGAGCTTCTGGTAGGCCTCCCGGCGCTTCGTCCGATCGGTCTCGACCCGCCCGAAGCGGAGCGCGTTCTCGGTGACCTCGCTGTAGTACTGGCTGAAGTTGATGATGATCCCGCCCTTTGCGGTCTCCTCCGCCCAGAAGACGTACTGGGAGTCTGGGTCGGGGTAGGCGTAGTTGCGGAACATCGCCGCCTGGAAGTCGCCCTGGGTGAGCTTCACGATGAACGCAGTCTGCTCGATGGTCTCGAGCTGGGTCTCGATCCCCACCTGACGCCACATCTCCTGCAGCTGCTGCATCAGGTTCAGCTCCTCGAGCGGCGGCAAGCCGATGAGCTTGAAGCGCAGGGTGGGCTCGCCGGTCTGAGCCTTGTAGGCCTCGATCTCCTCCCGGGCCTTCTGTGGGTCATAGGCGGGGTAGCCGGTCTGGTCCGGCGGCACGCCTCCCCATCTGGAGGTCTCGCTGAACGGTGACGTGTCAGACGCCAGCTGCTCGTCAGCCGAGACCTGCCTGAGGATGGCCTGCCGATCGGTGGCGTAGGCGAGCGCCTTGCGGGCGTGGGGGTTGTTGAAGGGTGGCTTGCTCGTGCTGAGCATCACGAAGGTCTTCTCTGAGTTGTAGTCCTTCACCACCTGGAAGCGGTCCTTCAGGGTCGACGCGTCGACAGCCCTCGTGCTCATGATCATGTTGACGTCACCGGAGGCCAGCGCGTTCGCCCGCTGCTGGGGATCCTCGATGGGACGGAACTCGATCGCGTCGAGGTAGGGACCGTTGCGCTGCCCGAGCGGGACACCGACCTCCGCACAGAGCCGCTTCACCGAGTCGTCGGGGTCGGGCAGCGCGCACGGCCCACCCCAGTAGTCCTCGAAGGCCCGCACCTTCACGCTCTCACCCTGCTTCCAGCTCTCGAAGCGGAACGCACCGGTGCCGACGGGGGAGGACTGGCCGCGGTCAGGCTTGGCGAGCATCGACGGTGCCATGACGAAGCCCACCGGCCCGGCCAGCACGTTGAGGAACGCGCTCCACGGCTCAGTGGTGACCACACGGAACGTGTAGTCGTCTATGACCTCGATGCTGGCCACGAGCTTGTCCAGCGCGATCTTGGAGAGTCCTTCGCGGATAGCGAGCAGGATGCCGTCGACGACGGCCTTCGCGGTCATCTCGGTCCCGTCGTGGAACTTGATGCCCCGGCGGATCTTGACGGTCCAGCGAGTCGCGACCTCGTTGATGCTGCTGCTCTCGGAGAGGTCGTTGTACGACGCGCTCTCGGCCAGCCACGGCACGATGTTCTGATCGGAGTCGTAGACGAAGAGCGGTTCGAGGAACGACGAGCCCACGAACTCACCGGCGTCCGCCCACTGCGCCAACGCCGGGTTCCAGCCGTTGGTCTCGGCGGTGACGGCGAAGATCACCTTGCCGCCCTTCTGCGGTGTCCCCTCGCTGCTGATCCCGGTCTCGGTGGCGACGGAGGTGTCCGTCGGCTGCGACGTGTCGCTCTTCGAGCCGCCACATGCCGCTGCCAGGACGAGAATCGCGAGCAGTGCCGCGAGCACCCCGCGGCCCGTCTGCGATGTCCGGAGGTCGTTGCCCACCATGTGTCCCTCCCATCCCGGGTCCCACCGCGCCTTCGCGGTGCCCCGGCACTGTGTGCTCAAGCGGCGCGCGGCCGCTCCTCCCTAACCATGTACGTCGGCCGCTCCGCCTCGGAGTTGAAGCGAAGCCGGAACCGGCGATCCCGCTCGAGCACGCGGGTCATGCCGGCCGCAGCCAGATGTTCGGCCACCACGGCTTGCCGTCCTGGCGGGCGAAGCCGAGTCGCTGAGGTGCCGTGAGGCCACCGACCCTGGTGTTGGCTGCCAGCCCCCAGTCGTTGTGGTATAGCCAGATGAAGGCCACCTCTTCGTTGATCGCTCGAACGGCCTTCTTGATCTCGGTGGCGCGCAGATCCGGGTCCGCTGTCGCCCGCGCGGTGTCGAGCGCCCGATCCACGGCGTCGCTGCGCAACCCCCCGAAGTTGATGCCGCCACCCGGGTCCGCGTAGCTCGAATGCCAGAAGATGTAGTTGGAATCGGGGTTGACGTACGCGAAGTTGCGGAACATCGCCGCCTGGAACTGACCGAGGAACACCTGCGCGAGGAACGAGCCCTGCTCGAGGACCTCGATGGAGACCTGGGCCCCGACCGCGGACCACTGTGCCTGCAGCAGCTCAGCCTCGGACTTCTGCTGGTTGGAGCTCGGGCTGGTGATGGTGAAGCTGAGGGGCTTTCCGGTCTCGGCCGTGTACGCCGCGATCTCCTCTCGGGCCTTGTCGGGGTCGTAGGCGGGATAGCCCGAATCCTCGAGGAAGTAGCGCTCGTTCTCCGTGTAGGGCTGATCCGCGTCCTTCTGGATCCCACCACCGACGGCGTCGTTGATGGCCTGGCGGTTCGTGGCGTGGGCGAGCGCCTTGCGAGCGTGGATGTTGTCGAAGGGGGGCTTCGTCAAGTTGAGCATCGCGAAGGTTTCCTCGGCGGCGAAGTCCTCCACCTGCACGATGCCCTGCGTCGAGCGGAACCGCTTCACCGACTCGGGGTCCTGCGTGAGGATCAGGTCGACGTCACCGGACTGCAGGGCAGCGGCACGGCTGCTCTGGTCCACGATCACCCGGAACTCGATGCCGTCGAGATGCGCCTTGTCGCCCCAGTACCTCTCGTTCCGGACGAGCCGGATCGGGTCGCCGGGCCTCCAGGTGCCCGCCAGCTTGAACGGGCCGGTGCCGATCGCCAGGGTGCTGTCGTTGGCCTCGATGGCGGCCGGTGCCGCCATGTACCCGCCCTGAGCGGCGACGGTGAAGTCGTAGCCGAACCACGGCGTCCTCATCCGCACCTCGACGGTGAGGGGGTCGAGGGCCAGCACCTCCTTGATCGGCTTGAGCGCGGTGCCGGTGATCGGCACGGCCCGGCGCGCGTCGATGTTCTTCTTCACCGCCGTCGCATCGAACGGGGTGCCGTCGTGGAACACCACGTCAGGTCGAAGCTTGATGGTCCACACCGTTCCGTCGGCGTTGGGGGTCATCGACTCGGCGAGGCGTGGCACCAGGTTGCGATCCTCGTCGAAGGTCATCAGCGTGTCGTAGATCGACGAGGCGATCAGGTTGCCCTCCAGCGACCAGCGGGCCGTGATCGGCAGCAGGCCGTCAGGCTCGGCGCCGACCGCGACCCGCAGCGTGCCCCCGGGTGTGGGTGTCCCCTCGTCCGTCGGGGCAGCCTGGTTGACCGTGCCGCCCGTCCCGGATCCCTCGTCACCCGAGCTGCCACATGCCGCAGTCAGCACCAGGATGCTCGCCAGCACCGCGAGCAGGCGGGCGAGCGGCTTCACGGCGGAGAGCTGTCCACTGCCAGTGATCATGGCCCCTTCCCCCCGAATCTGGGAGCACGTCAGATTGCGTCGACTCTAGTTCGCGGACCGCGCTCGGGCGCGTTAGCAGCGCGCGAGCGGCGCCGGCTGCGCGGGAGCGCCGAGGGGGTGGACCGCTGCGCTAGCCGGCGATGGTGGCTACGGAGGTGAGCAGGTGGCGGGCGGCAGCCGCGAGTGCCTCGACGGCTTCCGCCTCGCCGAGCGGCGCGAGCGCTCCGAGGGCCGTGTCGACGTACCGCCTGGCGGTGTCGAGCGCGCCGTCGACTGCGCCGTTCGAGCGGATGAGCTCGCGTGCCTCGCTGAGCTCCGCCGGCGAGAGCGGGCCGCCAAGCAGCTCCCTCAGCCGGTCTGCGGCGGCACCTCCACCCTCGAGCGTTCGGATCACGGGAAGGGTGTAGACGCCCTCGAGCAGGTCGTGGCCCGAGGGCTTGCCGATCTCCTCGTCGGTGGCGATCACGTCGAGCACGTCATCGACGATCTGGAACGCCATGCCGAAGTCCCGACCGAAGCTCGTCAGGCGCTCGACGTCGTCGCGTGGCAGTCCGCCGACCAGGGCGCCGATCCGGCAGGCCGTCGCCAGCAGCGACGCGGTCTTGCCCTCGATGGAGGTGAGGTAGGCGGACTCGCTGCGGGTGACGTCGAAGACGTGCTGCAGCTCGAGCACCTGACCTTCGCAGAGCCTGCCGATGGTCGCTGCCAGCAGGCCGGCGACCTCCGTGCCCAGCGACGCGGCGATCTCCGACGCCTTGGCCAGCAGGTAGTCCCCTGCCAGGATCGCCTTCAGGTTGCCCCATCGGGCATTGACGCTCTCAACAGTGCGCCGGGTCGTCGCGTCGTCCATCACGTCATCGTGGTAGAGCGACCCGAGGTGTACGAGCTCGACGGAGACCGCGCCGAGGATGACCTCCCGCGAAGCGGGACGGAGCTGGGGCTGACGGGTGCCCGCCGAGCTCACCGCGAACGCGGGCCGCACCCGCTTCCCGCCGGCCCGGATGAGGTGGCTGGCGACCTCGGTGAGGAACGGATCCTCCGACCGGACCGAGGCGACCAGCTCCTGCTCGACCCGGCTGAGATCGGCCTGCAGGACTGGCAGCTGGAGGAGTGGACTCGGCGTCGCCACGACCCGACGATAGGCCCGGGAGGGCCCGATCCCGAAACCCGATCGCTTCCGGAGCGCCGTGCCGCCGGGGTGGCTCCGGGTGCCGATCCTGGGTGCCTGCCGCCCCGTGCGATCGGGAGATGCGTGGTTACACTTGATCCAAGGTTCCCTCTCTGGGGAGGCACTCCCTTTGTTTGAACGATTCACTGATCGGGCTCGCCGAGTCGTCGTCCTGGCTCAGGAAGAGGCGCGCCTGCTCAACCACAACTACATCGGCACCGAGCACATCCTGCTCGGCCTGATCCACGAGGGTGAGGGTGTCGCCGCCAAGGCGCTCGAGTCCCTCGGCATCTCGCTCGAGGCGGTTCGCAGCCAGGTCGAGGAGATCATCGGCCAGGGCGGTTCCTCGCCGAGCGGCCACATCCCGTTCACACCCCGGGCCAAGAAGGTCCTCGAGCTCTCCCTGCGCGAGGCGCTGCAGCTCGGTCACAACTACATCGGCACCGAGCACATCCTGCTGGGTCTCATCCGTGAGGGGGAGGGGGTGGCCGCCCAGGTGCTGGTGAAGCTGGGAGCTGACCTCTCCCGGGTCCGTCAGCAGGTCATCCAGCTCCTCTCCGGCTACTCGGGCCCCGGGGCCCAGGAGAAGGCCGGTGCCACCACGGGTGGCAGCGGCGAGCAGACGCCGTCGGGCTCCCTGGTGCTCGACCAGTTCGGTCGCAACCTCACCCAGCTCGCCCGCGAGAAGAAGCTCGACCCGGTCATCGGCCGCGAACGCGAGACCGAGCGGGTGATGCAGGTGCTCTCGCGGCGGACGAAGAACAACCCGGTGCTCATCGGCGAGCCCGGCGTCGGCAAGACCGCCATCGTCGAGGGGCTCGCGCAGGCCATCGCGGCCAACAACGTCCCTGAGACGCTGCACAACAAGCAGCTCTACACCCTCGACCTCGGGGCGCTCGTCGCGGGCTCCCGCTACCGCGGCGACTTCGAGGAGCGCCTGAAGAAGGTGCTCAAGGAGATCAAGACCCGTGGGGACATCATCCTGTTCATCGACGAGCTGCACACCCTCGTCGGCGCGGGTGCCGCCGAGGGTGCCATCGACGCGGCGTCGATCCTCAAGCCGATGCTCGCCCGCGGTGAGCTGCAGACCATTGGCGCCACCACGCTCGATGAGTACCGCAAGCACCTCGAGAAAGACGCGGCGCTCGAGCGCAGGTTCCAGCCCATCAGGGTTGAGGAGCCGTCGGTGGCGCACACCATCGAGATCCTCAAGGGTCTGCGCGACCGGTATGAGGCTCACCACCGGGTCACCATCACCGACCAGGCGCTCGTGGCGGCGGCGAACCTCGCTGACCGCTACATCTCCGACCGTCATCTGCCCGACAAGGCCATCGACCTCATCGACGAAGCCGGGTCGCGCTTGCGCATCAAGCGCATGGAGACGCCGCCCGACTTCAAAGAGCTCGAGAACCAGATCGCGCAGGTCGTGCAGCAGAAGAAGGAGGCCGTCGAGGCACAGCGCTTCGAGGAGGCGGGGAGGCTGCGCGACAAGGAGAAGGAGCTCCTCCAGCTCAAGGAAGCCAAAGAGCGCGAGATGAAGGAGAAGGGCATCGATCTCTTCGACGAGGTCGATGAGGAGTCGATCGCCGAGGTCCTCTCGATCTGGACGGGCATCCCGGTCTACAAGCTCACCGAGGAGGAGACCGCCAAGCTCCTCCGCATGGAGGAAGAGCTGCACAAGCGGGTGATCGGTCAGGAGGACGCCATCAAGGCGGTGAGCCAGGCCATCCGCCGCACTCGTGCCGGCCTGAAGGATCCGAAGCGGCCGTCGGGCTCGTTCATCTTCCTGGGGCCGTCCGGTGTCGGGAAGACCGAGCTGGCCAAGACGCTCGCGGAGTTCCTCTTCGGTGACGAGGACTCGCTGATCCAGCTTGACATGTCCGAGTACATGGAGAAGCACACGGTCAGCCGTCTGGTGGGCTCACCTCCGGGCTACGTCGGCTACGAGGAAGGTGGCCAGCTCACCGAGGCCGTCCGGCGCAAGCCGTTCTCGGTGGTGCTCTTCGACGAGATCGAGAAGGCCCATCCCGACGTGTTCAACACGCTGTTGCAGATCCTCGAGGAGGGTCGACTGACCGACTCGCAGGGCCGGTCGGTCGACTTCCGCAACACCGTGCTGATCATGACGTCGAATCTGGGCACCCAGGATCTGCGCAAGGCCAGCCTGGGCTTCTCGCGGGCCGACGAGGCCATCAGCTACGAGAAGATGAAGGAGAAGGTCAACGACGCGCTCAAGCAGCACTTCCGACCGGAGTTCTTGAACCGCATCGACGACACGATCGTCTTCCACGAGCTGAGCAAGGACGAGGTCACCCAGATCGTCGACCTCATGATCCGCCGGGTGCAGAGCCAGCTGGAGGGCCAGGGGCTCGGCCTCGAGCTCACGCCGGCGGCCAAGGCGCTGCTCGCCGACAAGGGCTACGACCCGACCCTCGGTGCTCGCCCGCTGCGCCGGGCCATCCAGCGGATGGTCGAGGATCCGCTCTCGGAGCGGCTGCTCTGGAAGGAGTTCCGCGCCGGCGAGACCATCATCGTGGACGCGGAGCCCGACCCCGAGACCGGCGAGCAGGTCATCACGTTCCGCTCGGTGGAGGGCTTCGAGCCACCGGCGGTCGAGCTGGCCGAGGCTGGTCCGACGGAGTGACCGCTGGGCCCCGGAGGGTCGCGCGACCCAGGCCCCGGCTCGCGGAAATGAGTCGATCGGCCGAGTGACCCCGGGGTGAACAGTGGTTACTGTGACCTCATCCTGTCCGATCTCACCCCCGTCCGGTACGCCGGGCGGGGGTGAGGTCGTTTTGGGCGCCTGGTCCCCGGCTAGCGTCTCGCCCCATGTCTTCCCGCCGGGGCGTGGTGGTCGCCGTCGCGGCTGCCCTTTTGGTGATCCTCACGGGTTGCCGCATGCAGGTGGCCGTGGACGTTGCGGTCGATGACGACGGTGGCGGTGTGGTGACCGTGGGGGTTGGTCTCGACGATGCCGCGCTCGGCCGGGTCGGTGATCTCCGGCGACAGGTCCGGGTGGACGACCTGGTCAGTGCGGGGTGGGTGGTGTCCGAGCCGCAGCGGGAGGGGGATGGTCTCACCTGGATCCGGGCTCGCAGGTCCTTTCGTGACCCTGCCGAGGCGACCGCGGTCCTCGCGGAGCTGACGGGACCGGACGGGGCGTTCCGGGACTTCGCGGTCAGCAGGGAGGACGGCCTGCTCGGCACGACCTACCGGGTGAGGGGCACGGTCGATCTCACGGCGGGACCGCAGGTGTTCAGCGACCCGGAGCTCACCGCTGCCCTGGGCGGCGACCCCTTCGGGGGCACGCTGACCGCGATCGAGCAGGAGGAGGGGGCCCGGGTGGGCGAGATGGTCGACTTCCGAGTCACCGTCGCGCTGCCGGGCGCGAGGCCGAGGTCGTACACGGCGAGCTTCGACGATGAGCGCCCGACGAGGGTCGACGCGTCGTCGACGGTCAGCAGCCTGACGGCGACGATGCTGGTCTGGCTCCCGATCGCGGCGGTCGCCGTCGTGGTGCTGGTGGCGCTGCGACGGGCGTTCCGGCGGGTCCGCTCCTGACCCGCAGCCAGGTGGGACGCGCTCGACGACCGCCCGCTCAGCCCTCGAGGGACCGGCGGAGCTGCTCCAGCTCGAGTGCCCACTCGAAGTTGGCCCGGGGAAGGCTGCCGTCTTCGTACTCCCATCCGCCGTGCCAGAACCGCACGACGCTGCCCGAAGCCCCGGGGGAGGGTTCGACCCTGACGGCGATCTGCGTGCCCGTCCACTCCTCGGGCCCTTCGAGCACCTCGAAGTGGACGAGCTCAGGCGGATCGAGCGCGTCGACCCGAAGGCGGAGGGGCCGCGCGCCCTCCGCGCGCACCTCTCCACCCTCCCGCAGCTCGCCGGTGACCGAGCCCCCCAGCCAGCGGCCCAGCTCGGTGGGGTCACTGAACGCTCGGAAGACTCGCTCCGGCGGCGCGGCGACTGCGAGCTCGTGGACGATCGAGTGCATCGGGGAAGCATAGGTTCCGCACACCCGGGGATGAGAGTGGTGAGGAGACGTGTGCCGCTTCCCGGTCGATGTCCCACCCCCTCGGTAGGTTCGGCCCATGGCCAAGCTGCGGACGGTCTTCCGGTGCTCGATGTGTGGCGGAGCGGCTCCCCGGTGGGTCGGTCGGTGCCCGTCGTGCGCGGAGTGGAACACCCTGGTCGAGGAGCTCGACGGCCCCAGCGAGGGTCGCGGCCAGCCGGCACGGGCGGCGGCCGTCCCGATCGTGGCGGTCGATCTGCAGTCGTGGCGCGCCCGACCTACGGGTGTCCACGAGGTCGATGTGGTGCTCGGCGGGGGTCTCGTGCCGGGGTCGGTCACGCTGCTCGGTGGGGAGCCGGGGGTCGGCAAGTCGACACTGCTGCTGCAGGTCGCGGCGGCACTGGCTCGAGGCGGTGCACGGGTGCTCTACGTCTCCGCCGAGGAGTCGGCTCAGCAGGTCCGCCTCCGCGCCGGGCGCCTCGATGCCATCGCACCGACCCTCTGGCTCGCTGCTGATGGCAGCCTCCCCGCCGTCGTGGCACAGCTCGACGCGGTGGAACCTGACTGTCTCATCGTCGACTCCCTCCACACGCTGCAACACCCGGAGCTGGCCTCGGCTCCGGGCTCGGTGGCTCAGGTCCGGGAGTGTGCCGCCGCCCTGGTCCGTGAGGCGAAGACCCGTGACCTCGCCACGGTCCTCGTCGGTCACGTCACCAAAGATGGTGCCCTCGCCGGGCCACGGGTGGTCGAGCACCTCGTCGACACGGTGCTCTCCTTCGAAGGGGAGCGACACCACGCCCTGCGCCTGCTACGAGCCGTCAAGCACCGCTTCGGCTCGACCGACCACCTCGGCGTGTTCGAGATGACCGCCGGGGGGCTCGAGGCCGTGCCCGATCCGAGCCGGCTCTTCCTCGCCGACCGCCGGGCTGGGGTGCCAGGCTCGGTGGTGGTCCCGCTGCTCGACGGCTACCGGCCGCTGCTCGTGGAGATCCAGGCACTCGTCAGCCCGAGCGGGCAGGCGCCAGCCCCGCGCCGTGCCTCGCAGGGGGTCGACCGGAGTCGGCTCACCACGGTGCTGGCCGTGCTCGAGCAGCGGGTCGGGGCGGCGCTCGGTCACGCCGACGTGTACGTCTCCGCGATCGGCGGTATCCGTGTGCTCGAGCCGGGTGCCGATCTCGCCGTCGCGCTGGCAGTGATGAGCTCGGTTGCCGGCGAGCCGGTGCCCGACGGGGTCGTGGCGTGCGGCGAGATCGGCCTCGGTGGTGAGCTGCGTCAGGTGTACCAATGCGAGCGTCGGTTGGCCGAGGCCGCGCGTCTGGGTTTCACGGTCGCGGTCGTGCCGCGCCACGCTCCCGATCCTCCACCGGGCATCCAGCTGTTGCGTGCGACCACCGTCGGTGAGGCCATCGCCCTCGCCGGTCTTCCCTTCCCGTGAGGAAGCCGGCCCGTCCGGTGAGAGAGGCGGGCTCGCCCGGCGACGTGCACGTCGAGGACCGCACCGGTCTCCGACAGAGGTCGCGCAGTACACTCCCCCTGTGACCCGCAGGCGAAGTGAGGCGCTCCACAACGCCCTTGCCTCGGTGGCACCCGGCAAACCTCTCCGCGAGGGACTTGACCGCATCCTCCAGGCCGGCATGGGTGCGCTCATCGTGGTGGGTGACGGGCCGGAGGTCCTGAACATCTGCTCGGGTGGGTTCCTCCTCGACGCCGCGTTCAGCCCTCAGCGGCTCTCCGAGCTGGCCAAGATGGACGGGGCGATCATCCTGGCCCGTGACGCGAGCCGGATCGCTCGGGCGAACGTGCACCTAGTGCCGAACCCGAACGTCCCGACCTCTGAGACGGGCACCCGGCACCGGACGGCAGAGCGGGTCGCCCGCTCGATCAACGTGCCGGTCATCTCGGTCTCCGAGGACATGGCGATCATCGCGGTGTACGTCGGCTCGGAGAAGCACCAGCTCGTGCCGGTCACACGGTTGCTCGACCGCGCCAACCAGGCGCTGCAGACGCTCGAGCGCTACAAGCAGCGCCTCGACGAGGTGACAGCGCAGCTCTCCACGAACGAGATCGAGGACGTCGTCACGCTCCGCGATGTCGTGGTGCTGCTCCAGCGCACCGAGATGGTGCTGCGCATCGCCGAAGAGATCGAGGACGCCATCGTCGAGCTGGGCACCGACGGCAGGCTGGTCCGGCTCCAGCTCGAGGAGGTGCTCGGTGGCGTCGAGGACGACCGCCGCCTCGTGCTGCTCGACTACTTCCACGAGGACGCGAGCTGGCATCTGGAGGAGGCGCTGGCGGGTCTCGCCGAGCTCGACACGGAGGAGCTCGGTGACCTCAAGCGGGTTGCGGAGGTCCTCCACCTCCCTGAGGGAGTCACCGATCTCGACGCTCCGATCCAACCGAAGGGATACCGGTTGCTCTCCCGGATCCCCCGCCTCCCCGAGTCGGTCGTCGAGCACATCGTCGACCGCTTCGGGAGCTTGTCGAAGATCATGCGGGCCACGATCGACGACCTTGACGACGTGGAAGGGGTGGGTGAGACCCGCGCCAAGGCGATCAAGGAGGGCCTCTCGCGGTTGGCGGAGTCCAGCATCCTCGACCGGTACGTGTGAACGGCCGGGCCGCATGGCCGCTGGTTCGGCAGGGTCTCGATCGCCTGCCCGGGGAGGATCCTGACCGGTTCCCGCAAACGCTCGTCCGCCGTGGCGCGTGTCCGGCACCGCCAGGCACCCGGGTTTGCGGCTAGAACACCCCCATGCGGATCGAGCTGCCGAGCGGTACGGAAGCAGAGCTGGTCACACCCGCTGACCGCGCCCCTTCGCGGGGGTTGGTCGTCATCCCCGACATCATGAGCCTGCGCCCGCTCTTCGACGACCTCGTCGCGCAGCTGAGCGACGAGACCGGCTGGGCGGTGTGCGCGTTCGACCTGTGGCCCGGGCACGCGGACGAGCCGCTCGAGTGGCGGCTGGAGCACGTGGGTGAGCTCCACGACGACCGGGTGCTCGGGGACGCCGCGGCGGCAGCCGGCGCCACGGGTGCGGCAGAGGTGGGGGTCATCGGGTTCTGCCTGGGTGGCATGTACACCCTGAAGGCGGCGGGTACGGGGCGCTTCGCCCGGGCCGCCGCCTTCTACGGCATGATCCGGGTGCCCGAGCAGTGGCGGAGCCCGACCCAGTCCGAGCCGCTCGACGCTCTGGCCTCCCCCCTGCGGTGTCCCACGATGGCGATCATCGGTACGGCAGACCCATGGACCCCTCCCGAGGACGTGGCTGCTCTGGAGGAAGCCGGGGTGACGGTGATCCGCTACGAGGGGGCCGAGCACGGGTTCGTGCACGACCCGAGCCGACCTGCGCACCGACCTGATGACGCTGCCGACGCGTGGCGGCGCGTGCTGGCGTTCCTCGGCGCGGAGGAGCAGCTCAGCGGGCGCGGCGGGTGAGCTGCTCGCGGTTGGTGATCCGGTACTGGCGATCCGCCTGCTCGATCCAGCCAAGCCGGACGAACGAGGCGATGGCCTTGTTCACCCGCTCCCGGGAGGCGCCGACCATGCCCGCGAGCTCTTCCTGGGTGATCGGCAGGGAGAACTCGTCGGCGTCGCCGGCGAGCTCCAGCAGACGCTTCGCGGTGCGGCCGGTGACGTCGAGGAACACCGAGTCGGCGAGAGCCTCGTCGGTGGAGCGCAACCGGGTGGCGAGCAGCGAGACGACGTTCCAGAGCAGCTCGGGTTGCGCCTCGTAGAGCGCCCGCAGCGGGGCGTAGGGGATGGCGATGACGCTGGAGCGCTCGAGAGCCCGGGCCTCGGCTGACCGGTTGAGCCCGTCGAACAGCGGCATCTCGCCGAAGAGGTCGCCCCGCTCCATCAGCGCCACGACGGACTCGCGCCCGTCGACGGACTTGTTGGCGATGGCGATGCGACCGGAGGTGACGACGAAGAGCTCGGTCGGTTCATCGCCCTCGGAGAAGAGCACGTCACCTCGTCTGAAGGTCCGGTCTTCCGCCGCCTCCGCGAGCTCGTCGAGATCTTCGGGAGCGATGCCGCGGAAGAGCTCGACCTCGTTGAGCAGCGCCCGGTCCACCACGGTGGCGATCGTAGTGCGCCGGGCCGGTGCCGTTCACCGCCGGCCGTGCACCTACGATCGGCTCAACCATCGGCGGACGTCGCTCCCCACGCGATCGCCGACGGGGGCGGTCGACGGTCACTTGTCGGCTTCCCCGAGCCTCCGTACCCTGGATTGGTCCCGTTGACTCGTTGCTTCGACTGCCGGGAGCGTCATGCCGTTCGACGTCGGTGACAAGGTCGTCTACCCGCATCACGGCGCCGCCGTGATCGAGAAGAGGGAGAAGAGGGAGGCCTTCGGCCAGGTCCGGGAGTACCTCATCCTCCGCCTCGCCTATGGCGATCTCACCCTGATGGTCCCCGCCGACAACACCGAGGAGGTCGGTCTGCGCGAGGTCATCAACGACGAGGAGGTCGAGGAGGTGTTCGCGGTCCTTCGCAAGAAGGAGGCCCGCATGCCGACGAACTGGTCTCGGCGGTTCAAGAACCACGTCGAGAAGCTCAAGTCAGGCGACATCTACCAGGTGGCCGAGGTTGTCCGGAACCTGTCGCTTCGTGACAAGGACAAGGGCCTGTCGGCGGGTGAGAAGCGGATGCTGGCCAAGGCCCGTCAGATCCTCGTCTCCGAGCTCTCGTTCGCCATCAACGTCACCCCGGAGGAAGCTGAGGCGAAGCTCGACGAAGCGCTCGCCTGAGCTTCGAGGCCCCAACCGATGAGCGTGTGGGCGGTCGTGCTCGCAGCGGGTCGGGCGAGCCGCTACGGCGCGGACATCCCGAAGCAGTACGAGCGCCTGGGGGGCCGCCGGGTCCTCGACTGGTCGATCGAGGCGGCCCGCGGGAGCTGCGACGGCGTCGTGCTGGTGGTGGCGGACGCGTTCGCCGATCGCGACGAGCCGGCCGTGGATGTGGTGGTCACCGGTGGCGCGACCCGTTCGGAGTCGGTGCGGGCGGGGCTGGCAGCCGTGCCCGCCGACGCCGAGATCGTGGTGGTCCATGACGCGGCCCGCCCGCTGGCCGGTGCGCCGTTGTTCGACGCGGTCATCGAGCGGGTGCGCGCCGGTGCCGACGCCGCGGTGCCGGCTGTGGCGGTGACCGACACGGTGAAGCGGGTGGACGACCGGGGACGGGTGCTCGAGACCCTTGACCGCGACGAGCTCGTGGCGGTGCAGACGCCCCAGGCGTTCCGGGCTTCGATCCTGCGTGACGCGCATGCGGGGTGCCCCGAGGCCACCGACGACGCCGCGCTGGTCGAGCAGCTGGGCGCCACGGTGGTCGTGGTCCCGGGTGACCCGCGCAACCTCAAGATCACCTTCGCCGGTGACCTTCGCCGGGCTGAGCTTCACCTCGACTGATCTCGAGCCGGGCTCACGTGATCCCGGGATCATCCGGGCTGGTGCCGCTCAGGCACCCGGCCCTGGCCCAGCCCGGTCGCTGCCCGGTTGGGTACGGCGGCCGGTCAGGGGACACCCCTGCGGCGATCCCTGCGCAGGAGCCGGCGCCACGGCTGCCGTGGCAAGGGTGGAGGGAGACGCTTGGTAGGTTGCGAGGATGAACGTCCGGGTGGGGCAGGGCTTCGACGTCCACGCCTTCAGCGACGATCCGTCGCGACCGCTGATCCTCGGCGGGGTCCGCTTCGATGACGTACCCGGGTTGGCCGGCCACAGCGATGCCGATGTGGTGGCACACGCCTGCGCCGACGCGTTGCTCGGCGCCGCGGGTCTCGGTGATCTCGGGACGCACTTCCCCGACACGGACGCGCGATGGCGCGGCGCTGACTCGCTCGTGCTCCTGTCTGCCGTCGCCGAGCTGGTGCGCGCCGAGGGCTGGACGGTCGGCAACATCGACTGCTCGATCGTCTGCGAGCAGCCGAAGCTCGCGCCTGTGCGGTCGGAGATGGAGCGACGGCTGACCGACGCGGTGGGTGCGCCCGTGACGGTGAAGGCCAACCGTGCTGAGGGACTCGGGGCGCTCGGTCGCGGTGAGGGCATCGCGTGCTGGGCGGTGGCGGTGCTGGACAGGTGAGCGCGTCACGACGATCCACCCGCGGTGCCGGCTCGGGAGGTGGCGGGCGCGGAAAGCCCCGCCGGGCAGCCACGCCGGCCAAGCCGACCAAGCTGACCAAGCTGACCAAGCCGGCCAAGCCGGCGAAGGCTGCCGTCGCGAAGGGTGGCTCGGCCGGCACGCACACCAGGGGCAGGCCGAGTCCGACGACGCGCAAGGCTGGCGCGGCGCGGGTCGAGGGTCCGCGTCGCCGGGCCGAGCGTGGGCTCGGCGGCGAACAGGTCGAGGGGCGCCAGGCGGTGCGTGAGCTGTTGATCGCGGGCCGGCGACGGGTTCGGGAGGTGCTGGTGGCCTCCGACGCGGACGACATCGGACCGCTGCAGGACATCGTCGAGCTGGCCAGCTCCGAGGGCGTGCCGGTCCGGGAGGTCACACGGCGACGGCTCGCCGCCGAGGCGCGCACCGAGGCCCCCCAGGGGGTGATCGCGCGCGCCGCGCCGCTGGTCGACGTCGACCTCGACGAGCTCGTCGTCCCCCGCGCCGGACGGTCTCCCTTCCTGCTCGCGGTCGATGGCGTCACCGATCCGGGGAACCTCGGGGCCCTGCTCCGGTCGGCGGAGTGCGCAGGGGTGACCGGTGTGGTGCTGCCCCGGCATCGAACGGTGCACGTCACGCCAATGGTCACCAAGGCGGCAGCCGGTGCGGTGGAGCACCTCCCGATGGCGCTGGTGGGCGGCCTGCCGACCGCCATCCTGCGGCTCCGGGAGCTCGGGGTGTGGGTCCTAGGCCTCGACGCCGCCGGCGATCGGTCACTGTTCGACCTGCCGATCGGTGACGAACCGGTGTGCCTGGTTCTCGGGTCGGAGGGCGCCGGGCTGTCCCGGTTGGTGCGTCAGCGTTGCGACCTCGTCGTCAGCATCCCGCTGCTCGGCAACCTGGCTTCGCTCAACGTGGCCGCGGCCGGAGCGCTCGCCTGCTACGAGGTGGCACGGAGGCGGCTCGCGTCCGCCTGAGCACCACAGGACGCGAAGATGTCGGTTCCGCCGTGTCCGTCCGCTGAGGGAGATCGACTGTGAGCAAGGTCCGGTTCGTGGTCGCAGCCCTGCTGCTCGTCGGACTGCTGGCGGCGTGCTCCTCGGGTTCGGACGGCGGAGAGGATGCGTCCACTCCGATGCCGACGCCCCCTTCCTCGTCGGGGGACTCCTGCACCGACCCCACCGGCGACGTCACCGGCGACAGCGGCCCGGTGGTCGATGCGGTGGGCGGCGCGGCGGGGATCGATCTCGCGGCGGCGGCCGCGACGCTCGATGGCGACCGGGTCGTCGTGCGTTTCACCACCGCAGGCGTGATCGACGAGGCGGTCTCGCCGTCGTTCGTGGTCGCACAGGGCAATCCCTACGATCCGTTCAGCTTCGAGGTGCGGGCGGTACGCGACGATGCGACCTCGGCTTGGAAGGTCATCCTGATCACCTGGTCGCAGAGCGAGCAGCGACGCCCCCTCGACGTGCCGACGACCGTTGCGGGCAACACCTTGTCGTTCGCCCTGGCGCGGGAGCTGCTCCCTCCGCTTGCGAACTACCTGTCGTTCGGTGCGACCGCCCGGGTGGGGGGTGCGGTGGTGTTCGACGACTGCTCGAGCCTCCTCCCACCGACGAGCGCTGGCTGAGGGCAACCGAGCTCAGCTCGGCCAGCTCAGCGCGTGAGGATGACGACCGAGGCGTTCGCTCCCCGTCCGACGGTGTGTGCGAGCCCGGCGCGCGCCTCGGGCACCTGGTTGGCTGCCCGCCCGCGGAGCTGGTTGGTGAGCTCGACGACCTGGGCCAGCGCGGACGCGCCGAGCGGCTCACCCCTGGAGAGCAGCCCGCCGCTGGGGTTCACCGGTCGACGTCCGCTGAGGTGCACCTCGCCGGACGCGAGCAGCCTGCCCGCGCCGCCCGGTTCGCAGAGACGGAGCTCCTCGTAGGCGAGCAGCTCGCGCGCCGCGTCGGTGTCCTGGCACTCGATGACATCGATCTCGTCGGGTCCGATACCGCTGGCCTCGTACGCGGCATCGGCGGCCAGCGTGGTCGGCGACGGGATGGCCGTGTCGTCGATGAGGCCTGCGAGGGGGGTCGCCTCGCCGAGCACGTTGCCGGGCAGATGGGAGCGCAGGGTCGCAGTCCGGACCACGACCCGGCGACGGTTCGCTGCGACCCCCTCGGCTCGGCGCAGGACGACCGCGGCAGCTCCTTCGTTGGGCGAGCAGAGCATCCACAGGTGCAGCGGTTCGCAGACCACGCGCGAGCGGAGCACCTCATCGGCGGTGACGGCCTGCCGGAACATGGCGTTCGGATTCGTCACGCCGTTGGCCCGGTTCTTCACCACGACCTGCGCCAGGTCGTCCTTGGTGATCGCGGAGTCGCGCATGAGTCGTTGGGCGCGCAGGGCAAAGTAGGCGGGGGTTGCGGCCAGGCCTGCCGCTTCCCGCCACGGCTCGAAGAACGTCGAGCGGATCATGCCCTTCGGCATCTTCTCGATGCCGAACACGAGGACCGTGTCGTAGGCCCCGGCGCGGATCGCGTCGGTGGCGAGCATCAGGGCGGCAGCCCCGGACGCGCAGCCGGCCTCGACATCGACGATGGGGCCGCCGGTCAGCGCGAGTGCGCCGAGCACCTTGTGGCCTGCAGCCACACCCCCGTAGGCCGTGCCGCAGAGCGCGGCCTGGAACGCAGGTCTCGCGGTGATCCCGGCGTCGTCAAGCGCGGCCCGCACTGCGTGGGCGCCCAGGTCGGTGATCGAGCGTCCCGGGAAGCGCCCGAAGGGGTGTAGGCCGACCCCGGCGATCTCGACGACTGGCTCAGCCATCGGTGGGGGTGCGCGGCGCGGTGGGAGCGAAGCCTGCGGGAGCAGGGGCGGCGGGAGCGAAGGCCCACGACACGACGGTGGCACCGGTCTCCTCGTCGGTGTGGAGCGCGTCGGCCACCAGCTCGACGGGTTGGCCATAGGTGAGCGTCGTGGGGTCGGCGACCGTGAGGCGGGTGATCAGGCGGAGGCCGTCAGCTGGCAGCTCGACGATCCCGAACCCGTAGGGCACCGGTCCGCGGTAGCCGGGCGGCGCGGCGCTCACCGCGGTCCATCCCCAGAGGGTGCCTGTGCGGCTCAGCTCCACCTGTTCGGTGTCCTCCCCGCCGCACCACGGGCAGGTGCCCGACGGCGGGAAGGATCGTCGCGAGCAGGACCGGCAGTGGGTGCCCTTGAGCGTGGGGCGTCCGCCCCCTTCGATGCCGAACAGCTCTGGCTGGATGGAGACCTCGGCCAAGCCAACTCCCTGACGTTGATGTCAGGAAGGAGCGTAGTGGGAGCAGCCCGGCTCAGGGCGGGTCCTCCGGGAGCCCGAGGTCGGATTCGAACCGACGGCCTGCTGTTTACAAGACAGCTGCTCTGACCAGCTGAGCTACTCGGGCGCGGCCGTGATCGTACTGGTGTCGAGGGTCCTTGCATTCGAGGTCCCCGGCGGGAAGGATCGGCGGGATGGAACTCACTGATCGCGATCGGGCCATCCTCGACTTCGAACGGTCGTGGTGGTCGGAGGCTGGGCCGAAGGAAGCCCTCATCCGCGAGAGGTTCGAGCTCTCGGCGACGCGCTATTACCAGATCCTCAACGAGCTGCTGGAGTCCGACGCGGCGTACGAGTACGACCCGCTCGTGGTGCGCCGGCTCCGCCGGCTGCGCGACCGCCGGCGCCGGGCCCGCCACGAGGGGTACCAGGCGAGCGAGCCGCCAGGGCGGTGAGCGCTTCCGGAGGCGCCGCCTCCCGACCGCCGGCCGACGATGACGCCCGGGCCACCACCATCGGCGCGGTGCTCATCGCGGTCGCAGTGCTGATCGGGTTCGTGCTGCTCCTCAAGGGGCTCGATCAGGAGGGCGGAGTGGTCGAGACCGGGTCGCCGACCCGGGAGACCACGACCACCACGGTTGCCGAGGCGCTCGAGCAGACCACCACCACGACGGCGGCGCCACGACCACCGGCGGAGGTGAACGTGCTCGTCGCCAACGCCTCTGGTGGCTCCGGGGTCGCAGGGGCCAACAAGGCGAAGCTCACCGCCGCCGGCTACACCACCGTCGAGACCGCCAACGCCCCTCCGCAGTCGACGAGTGCGGTCTACTTCGTCTCCGGCTGGCAGCTCGAGGCCGAAGCGGTCGCCCGGGCGCTGGGCATCGGAGCGAGCTCGGTCAGCCCCATGCCCGCCTCACCTCCAGTGGCCCTCAACGGCGCGACCGTCTTGGTCATCATCGGTTCCGACAAGGCGTGAACGTGAGCGGTGTCGTCACGGAGGCGTCACAGTCCTGCCTGGCGACGTCGGTATCCTCTTCGTACGTGAACGCAGGTGGCGTGCCGGTCGAGGCCCTCGAGCCCCTGGTTCGCAAGCCGTCCGCCGCGGGGATCTTCATGGACTTCGACGGCACCCTCTCGGAGATCGTCGCCGAACCCAGCGAGGCGGTCCCGGTGGAAGGCGCCGTCGAGGTGCTCACCGACCTGGCCGAGCGCTACGGCCGGGTCGGCATCCTCTCGGGGCGTCCGGTCGCGTTCCTCGAGCAGTTCTTCCCGGGCTCGGTGCTGCTCGCGGGGCTTTACGGGTTGGAGACCGCCTACCGCGGTGAGCGCAACGATCACCCGCTCGGCGGCGCATGGCGGGAGGTCGTCGACGACGTCGCGGCGATCGCCCGGGCACGGGGCCCGGCGGGCATGAAGGTCGAGTCCAAGGGACTCTCGCTCACCCTCCACTACCGCACCCGTCCCCGGCTGGAGCCGAAGGTGAGGGCGTTCGCCGAGCAGCAGGCGCTGAGGTCAGGGCTCGAGTGCCGTCCGGCTCGCATGTCCTACGAGCTGCATCCGCCGATCCCCGCTGACAAGGGCACCGCGCTGTTGGAGCTCGCCGATGATCTCGAGGCGGTGTGCTTCATCGGCGACGATCGGGGTGACCTCCACGCCTTCGACGCGCTCGACACCCTCGCCGAGCAGGGGCGGTACACCCTGCGGGTCGCGGTGCACAGCGACGAGGAGGACGCGGAGCTGATCGAGCGGGCTGATGCGGTGGTTGACAGCCCGAAAGGGGTCCTCGAGCTGGCGACGTACCTCCGCGACTCAGCCCGCAGCTGACACCAGGTCGGCCAGCCAGTCGACGGGTCGGCGCGCGTGCGCCCGGCGCTTCAGTTCGGTCGCCTCGACACGTCGCCGCTGCGGATCGGCTGACAGGGCGTCTGCGAGCGCGTCCGCGGTGGCGGCGACATCGAAAGGGTTGATCCCCCGTGCGGCGCCGGCCAGCTCGTCCCACACCCCGGCCTCGGTGCTCAGCACGACCAGGCCGTTGCGTTCGTTGACGAGGGGTCCCTCCTTGGCCACCAGGTTGAGCCCGTCGCGGATCGGGTTGACCAGCAGGACGTCGTAGCGGCGGAGCGCCGCGACCGACCGCGGGAAGTCGTCGGAGGTGTCGAGGATCACGGGCTGCCAGCCAGGTGTCGCCCACTTCGCGTTGAGGGCTTCAACGGAGGCCTCGACCTCGCGCCGGTACGCCACGTACTCGGGCAGTGCCTCGCGCGACGGATAGCAGAACGCGCCGAACACGACGCGCTCACGCAGGCGTGGGTTCCGTTCGAGCAGATCGTCGAAGGCGGCGAAGCCGCGGAGCAGGTTCTTCGAGAGCTCGATGCGGTCGACCCGCACGAGGAACAGGCGGTCACCGACCAGCTCGTCGAGCTGGCAGTACGCCTCCTCGCAGGGTGCGGAGAGGGCGACCGCACCGATGTCGTGGGGGTCGGGGGCGAGCGGTGCCACGAAGCTGCTCGGCTCGACATCGAGCAGCGCCCGGCAGCTCCGGGTGAACGAGTCAGCCCAGCGCGCGCTGTGGAAGCCACAGGCGTGGTGCGCGGTGAGTCCAGCGACCAGCTCTGCCGCGGCGTCGGCGGGGAGCACCCGCATGAGGTCCGGGCCGGCGAACGGTGTGTGCGAGAAGTGCACCAGGCGCAGGTCAGGCCGTGATCGCCGCAGCTGCGGGGCGAGCAGGGTGAGGTGGTAGTCCTGCACCAGCACAGCTGCACCCTCGGGAGCCTCCTCGGCGACCGCTGACGCGAACGCCCTGTTCACAGCCCGGTAGGCCTCCCATGCGTCGCGCCAGGCGGTGTCGAACGCCGGTCTCCTCGCGAGGTCGAACAGGCCGTGGTGGACGAACCACAAGGTCGCATTGCAGATGACGTCGTAGGCCAGCCGGTACTGCTCGGCATCAAGGGCGAGGAGCCGGACGTGGAAGCCCTCGGCGTCGAGCGCGCCGCGTTCGGCGGCGATGCGGTCACCTTCGGAGATCGCGGCCGCGAGCCAACGGGTCGTGGTGCCTGCGACGAGCGGCGCGAGCCCGGAGACCAGCCCACCCGCACCCCGCTTGGCGACCAGCTCGCCGTCCCGGACGTCGAACGACAGCGGACCCCGGTTGGAGACGAGGACGATCGGCCGCTCACGCACGGCGGGGACCCTACCCCCAGCTTCGCGTCCGTCACCGGGTCGCGGGATCGGCCACCATGAGCGGATGCACGTCGTTGCTGCGCCGGACAAGTTCAAGGGCACGGCCACCGCCGCGCAGGTCGCGCGGGCGATCGCCGCGGGCGTCGGGTCCACAGGCGGTTCGTGCGTCGAGTGCCCGATGTCCGACGGCGGTGAGGGCTTCCTCGAGGTGCTGGGAGGTGCCAACCGGTTCACGACGGTCACCGGCCCGCTCGGCGACCCGGTCGAAGCCGGTTGGCGGCTGGATCGGGGCAGGGCGGTGATCGAGATGGCCGCGGCCTCGGGCCTGGCGCTCGTAGGCGGTGCGGAGGGCAACGACCCCATGGCGGCCTCCACCTACGGCACCGGCGAGCTGATCCTCGCCGCGCTGGAATCGGGCGCGCGGCGGGTGCTGGTCGGGGTGGGCGGCTCGGCGACCACCGACGGGGGGCTCGGTGCGCTGCGGGCGCTGCACCCGGCGCAACGCCTGCGGGGGGTCGAGCTGGTGGTGGCTTGCGACGTGACCACCCGGTTCGTCGACGCCGCGGAGGTCTTCGCGCCGCAGAAGGGTGCGACGCCCCGTCAGGTCAAGTTGCTGCGCCGGCGACTGGAGCGGCTGGTGCAGGTGTATCGAGACGACTACGGCGTTGACGTCTCCGAGCTCGAGTGCGCAGGCGCAGCGGGTGGTCTCGCCGGGGGTCTGGCCGCGATCGGGGCTGAGCTGCGACTCGGCTTCGACGTGGTCGCCGAGGAGGTGGGGCTGGAGGAGATGCTGGAGGGCGCGGACCTGGTGATCACCGGCGAGGGGTTCCTCGACCGCGAGTCCTTCGAGGGGAAGGTGGTCGGTGGTGTGGCGGAGCTGGCGGCTGCGGCCGGTGTTCCGGTGCTCGCCGTCGTGGGGGAGGTCTTCGACGGCATGGGCGAGCGGGTGCCCGCCATCTCGTTGGTGGAGCGCTTCGGTGAGCATCGGGCCAGACACGACACCGTCGCGTGCATCGAAGAGGCGGTGCGCGAGCACCTCGGGCGGCTGGCAGCCGGCCGGTGAACCACCCCGCTCGAGGTTCTCGGCTCTCGCGCGGATCTAGGGTGGTGCGATGACCGATGATCTCGCCCGGTTGGACGCGGTGGCCCAGGCGGAGCTGGTGCGCCGCGGGGAGGCCACCCCTCTCGAGCTCGTCGACGCGGCGATCGCCCGTGTCCTAGCGCTCAACTCCGAGCTCAACGCGGTGATCCACCCCCGCTTCGAGGAGGCGAGGAGCCAGGCCGCGGGTGAGCTTCCCGACGGCCCGCTGCGTGGTGTGCCGATGGTGCTGAAGGACCTCGACGGGTTCTCAGCAGGCGATCCCTTCCACGGAGGCACCCGCCACCTGCGTGACCTCGGGTACCGCGCCTCCCACGACAGCTACCTCATCCAGTCGTTCCGCCGCGCCGGCGCGGTCATCATCGGTCGCACGAACACCCCGGAGCTGGGTCTGCAGCCGACCACCGAGCCCGCAGCCTACGGCCCGACCCGCAACCCGTGGGACCTGACCCGCTCGACGGGCGGCTCGAGCGGTGGGTCCGCTGCGGCGGTGGCTTCGGGCATGGTGCCCCTCGGTCACGCCGGTGACGGGGGTGGCTCGATCCGGATCCCCGCAAGCGAGTGCGGGCTGGTGGGCCTCAAGCCCTCACGGGGTCGGGTCTCGTTGGGTCCGGAGGCCGGTGAGGTCTGGGGCGGGTTGGTGGCGCGTCTGGTGGTCACCCGGTCGGTGCGCGACTGCGCACTGGTGCTGCAGTGCGCGCAGGGGATGATGCCGGGTGATCCCTACACGGCGCCGCCACCCGCGCGCCCCTACCCGGAGGAGGTCGGCGCAGATCCTGGACGGTTGCGCATCGGCTACACGGTGGTACCGCCCGATCCCTCCATCACCTCGCACCCGGACGTGATCACCGCGGTGAAGCGCACGGTCGAGGTCCTCGAACAGCTCGGGCATCACGTCGAGGAGAGCCGCCCGGCAGCCTGGGAGGACCCGGCGTTGCAGGAGCAGGTCAGCGCGAACTTCATCAACGCGTTTGCGGTGTGGACCGCGAACGAGCTCGAGGTGCTCGGCCGACTGGCCGGGAGCCCCTTCACCGAGGATGGGGTCGAGCCTGGCACCTGGGCGGTCGCCGAGCTGGGTCGCACGATCAGCGGGGTCCAGTACCTGGAGGCGATGTCGTTCATCCACTCCTACGCCCGCAAGCAGGCCGAGTGGTGGGAGGCCGGCTTCGATCTGCTGGTGACCCCCACCATCCCCGAGCCGCCACCCCCGCTCGGGCAGTTCGCCTCCACCCCTGAGAACCCGCTGAACGGCTTGTTCCGCGCCGCGGCCATCGTGCCGTTCTGCGCGCCGTTCAACATGAGCGGGCAGCCAGCCGTGTCACTACCGCTCCACTGGAACGACGCCGGGCTCCCCATCGGCGTGCAGCTCGTCGGCGCCTACGGCCGCGAGGACCTCCTACTGCGTGTCGCCGCGCAGCTCGAGCAGGCGATGCCCTGGGCCGATCGGGTCCCACCCGTGCACGCCTGAGCGGCCCGTACCGGCGCGCCCTGCACCGCCCGCGCCAGCTCGCCTGGCGTGGCGGCGCGCCCTCAGGCGCTCGAGCGGGCCTGCCGGTAGTCGGAGATGTCGATCAACGGGGGCCGCTCCACGTAGCGGACCTCCACCTGTTTGTGCCCCGGCACGTCGAGCACCGCCGTTCGTCGCACGAGCCGGGGGTCCGTGCGGTGCAGCACGGCCTGGAGCACCGCGAGCGCCTGGGGTGCCAGCTCACTGAGGGGTCGGTTGCGGTGGTGGCGCACCCCGAGGTCGACCTGCGCGAGACGCTCGAGGCCGCAGCGGTCCGCCACGTCGATGAGTAACCCGATGTCGACGCCGTAGCCCTGTGCGAAGGGGAGCTGCTCGAGCACCTCCCGACGACCGGCGTACTCACCGGCGAGCGGCTGGACGACGCTCGTGAGCCTCGGGAAGAACTGGGCGAGCAGCGGGCGGGCCACCAGCTCGGTCACCCGTCCGCCGCCGCTGGGTTCCCCGTCGAGGGGGCGCTCGTAGAAGCCCTTCACGAAGTCCACGTCGGGGCGGGTCAGGAGCGGACCGAGCAGTCCGATGACGAAGCTGGCCTCGAAGCCCACGATGTCGGCGTCGCACCAGACGATGAGGTCGCCCTCGGAGACGAACAGCGACTTCCATAGCGCCTCACCCTTGCCGTGACCCTCG
Source organism: Acidimicrobiales bacterium (assembly GCA_037478855.1). Taxonomy (GTDB): domain Bacteria; phylum Actinomycetota; class Acidimicrobiia; order Acidimicrobiales; family Acidimicrobilacustridaceae; genus Rhabdothermincola. Next base: position 18,289 of record JBBFLY010000014.1, on the reverse strand, counting down.
CCGTAGGAGGGGAGCACCTCGGCTGCGTCCACCACGGTGGCACCCGCCTCCCGGGCTTCGCTGGCGGTTGCGTCAGTGGAGTGGTCGTCGATGACGATCAGCTCGTCGATGAGGGGGTGGCGATCGACGAGCTCGGTGCGAATCGTCTGCACGATCCCTCCGACCCGTCCCGCCTCGTTGCGGGCCGGCAGGCAGACCGAGATGCGCTGGCCGTGCTTGGCCTCGAGGAGTTCGTCCAGGTCGAACTCGCCGGCGCGAAACGTCTGGATCACCGGTACCAGCACGACGACATGGTCCCCGACCGCGCGGAGGAGGGGCAAGGTGTGGGCGTGAGGCCGTCCCGCGGTGCTGGGGATGCCGTGACCCCGGTAGGTGGCCGGCGTGGCTCTGCGGACGCTCGCTTCCTCGCCGCCGGATCGGGCGGTCCGGTTCACCGGTTGGCGGCGGCGGGGGCTTCGGCCGGTAGCATCGTCGCCTGCGTAGACCGGTCCGCCGACCTCTCAGGGCGACGAGAGGTCTGATCAGAGGGAAGCTGCCAGATGAGCGTCACCGTCCGGGTGCCCCCCGTCTTCCGCACCATGACCGGAGGTCAAGCACAGGTCACGGTCGAAGGGTCGACGGTCGGCGAGGTGATCGCCGCCCTCGACGCGGCGCATCCCGGGTTCCGGGAGAAGCTCCTCGACGATGCGGGTGCGCTCGTGCGGTACGTGAACGTGTTCGTCGACGACGACGATGTCCGCTTCCTGCAGGGGCTTGACACCCCGGTCCCCGACGGCGGAACCCTGTCGATCATGCAGGCGGTCGCCGGGGGCTGACCGCACCCGGTGCTCGGCGAGCCCACCGAGGTGCGCTCGCCACCGGATTCGTCAACAGATTCGAGTGTGGTTCTGATCTGGTCTGGGTCGGTGGCCTCATTTCTGGGGCCAGCCGGCCCATTTCCGTCAACGGAGGCCGTCGCGCTGACGAAGATGCTGGCACGACCAGCCTTCAGCGGCGATCCCGGACAGCACGGGTGGCCGGTCGGCTTCCGGCGGGGAAGCTGGCCGGCCTCCGTCCACAAGGATCCACGTGGTCAGCGCCGTGTCAGCAGCTCCGTGTCAGCTCAGCGCGGTGCGAGCGCGCGGTGCACGATCAGCGCAGGCACGCCAGCATCTCGCGCCGGGGAGGGCCCAGCTCAGGTTCTGGTGGCCGGTGGTCACGGTCGTTGAAGACCTCGAGGATCCGGCCGAAGACCCCGGGGTCCGTGAGCATCGCATCGGGTGGATCGAGCAGGTTGAACGTCCGCACGAAGGCGCGGAAGACCGTCGCGTCGCTGCGGATCGCGGGGAGCAACCCGTCCCGCATGACCTTCCGCATGAACACGACCGGATCGCCGGTCGCCGGCTGGTCGATGGCCACCGGTTCGTCGCCATCGCCATCGTCGGATGCAGCCGCCTGGCGGGCCAGCCGGTCCTGGTGCACCGCGGCGCGGTACCAGGGCAGCACCTCGCGCTCGCAGGCCGCCTCGTAGAGCCGGCCGCGCCCCCGCACGTCGTCGCCGGCTTCGGCGATGGCGTTGGCGAGCAGGGTCGCCTGAACGGTCGCGAGCGTGCAGCCCCGACCGTACAGGGGGTTCGTGCAGGTGTGCGCGTCGCCGAGCGCGTGGAACCCGAGCACCAGCGGATTGCCGGCGTCGTCGGTGAAGCGCAGGTGCCGGTTGAGCAGGCCTCCCATGACGTGCACGGGGGTGATCGCGCCAGCCCGCTCCGATGCGACCCACGGTGCGGCCGCAGCGAGGGTGCCGGCCGCGAGGTCGAACCGCGCTGGGTCGAGGAGCAGCTTGCGCAGCTCGTCGTCGTGGGTCCGCACCGCGAGGGTCACCGAGAACGTCCGGTTGTCACCCTGGAAGACGCCGTACTTGAGGTAGCCGAGGTCACCTGCGATCGGTCCCGCGGCCTCCGGGAAGTCGATCCCCTCACGCAGCCGGTAGAACCGCGACAGGTAGACGATGCCGGTGTCCTCCTCGGTCTGGTCGAGCGGCACGCCCATCTGGGCGAACCAGCGGGGGACCGCCGATCGCCGGCCGAGCGCGCCCACCACCAGGTCGGCAGTGATCACCCGACCGTCGTCGAGCACCACGCCCTCGACGCAGGGTCGGGCGTGATGGGTGTCTGTGGAGGTGACGAGCTCGTCGACCGCGTGGCCGTGGACGAGCGAGACGCTCGGCAGCGCGAGCACCGTGCGCCGGAGGACCCACTCGAAGGTGGTGCGGCGGCAGGCGAGGGCGACCAGATCGTCGTCGCCGGGCCGGGGTGAGCGGTCGGCGATGGTCTCGGGCAGCATCTCACAGAAGCGGATCTCGGTCGCCCCGGCTTCCAGCAGCTGGTGGAGGACGTCGGGGTAGCGGTCCCGTAGGAGGTTCCGCAGTCTCGCCAGCAGGGCATGGGAGTGGCGGACCTGGGGTGCGCCGCGCCGGTCCCAGTCGAAGGCGGCCTCCGCGTCGGGGGGGAGCGGGGTGGCGTCCCGTTCGATCAACGTGACCCGATGCCCGGCTCGCGAGAGCGCGAGAGCCGCGGTGAGGCCACCCACGCCGGCGCCCACCACGGCAGCGTGCAGGCCCTCGTGCTCCATGCTCCTCCCCTGCCCGCGCGTCCCCGCCCGGGTGGCGGGGTGGGACCCTTTCGAATCTCTTGACCGGTCGGTCAAGACTACCGGTCCGATCGCCGGGAATCTTCCTCGTCCGGGTTGCGAAGCGCGGTCGCGTCTGGTTGGCTGATTAGCAGTCTCATAGCGAGAGTGCTAACACTCGGCAAGAGCAACGCCCGTACCTACGGAGGGACAACCGCAGATGCCCAAGATCATCGAGTTCGACGAACAGGCTCGTCGGGCCCTCGAGCGAGGCATGAACCAGCTCGCCGACGCCGTACGAGTCACCCTCGGCCCGAAGGGCCGCAACGTGGTCCTCGAGAAGAAGTGGGGCGCGCCCACGATCACCAACGACGGCGTCTCCATCGCCAAGGAGATCGAGCTCGAGGACCCCTACGAGAAGATCGGCGCGGAGCTGGTCAAGGAGGTCGCAAAGAAGACCGACGACGTCGCAGGCGACGGCACCACGACCGCCACCGTGCTCGCCTGGTCGATGGTGCGTGAGGGCCTGCGCAACGTGGCCGCCGGTGCCAACCCGATGTCGCTCAAGCGTGGCATCGAGAAGGGCGTCGAGGCGGCCGTCGAAGCCATCAAGGGCTTCGCCCAGGAGGTCGAGGACAAGAGCCAGATCGCCCAGGTGGCCGGCATCTCCGCTGCCGATTCCGAGATCGGCGACATGATCGCCGAGGCCATCGACAAGGTCGGCAAGGACGGCGTCATCACCGTCGAGGAGTCCAACACCTTCGGCATGGAGATGGACCTCGTCGAGGGCATGCGCTTCGACAAGGGCTACATCTCGCCGTACTTCGTCACCGATCCGGAGCGGATGGAGGCCGTCCTCGAGAACCCCTACATCCTGCTCGTGGGCTCAAAGGTGTCCGCGGTCCGCGACCTCGTGCCCGTCCTCGAGAAGGTCATGCAGGCCGGCAAGCCGCTCGTGGTCATTGCCGAGGATGTCGAGGGTGAGGCGCTGGCCACCCTGGTCGTGAACAAGATCCGCGGCACGTTCAGCTCGGTGGCGGTCAAGGCCCCCGGCTTCGGTGACCGGCGCAAGGCGATGCTGCAGGACATGGCCATCCTCACCGGTGGTCAGGTCATCACGGAGGAGGTGGGCCTGAAGCTCGAGAACACCACCCTCGACCTGCTCGGTCAGGCCCGCAAGGTGGTCGTCACGAAGGACGAGACCACCATCGTGGAGGGTGCCGGCTCCGAGGAAGACATCCAGGGCCGCATCAACCAGATCAAGGCCGAGATCGAGAAGACCGACTCCGACTACGACCGCGAGAAGCTTCAGGAGCGTCTCGCGAAGCTCTCGGGCGGGGTCGCGGTGCTGAAGGTCGGCGCGGCCACCGAGGTTGAGCTCAAGGAGAAGAAGCACCGCATCGAGGATGCGGTCAGCACCACCAAGGCCGCCATCGAGGAGGGTGTCGTCGCCGGTGGTGGCGTCACGCTCCTGCGGGCCCAGAGCAAGGTGCTCGAGCTCGCCAAGGACCTGTCGGCCGACGAGGCGACCGGCGCCAGGATCGTCGCCCACTCCCTCGAGGAGCCGCTGAAGCAGATCGCGGCCAACGCCGGGCTGGAAGGCGGCGTCGTGGTCGAGCGGGTGCGCAACCTCGACACCCCGACCGAGGGTCTCAACGCCGCCACCGGTGAGTACGAGGACCTGGTGAAGGCCGGCATCATCGACGCCGCCAAGGTCACCCGCTCTGCGCTGCAGAACGCAGCGTCGATCGCGGCGCTGTTCCTCACCACCGAGGCGGTCATCGCCGACAAGCCCGAGGAGAAGGCCCCCGCCATGCCCGGCGGCGGCGACATGGACTTCTGAGCCCAGCGGGCTCGGAGCCGGACCGGAGGGCGCCCTGCGGGGCGCCCTTCGCCGTTCTGCGGGTTCGCCACGTGCTCGTGGGTCAGCGTGTGCTCCGTCGAGCATGCCGAGCGGCGGCGCAGGGTTCACCCCGTGCTCGTGGATCAACGCGACTTCTCAGGCTCGCTTCGGGGTCCGACCGTGGCGGCGAGCGACCCACCGGTCGGCGACCGCGATTGGAGAGGACCGCGATCGGGCAGTGCCGTAGGCGGGTAGCGTCGGGGCGATGGTGGCCCGAGGCCGGACGACGAAGGTGCTCACCACGCGCTACACCGCTGACGGCCTGCAGCGGATCCCGGATGAGCTCATCGTCGAGGAGCCGCTCGAGATCCGCCTCGATGGCACGCTCGTCGCCACCACCATGCGTACGCCGGGCCATGACTTCGAGCTGGCGGCCGGGTTCTGCTTCACCGAGGGACTCCTCGCCGGCGCACCCGTGCAGACCTGCCGCTACTGCGGCACCGGGTCGGCGGCCGACACGGCGTTCAACGTCGTGAGCGTCGAGACCGGTGGCCGAGCGCCCATCCCCGCCCCTCGGCTCGGCACCACGACCTCCTCCTGCGGGCTGTGCGGCTCGACGAGCATCGAGCAGCTCACCGAGCGGCTCGATCCCCTCGCCGACCCTCATCGCTTCCGCCTCGACGTCCTCGCCACCGTGCCGGAGCGCACTCGGCTGGCGCAGCCGCTCTTCGACGCGACCGGAGCCGTCCACGCGGCCGCGGCCTTCGACGCGAACGGCGAGATCACCCTGGCGCGCGAAGACGTGGGCCGGCACAACGCGGTCGACAAGGTCGTTGGCCGGCTGCTGCTCGACGGGATGCTTCCGGCGGTGGCCTTCGGCCTCTACGTCAGCGGCCGGGCCTCCTTCGAGATCGTGCAGAAGGCGTGGGCTGCGGGGTTCTCGACCATCGTGGCGGTGAGCGCACCGTCGTCGCTCGCCGTCGAGACCGCGCGGCGGGCCAACATCCTGTTGGCCGGGTTCGCCCGCGACGGCAGGCTCAACGTCTACACGGGGGTGGACTGACCATGCGACCCGACCTCTGGGCCGGCTGGTCGCCCAACGGGCTCGGCCAGCAGAAGCCGAACCACTACCTCGACATGGTGAAGGCGGTCTGGGCGAACCGCGCCCACCCGAGGTACGCGCTCGACGTGCTCACCAAGGGGGTCTGCGACGGCTGCGCGCTCGGTGTAGCCGGGCTGCACGACTGGACGATCGACGGGGTGCACCTGTGCACCACCCGCCTCCGCCTGCTCGAGCTCAACACGGCTGACGCCATCGATCCGGTGGTGCTGTCCGACGCGGAGGCCCTTCGGAAGCGGTCGGGATCGGAACTGCGCCGGCTGGGACGCCTCGCGTACCCGATGCGGCGCTGCGCCGGCGAGCGCGGCTTCCGTCGCATCGACTGGGACGAGGCCCTCGAGGCGGTCGCCGCCGGCATCCGACGCGCCGGTGGGGCACGCACCGCCCTCTACCTGACCAGCCGCGGCCTCACCAACGAGACCTACTACGTCGCTGGCAAGGCGGCGCGGGCCATGGGCATCGCCAGCATCGACTCGGCGGCCCGCGTGTGCCACGCACCGTCGACACTCGGGCTGAAGCAGACCATCGGTGTGGCGGCCACCACCTGCTCGCTTCGCGACGTCATCGAGAGCGACCTGGTCGTGATCTGGGGTGCCAACCCGGCCAACAACCAGCCGGTGTTCATGAAGTACCTGTACCTCGCCCGCCAGCAAGGCACCCGAGTCGTCGTGGTGAACCCCTACCTCGAACCGGGGCTCGATCGGTACTGGGTGCCGTCGAACCTCGAATCCGCGCTCTTCGGTACCAAGATGTGCGACCTGCACGTCCCGGTCCGACCCGGCGGCGATGTGGCCTTCGCCAACGCGGTGCTGAAGCGGCTGGTGGCGTGCGACGCGATCGATCGGGCGTTCGTCGAGGCGCACACGGAAGGCTGGGACGAGCTGGTCGCCCGGCTCGACCGCCAGCCGCTCGAACAGCTGCTCGACGCGGCGGGGCTGACCGCGGAGCAGCTCGACGCGTTCGTCGACGAGTACCGACGCGCCCGCAGCGCGGTGCTCGTCTGGTCGATGGGTATCACCCAGCACCGCAACGCGGTCGACGGCGTGCAGGCCATCGTCAACGTGGCACTGGCACGGGGCAACGTCGGCCGTGACGGCGCGGGCCTCATGCCCATCCGCGGGCACTCGGGCGTGCAGGGTGGAGCCGAGATGGGCGCGTACGCCACCTCCCTCCCCGGTGGCCTCGAGGTGAACGCGCAGAACGCCCGGGCGCTCGCCGAGCAGTGGGGCTTCGAGGTGCCGGAGACGCCGGGGCTCACCGCGCCCGAGATGGTGGAGGCGGCCGAGCGCGGCGAGCTCGACGTGCTGTGGCTGTCGGGCGGCAACTTCCTCGACGTGCTGCCCGATCCTGCCCGGGTGGAGGCCGCGCTCGCGTCGGTCCCGCTGCGGGTCCATCAGGACATCGTGCTCAGCTCGCAGATGCTGGTCCCCGGCGGGGACGTGATCCTGCTGCCGGTCACCACCCGCTACGAGCAGGAGGGGGGCGGCACGGAGACCACCACCGAGCGACGCATCGTGTTCTCCCCCGAGATCCCCCGCCGGGTCGGTGTGGCCCGCAGCGAGTGGCGCCTCTTCGCGGATGTGGCCATCCGGGTGAGACCCGAGCTCGCCGCCGCGTTCCGCTGGCCGACCAACCAGGCTCTGCGGGAGGAGATCGCACGGGTCGTGCCGCTCTACGCGGGCATCGAGCGGCTCGCCCGGACCGGCGACTCGGTGCAGTGGGGTGGGCGCCACCTCTGCGCCGGCGGCCGCTTCCCGACCTCGACGGGACGAGCCCGGTTCACCCCGCTGGACCCGCCCCGGATCGAGCTGCCGGAGGGGACCTTCACCGTGGCGACCCGCCGGGGCAGGCAGTTCAACTCGATGATCTGGGATGACACCGACCCGCTCACCGGAGCCCGGAGGGACGCGGTGTACATCGACGAGCAGGACGCCCGGGCACTGGGGCTGCGCGAGGGTGACCGGGTGGTGCTGACCAGCGACGTGGGGGAGATGACCGGCGTGTTGAAGCTCGTGCGGCTTCCCGCCCGGACTCTGCAGGTGCACTGGCCGGAGGGCAACGTGCTGATCGGCGCGGGCCCTGATCGCCGTGAACCGGGATCGAAGGTTCCCGACTACAACGCGGTGGTCACCCTCCGCCCGGCCTGAGCCCACCCACGTGGTCGGCTCTCGATCGGCGATGGTCCACCGGGTGTCGTCGGACGGGCCGAGGATCCGCTACGGAGGTGTGCTTCGGAGGGTGCCGTAGGGGGCCCGTAGACTGGGGGTGTGTCCGGCGACGTGCGTCCCACCATCGGCCTCGGCGTGCTCCACCTGTTCTGCAGGCTGACCCCGCTGGTCGACGCCGAGGCGGTCATCGCCGCAGTCAAGCGGGCGGAAGCCGACGGTGACCAGGTCGTACCGGTCGCGGTGCTCGGCCACAAGGCTGACCTCGCGTTCATGGCGCTTGGTGAGGACCTCTGGCGGCTCCGGCGCTTGCAGGCCGATCTGCAGGCCGCCGGGCTCGATCTGTGCGACTCCTACGTCTCGCTCACCGAGATCTCCGAGTACGCCCAGGGTGTGCCCGAGGAGATGAAGCAGGCACGCCTGTACCCGAAGCTCCCACCGGAGGGGAAGCCCGCGTTCTGCTTCTACCCGATGTCGAAGCGCCGGCTCCCGGAGCAGAACTGGTTCACCCTGCCCTACGACGAGCGCAAGGAGCTCATGTACGAGCATGGGGCTTCGGGCCGGAGGTTCGCCGGCCGGGTGCTGCAGGTCGTGACCGGCTCCACCGGCCTTGACGACTACGAGTGGGGGGTCACCCTGTTCGCGGTGCATCCGGACGACCTCAAGGACGTCGTCTACACGATGCGCTTCGACCGGGCTTCAGCGGTCTACGCCGAGTTCGGACCGTTCTACGTGGGCATGGTCGCCCCGATCGACGAGCTGCTCGATCGGATCGGAGCCGACCGCGCCGATGCGTGAGCTCGAGGCGCTCCGCGCGCGACTGCGAGAGCTGGGACGGGTCGCGGTGGCTTTCAGCGGTGGCGCGGACTCCGCCTTCCTGGCCTGGGTCGCGCACGACACCCTCGGCGCTGATTCGGCGTTTGCGGTGACCGCGGTGTCACCATCGCTCGCGGCCTTCGAGCACGACGAGTGCGCCGCGCTGGCTCGTGAGTGGGGGCTGCGCTGGGTGGAGGTGCGCACCTCGGAGCTTGATGCGCAGGAGTACCGGCGCAACGACGTCGATCGCTGCGCGCACTGCAAGGACGCGCTCATGGACGCGGTGGTGCCGCTCGCGCAGCGCGAGGGAGCCACGGTGGTGCTCGGCGTCAACCTCGACGACCTCGACGATCACCGGCCGGGCCAGGCTGTCGCGGCGCGGCGCGGGGCGCGCTTTCCACTCGTGGAGGCCGGGTTCACGAAGGCGGCGGTGCGGGAGGCCTCCCGCCTGCTCGGCCTGCGGACCTGGGACAAGCCGGCCGCCGCGTGCCTCGCTTCCCGTGTCCCCTACGGCACGCCGGTCACCATTGGGGTGCTGAGCCGGGTCGAGCGGGCCGAGACCGCGCTGCGCCAGCTCGGCTTCCGTGACCTTCGGGTCCGTCACTACGGCCAGCTGGCCCGCATCGAGGTTCCCCTCGATGAGCTCGAACGGGTGCTCGAGCACCGCATGGCGGTGGTCGACGCGTTGCACGCTGCGGGCTACCGCTACGCGACCCTCGACCTGGAGGGGCTGCGCTCAGGCAACCTCAACGCTGCGGTCCGATCCCCCTCGGGAGCCGGCAGGTCACGCTTCGCGAACGAGACGCATCGGTAGCGGGCCGGTCGACAGCACGGCCGCGAGCGCCTTGGCGTCGATCTCGTCGAACGACCCGGCGATGACGACGCGGCGCGCCATCGGGTTCACCTCGCCGACGGAGAGCACCTCGCCGTCGACGACCACCGCCAGCTTGCCGGTCGGGCACTCCGGCTCCCGTCGCACACAGCGGCCCATCGCGTCGAGCAGTGGGGTGAGGTCCACCTTGAACTCAGGAACCACCTGCCAGCCGGTGGCGTCCGCTGCAGCGGTCGCGCTTGCGATCCCACCCTCGAGCGCAGCCGGGCCGAGGACGAGCGGTGTCCCGTCGGGTCCGGTTCCGTTCAGCGCCGGCGTCGACGTGGTCGGGGTCAGGTCTGTGGCCGAGATGCCGGCGCCCTCTGCGACGACGGGCCGGAACGTCAGCACACCGGGACGGGTGACCTCCTCCGTCAGACGCCGTGCGACCGGGGTCGATCCCGCGGGGAGACGGACCACGACGGTGGTTCCGTCCACCCGGACCTCGGCATCGGGCAGACCCGCGCGGTGGAGCCGCTCGGTGAGCGAGGAAGCGGTGGTCTCCAGGCTCGCCGGATCCGGATCGGCGAGCTCCGTGCGGAAGCGAAGCACCCGTTCCTCGGCGCTCAGCGTCGTCAGGGTCTCATCACCGGCCGGGGAGTCAGAGCCCGAAGCTCCGCACGCCGCGGCGGCCAGCGCCGCCACCAGCGCCAGTGCGACGACGGTGCGAGCCGGCTTCATGGTTCCTCCGTCGGTGGGGACGGGACCGGGACACGGGTCCAGGTCGGGAAGGCGATGTGGGCCACGCCGAGCCGTTCGACGATCCGGTTCCGGGACCGCAGCTCCTCGAGACAGGGTCTCGCCCGCTCCAGGCTGCCGACCATGGCGATGTAGTCGGCCACGGTCAGCAGCAGCGGGCCTGTGGTGGCGTCGGCGTCACCCTCACGGAGCAGCGCGTCGACCTCGAGGGTCGGTCGGCACGGGTTCGTCGCGTCGACGCACCAGCAGTGGTACACGACCCCCTCGAAGACCGAGCTCGCCCGGATCCGCATCAGATCAGTCTGCCCCACAGACGCTGGTGGACGGGGCCCGACCGGGCGAGGATGGACGGCGATGGAGTCGACCACCGACGATGAGGCGCGACTCGCCGAGATCGCCGCTGAGCTGGCGGCCGCGATCGACGCGGCCCTGGGGCCCTGGGTCGAGCGCAGCGTGCGTCGTGTGCTCGACGCCTGGGTCGACCGAACCGGCGAGCCGATCGCTCCCGAGATCCTGGCTTCGGCCGCGGAGGCGGGGCGGCGGGCCCGGGAGGAGATCGGTCCCCGGGTCAGGGAGCTGCTGCTCACCGACGTCGATCGCCAGCGCACCACCCCCCTCGCCATCATCCGCGGCGCGGTCCGATACCCGACCGAGGTGCTGCGCGCCGCAGGCATCCCCCCGCTCGTGCGCGATGCCGTCGCGGAGCGGCAGTTCCCCGACGACGACTACGACCTGGTTCCCGCGTCCCTCGGCGACGTGGATCCGACCCTGCACGAGCTTGGCATCGCATGGGGTGCCGCCAAAGCGTTCGTGTTCAAGGCCCGGAGGCGTGCGGAGGGTCGCCGGTGACGCCGCGGGGTCGGACGTCAGTCCTGGTCGGGTCCGGCGATCTGCCAGCCAGTATCGCTGACCGAGCGTGGCTCGAAGAACAGGCAGTCCTCCGGGCAGCCGAACGGCATGTCCTCGTTGACCCCGAGGCGGCAGCGCTGGAAGACGTCGCCTGTCGGTGTGCTCCTGCTGGAGTAGTGGCGGCAGTCCTCGCGCACCCCCATGGGGGCAGTCTTGCAGATCGTCGCCGCTGCCCCCGCCACGGCGGCGGAGGCTCCACCACCGCCGCCGTGGCGCTGCGATGACGAGTCTCACGTAGCCTGCGGAGATGGCAGAGCGTCTGGTTGCGATCGGTGGTGACGCTGCGAGCATGACAGCGGCCTCGCAGGCCAAGCGCATGCGCCCGGACCTGGAGGTGGTGGTCCTCGAGCGCGGGACCCGCACCAGCTTCGCTGCGTGTGGCATCCCGTTCTTCATCGGAGGTGAGGTCCCGAGCCTCGACGCGCTGGTCGCCCGCACGCCGGAGGAGCATGCGGCGCGAGGGCTCGACGTGCGCCTGCGGCACGAGGTCACCGAGATCGATCTCGCCGCGGGTCAGGTGCGCGCCCGGCGGCTCGACGTCGGCGACGAGGTCGTCGTCGGCTTCGATGAGCTGATGATCGGCACGGGTGCTCGTCCGCTGCGTCCTCCGATCCCCGGTCTCGAGGACCACTCGTTCGTGTTCGGGGTGCAGAACCTCGATGACGCCGAGGTGCTCATGCGTCACGCGGGTCCGCTCGACAAGCCACGGGTGGTCGTCGTCGGAGGTGGGTACGTCGGCCTGGAGATGGCCGAGGCCTTCTGCCACCGGGGGGCGGCGGTGACCGTGGTCGAGGTGGCGCCTCAGGTGATGAGCACCCTTGATCCCGACATGGCTGAGCTGGTGGTGGCGTCGATGCGTCGGGACGGCATCGAGGTGCTCACGGAGACTCGGGTCGAGGCGCTGGAGCGGGGGCGGGTCCACACCTCGGCCGGCGAGCTCCCCGCCGACCTCGTGGTGCTCGGGCTGGGACTCTCCCCGAACACCGAGCTGGCCCGCGAGGCGGGCATCGAGTTGGGCGTCCGCAACGCGATTCGGGTCGATCGGCGTCAGCGGACCAGCGCGCCAGGGGTCTGGGCGGCTGGGGACTGCTGCGAGTCGCTGCACCGGGTGAGCGGTCAGCCCGTGCACGTGGCGTTGGGCACGGTCGCCAACCGGCAGAGCCGGGTGGCGGGGATCAACATCGGTGGCGGGTACGCCACCTTCCCCGGGGTGCTGGGCACTGCGGTGACGAAGATCTGTGCCACCGAGGTGGGGCGGACCGGCCTGAACGAGCGCGAGGCGGCAGCCGCCGGCTTCTCCTTTGAGACTGCCCGCATCGAGGCCACCACCCGCTCGCGGTATTTCCCCGGCTCGACGACGATCACCGTGAAGCTGCTGGCCGAGCAGGGAACCGGTCGTCTGCTCGGCGGTCAGATCGTCGGCGGGTCCGGTTCCGCCAAGCGGATCGACACCGTCGCCACTGCGCTCTGGAACGAGATGGACGCGGCCGAGCTCGTGAACCTCGATCTGGGCTATGCCCCGCCGTTCTCGCCCGTGTGGGACCCGGTCCAGGTTGCGGCGCGCCAGCTCGCCTGATGCGCCGGTGAGCCGCATCAGCTCCCCGACGCCCATCGCGCAGTTCACACGATGGAAACACGTGGGGAACCCCCGGGAAACAACCTGTCGTCATCCTTTCGTCTGTCTTTCCGCACGGGCGCGACGCGACCGAGCGGTGAGGGTGGGGCAGCGGCAGCTCCTCACCCGGTGACGGACCGGGGCGTCGCCCCGGTGACTGGTTGTGGGAGCTGGGCGGCTGCTGCCGCCCACGACACGGGAGGGAGTCGCGCAGCATGGAATCGGCGCTCGACACCGGCGACACCGCGTGGCTGCTGGTCGCCACTGCTCTGGTGCTGTTCATGACGCCGGGCTTGGCGTTGTTCTACGGCGGCATGGTGCGGGCCAAGAACCTGCTCGGCATGCTCATGCAGAACTTCTTCGCCATGGGGCTCATGGCGGTCCTGTGGGTGCTGATCGGCTACTCGCTCGCCTTCGGCGGCACGGGAGCGCTCGTCGGAAACCTCGACTTCGTGGGCTTCCGCGACGTCGGCATGGGCGCGATGGAGGGCTTGACGATCCCCGTCATCCTCTTCGCCGCCTTCCAGATGACCTTCGCCATCATCACCCCTGCACTGATCACCGGTGCGACGGCTGACCGCATGCGGTTCGGCGCGTACGCGCTGTTCATCGGGATCTGGGTGCTCGTCGTCTACTCGCCGGTGGCCCACTGGGTCTGGGGAGGCGGCTGGATCTTCGACCTGGGTGCCCTCGACTTCGCAGGCGGTGCGGTGGTGCACATCAACGCTGGGGCCGCCGCGCTGGCGATGGCCATCCTGCTCGGCAGGCGGAAGGGATGGCCGAAGGAGGGCATGCCACCCCACTCGCTGCCGCTCACGCTCGTCGGCACCGGCATCCTGTGGTTCGGCTGGGCGGGGTTCAACGCGGGCTCCGCACTCGCGGCCAACGGGCTCGCCGCCCAGGCACTCCTGAACACCTTCGTGGCCGCCTCCGCCGCCATGCTCGGCTGGGTGCTCGCCGAGTGGGCGAAAGACGGTCACCCCACGACGCTCGGAGCAGCATCCGGTGCGGTCGCGGGTCTGGTGGCGATCACCCCCTGCGCCGGGTTCGTCGGAGCGGTGCCGTCGATCCTGATCGGCTTCCTCGCCGGGATCATCTGTCTCTTCGCCATCCAGCTGAAGTACAGGTTCGGCTACGACGATTCACTCGACGTGGTCGGCGTCCACCTCGTCGGTGGGCTCACCGGTGCGCTGCTGCTCGGGCTGTTCGCGGACCGCTCGATCAACGAAGCGGGGGCCGACGGGCTCTTCACCGGTGGGGGGCTCGATCTCCTGGGCAAGCAGTTCGTGGCGTCGATCACGGTGCTCGGCTTCTCGTTCGTGGTGACGCTGGTCATCGGCAAGGTGCTGGACGCGATCGTCGGCCTGCGGGTCTCAGAAGAGGACGAGGATCGGGGTCTCGACCTCAGTCAGCATGCTGAGACCGCCTATAGCTTTGGCGAAGTCGGCTCGATGGGCCGGATCGGATAGGGAGGAAGCGCGTCGTGAAGCTGGTCACCGCCATCATCAAGCCGCACAAGTTCGACGACGTGAAGGACGCGCTGAAGGAAGCGGGAGTCCAGGGGCTCACCGTCGAGGAGGTGAAGGGCTTCGGTCGCCAGGGTGGCCACACCGAGGTGTACCGGGGTGCGGAGTACACGGTCGACCTGCTACCGAAGATCCGGATCGAGGTGGTGGTCGACGACTCGGATGCGGAGCGGATCGCCGAGGTCATCGTCGATGCCGCCCGGACGGGGAAGATCGGCGATGGCAAGGTCTGGGTCACGACCGTCGACCGTGTCGTGCGGATCCGCACGGGTGAGCGTGACCTCGACGCCATCTGACCCCGGCACCCACCGGCGGGGACGCTAGGGAGACGTGGCGCCCGTCCTGGAGCGGCAGGCACTGCTCGGCGACCCGCGGCTCGCGGGTTTCGAGCTGTGCCGCGCGTACAGCGACCTGATGGACCGCTGGCTGGCAGCCCTCTTCGAGCTGGAGGTGGGCGCGGTGGCGGGGGTTTGCCTCGTCGCAGTCGGAGGCTACGGGCGCGGCGAGCTCTCACCTCAGAGCGACATCGACCTGCTGCTCCTCCACGACGGCGCTCGCGACATCGCGGAGATCGCAGAGCGGATCTGGTACCCGATCTGGGACAGCGGCTTGAAGCTCGGTCATGCGGTGCGCACGCCGAGAGAGGCGCTCAGCCTCGCCGCTGATGACCTCGACACCGCGACCTCCCTGCTCTCCCTGCGGCTGATCGCCGGTGACCGGCAGCTGGGGACCGAGGTCGCCGCGAAGGCCGCCGCGCTGTGGAGCAAGCGGGCCAAGCGATGGCTCGCTGAGCTCAGCCGGTCGGTGAAGCAGCGTCACGCGGTGGCTGGGGAGGTCGCCTTCCTCCTCGAACCCGATCTCAAGGACGGGCGGGGTGGTCTGCGCGACGTGCACGCCATCCGCTGGGCGGAAGCGGCCCGCTCGGTCATGCTCGAAGGGGACGACGCGGCACTCGCGGAGGCCTATGAGACGATCCTGGCCGCGCGAGTCGAGCTGCACCGACGGACCGGGCGACCGGGTGACCGCCTCGTGCTGGAGGAGCAGGACGCCGTCGCGGAGGCGCTGGGCTACCCGAGCGCCGACGAGCTGATGCGCGCGGTGTCAGGCGCTGCCCGACGGATCGCGTGGACCAGCGACGAGGTCTGGGACCGGGTCGATTCCTCCCTGGCCGGTCCGTTCCGCTCCCGCATGGTTCGAGACCGGGAGCTCGCCCCCGGGGTGGTGCTGAGAGAGGGTGTCGTCGAGCTCCACCGGGATGCCGATCCCTCGACCGACCCGCTCCTCGTGCTCCGGGTGGCTGCCGCGGCGGTACGGCACGCGACCCGCATTGAGCGCCGTACTCTGAACCGCCTGGCAGACGAGGCGCCACCGCTGCCCGAACCGTGGCCGGAGGAGGCGCGTGGTCTGCTGGTCGATCTGCTGCTTGCCGGCGAGCCCGCGATCGCGGTCATCGAGTCGTTGGACCAGCGGGGGATCTGGGTACGGATCCTGCCCGAGTGGGTGAACGTGCGGTGCAGACCGCAACGCAACGCGTACCACACCTACACGGTGGACCGTCACCTGTGTCAGACCGCGGTGAACGCCGCGGCACTGGTCGACCGGGTCGACCGTCCGGACCTGCTCGTGGTGGGCGCGCTCCTGCACGACATCGGCAAGGGCTGGCCCGGTGACCACACGGAGGTCGGCGTCGAGCTGGTGGGTCGCATCGGTCCACGGCTTGGCTTCCCGCCCGAAGACGTGGTGGTGCTGCAGGATCTGGTGCGTCACCACCTGCTCCTCGCGGACGTCGCGGTGCGTCGCGACCTGTCGGATGCTGGCACCATCGATCGGGTCGCCGGTCTGGTCGGCTCGCTCTCCACCCTCCGGCTCCTCGCCGCGCTGACCGAGGCGGATTCGCTCGCCACCGGTCCTGGGGCCTGGAACAGCTGGAAGGCCGAGCTGGTCGCTGACCTCGAGGCGCGCACCGCGCACGTCCTCGGCGGCGGAGCGGTCACGGAGCTGACGGCTTCAGACCAGTTCCCCTCAGAGGAGCAGCTCGCCCGCATGGCGGAGGGACGCCGGATCATCGAAGCGCTCGACGACACCCTCCTCGTCATCGCCGAGGACCGTCCGGGCGTGTTCAGCAGGGTCGCCGGCGCGCTGGCGCTCAACGGGCTCGATGTGCTGGAGGCGGCTGCGTCGTCCGACGATCGCGGCATGGCGATCGAGACGTTCCGCGTGGAGAGCGCGTTCGACGCTTCGATCCCCTGGACCCGTGTCGTCGCCGACATCGAGAAGGCCCTCGACGGGAAGCTGGCGCTCCACGCGCGCCTCGAGGAGCGAGCCCGCGTGTACCGGCGTGATCGCCGCACGATGCCCGCTCCCGGGCCGCCCTCGGTCCTCGTCGACAACGACATCTCAGCCGTGGCGACCGTGGTGGAGGTGCGAGCTCCCGACGGGGTGGGGGTGCTCTACAAGATCACGCGCGCCATCGCCGAGCTCGACCTCGACCTGCGGTCGGCGAAGGTGCAGACGCTCGGCGCAGACGTGGTCGACTCCTTCTACGTGTGCGACCGTGCCGGCGGCAAGGTGACCGATCCGGGTCATCTCGCGGAGCTGGAGCGGGCCATCCTCCACGCGCTCGCGCCCTGAGCCGGCCCGCCGGAGCGCCCCGGCGCCGCGATCGCATGGCGGCTCGCAGTAGCGTGCGGCCGGTGGACCGACGGGTGAGCGCACAAGATCTGCTCCGCTGGAGCGAGGCGCTCGCGGGCATCGCCCGCACCGGCCTCAGCTTCACCAACAACCCCTATGAGCGGGAGCGGTTCGAGGAGGTGCTCGCCGTGGCGGCCGACATCCGCCATGCCGCCGGCGCTGAGCTCGACCACGACCACATCGTCTCGGAGTGGATGCGCACGACCGGGAGCGGGATCGCGGGCTACCAGACGCCCAAGATCGCCGTGGGGGCGGTGGTGGGCAACGAGCGCGGCGAGATCCTCCTGGTCAAGCGTGCGGACTCGGGGATCTGGCTGTACCCGACGGGTTGGGCGGACATCGGGTACTCGGCGTCCGAGGTCGCGGTGAAGGAGGTGAGGGAGGAGACGGGCATCGACTGCGAGGTGCGGCGTCTGATCGCCGTCTTCGATGGTCTGCGGCTGGGCTTCAGCCGGATCCCGCTGTACTCCCTCGTGTTCCACTGTCAGGCGGTCGGTGGGGATCTGCGACCGCATCCGCTCGAGTGCGCCGACGTGGGCTGGTTCGCGCAGCACGAGCTGCCCGAGCACACCGCAGGGGCTGAGCACTGGGCCGACCACGCGTTCCGGGCGATCCGTGGTGAGCCGGTCGAGGTGCTCTACGACGAGCCTCGGGTGCCCCCATGGCGGTCCGACGACACGTGATCTGAGCAGGTGACGGTGCGGGCCAACCGCACCGAGGTGAGCGAAGGGGGATCAGATGGCGGAGCTTCCATCCGCGACCGAGGCAGCGGACGCGGTGCGCCGCGGTGAGCTGAGCGCCAGCGCGCTGCTCGAGCAGTGCGTGTCGGCGATCGAGGAGCGCAACGAGATGCTGAACGCCTTTGTGCATCTCGACCTCGACGCCGCCCGGGCCCGGGCTGCGGAGATCGACGAGCAGGTGCGTCGGGGGCAGGACCCCGGGCCCTTCGCCGGGGTGCCGTTCGGCGTGAAGGACCTCGAGGACTGTGCAGGGATGCCGACCTCGCATGGTTCGCTGCTCTTCAAGGGCGCACCGCCGGTTGCGGCGGACTCCATCCACGTCGCGCGCCTGCGTGCCGCGGGGGCGGTCTTCGTTGGGAAGACCGCAGCGCCGGAGTTCGGCACGATCCAGTACACCCGCTCCCGGGCCTGGGGTGTGACCCGCAACCCCTGGAACCTCGAGCGCACCCCGGGGGGCTCGAGCGGTGGTTCGGCGGCGGCGGTCGCCGGTGGCCTGGTGCCGATCGCCACCGCGAGCGACGGGGGCGGCTCCACCCGGATCCCGGCGGCGTTCAGCGGGCTCGTGGGCATGAAGCCGAGCTACGGCCGCATCCCTCATCCCACCGCCGATCCGTCGCAGACAGCGGTGTTCGGCGTCGAGGCGGTCACGGTGCTCGACGCGGCCCGGCACCTCGACGTCACCGCCGG